>DATGKF010000099.1:0-45225 GCA_035294785.1 Caulobacteraceae bacterium | reverse complement strand
ATGCCCGAACCGCTCACGGCCATCGCCGTCGCCGCGCTCATGCTGGCGGCGGTCAGCCTGTTGCTGGCGCGTATCGTTCCCGATCGGTACGACGATCTGCGCCCGAGCCGCGTGCCCGTCCGCAAGCGCTAGCCAGGCGGTCGGCCGGCCTCAGGCGGCGGCTTCGTTCGCGTCTTCCTGCGGGTCGCGCAGCACGTAGCCGCGGCCCCACACCGTCTCGATGTGATGCTTGCCGTGCGTCGCCGCGGCGAGCTTCTTCCTGAGCTTGCAGATGAAGACGTCGATGATCTTCAGCTCCGGCTCGTCCATGCCGCCGTAGAGGTGGTTTAAGAACATCTCTTTCGTCAGGGTCGTGCCTTTGCGGAGCGAGAGCAGCTCCAGCATCTGGTATTCCTTGCCGGTCAGGTGCACGCGGGCGGTGTTCACCTCGACGGTCTTGGCGTCCAGATTGACGGTGATGTCGCCGGTCTTGATGACCGACTGGGCGTGGCCCTTCGAACGGCGCACGACCGCGTGGATGCGGGCCACCAGCTCGTCCTTGTGGAATGGCTTGGTCATGTAGTCGTCCGCGCCGCCGGAGAAGGTTTTCACTTTGGTGTCGATTTCCGACGTGCCGGAAAGGATCATCACCGGCGTATTGATCTTGCCGACGCGCAAGGTGCGCAGCACGTCGAGGCCGCTCATGTCGGGCAGGTTCAAGTCGAGGAGGATAAGGTCGTAGTCGTAGATCTTGCCCAGATCGACCCCTTCCTCGCCGAGGTCGGTCGTATAGACGTTGAATCCCTCGGACTTGAGCATCAATTCGATGCTCTGCGCGGTCGCGCTATCGTCTTCAATCAACAGGACGCGCATCAAGCCCTCCCCGCGCGCAGGCGGTCTCTATTCACGGAAACTCGGTCTCCGCCCCGAAAGCACACGATCGAACTAAAGTCTTAAGGACCTTTAAACTTGGTTAATCGTGAACCTTTCAAAAACGAATCTAGGGTGATTTGGAATCGCGCTGCAAGCGGCGGCGTTAACTAATTTTGTCATTGGATTCGTTGAGAATCCCGCGAGCGCGCCAGAACGTTCACGCCAATTTAAGCCCGCTGGGCGAGCGTGCCGGACGGACTCGTTTTCGTTGGGGAGTCAAGGTTTGCGGAATCTTCTCGCCGCCGTGGAGCGCATCGATCCGCTGACCGTGTCGGGGCGCGTGGCGGCGGTGAACGGCCTCCTGATCGAAGCGCGCGGCGGTTTGACGCGTCTGGCTGTCGGCGCGAGAGCGGCCATCGTGCGACGCGCCAACGTCCCGCTGGACGCGGAGGTGGTCGGCTTCCGCGAGGACCGCGCTCTGCTCATGCCCTTCGGCGCGCTCGAGGGCGTCGCGCCGGGCGCCGAGATCCGCATCGAACCCGACGCCGCGACCGTCCGCCCGACGCTGGCCTGGCGGGGCCGGGTGATCGACGCCTTCGGCCTGCCGATCGACGGCAAGGGCCCGCTGCCGCAGGGGCCCGCGACCTACGCCCTGCGTGCGCCCCCGCCCGCCGCGCACGCCCGCGGCCGCGTCGGCGATCGGCTCGACCTGGGCGTCCGCGCCCTGAACGCCTTCGCCACCTGCTGCAAGGGCCAGCGGCTTGGCGTGTTCGCCGGCTCCGGAGTCGGCAAGTCGGTGCTGCTGTCGATGCTGGCGCGCGAGGCGGACTGCGACGCGGTCGTCGTCGGCCTGATCGGAGAGCGCGGCCGCGAGGTGCGCGAGTTCATCGAGGAGACGCTGGGCGAGGAGGGGCTGAAGCGCGCCATCGTCGTCGTCGCCACCTCCGACGAGCCGGCGCTGAAGCGCCGCCAGGCCGCCTACATGACCATGGCCGTCGCCGAGTACCTGCGCGACCAGGATCAGGACGTGCTCTGCCTGATGGACTCGGTGACCCGCTTCGCCATGGCCCAGCGCGAGATCGGGCTGGCGGCCGGCGAGCCGCCGACCACCAAGGGCTACACGCCGACCGTCTTCGGCGAGTTGCCCAAGCTGCTCGAGCGCGCCGGGCCCGGGCCGATCCGCCCCGACGGCAGCGAAGCCGGCGCGATCACCGGCCTCTTCACCGTGCTGGTGGACGGCGACGACCACAACGAGCCGATCGCCGACGCCGTGCGCGGCATCCTCGACGGCCACATCGTGATGGAGCGCACCATCGCCGAGCGCGGCCGCTTTCCGGCCATCAACGTCCTGAAGTCCATCAGCCGGACCATGCCCGGTTGCCAGCGGCCCTTCGAACGCGAGACCGTGACGCGGGCGCGCCAGGCGCTGGCGGCCTACGCCGACATGGAAGAGCTGATCCGCATCGGCGCCTATCGCTTGGGCTCCGACGCGAACGTCGACCGCGCCATCCGCCTCAACCCGGCGCTCGAGAGCTTCCTGCGCCAGGACAAGGAGGAGGGGACGAGCCTCGACGCCGGATTCCAGCAGCTCGAGGCCATCCTCGCGAGCGACGCGGCATGATCCGCCTTCGCCAAGGCTTCGGCGGACGCGCCAGCCTCCGCACTCCGTGCTTCGGCGCGGCAAGCCCGGCCACGCGCCACCTCCCCGCGAACTGGTCGCGCCGTAGCTCCGCAAGGAGCGAAGGCGGATGAGCTGGCGCGAGTCCCTGATCCGCATCTCAACCTACGAGATCGAGACGCTCCAGCGCCGGCTGGCTGACGTGGTCGAGCGGCGCTCCGGCGCCGAGCTCCGACTGGTCGTGCTCGAGGCCGAAGCCGAGGCCGAGATCCTGTTCGCCGACCGCGACGCCGAAGCGGGCTGGTACCGCGCCGGCTTCCTCGCCGCGACCCGCACGCGCCGCGCGGCCTTGCAGGGCGAGATCGCGGCGCTGGAGGCGGAAGAGGCCGGCGCCCGCGACGCGCTGTCTGAAGCCTTCGAGGCGCTGAAGAAGTTCGAGCAGGTGGCCGAGAACGCCAGGCTGGCGGACGTCAAAGCCGAGGCCCGCCGCGAGGCCGTCGTGCTCGACGATCTCGGCGCGCGCAAGAGGGCGCGGTGACTGCGCCCAAGGCCGCGCCGGCCCGGCGCGGCCTGCTGGCCGGCATCGGCGCGACCCTCGTCTCCGCCTGCAGCCCCGCCTCCCGCGGCCAGGCGGCGCCGGCGCGCATCGCGCCCCTCAAGTCGGTCGCGCCCGCCCCGGTGGGCTGCGCCGTCACCGCAGAGCGCCTCGCCGATCCCGCCTATGCCGCGCTGATCGCCGGCCAGTTCACCCAGGTCACGCCCGAGTGGCAGATGAAGATGGAGTACATCGCGCAGGCTGACGGCTCGCTCCGGTTCGACGCGCCGGACGCCATCGCCGCCTTCGCCGCCCAGGCCGGCGTCCGCCTCTTCGGCCACACCCTGGTCTGGTATGCTCAGGCCCCGCTGGCGTTCGCGCGCCTCGACGGCGACGCGGCGGCCTTCGGCAAGGCCTTCGACGCCTACATCGCCGCCGTCGCCGGCCGCTATCGCCAGGCGCCGGGTTGGGACGTGGTCAACGAGGCGGTCGCCGAGGACGGGGCAGGCCTGCGCGACAGCCTCTGGAGCCGCAACCTCGGCCAGGTCGACTACATGCGCCGCGCCTTCGACCAGGCCCACTTGGCCGCCCCCGGCGCCGTCCTGCTCATCAACGACTACAATCTCGAGAGCCTGCCCCAGAAGCGCGCGACCTACCTTCGCCTGGCCGAAACGCTGCTCAAGGCCGGCGCGCCGCTCAGCGGCTTGGGCGCGCAGACCCACTTGGCCGCCGATCTCGCGCCGGGCGCGGTGACGACAGCCATCGCCGAGCTGGGCGCCCTCGGGCTGCCGATCCATGTCTCGGAACTCGACATTTCCCTGAACCGCGCCAGCGCGCCTTTCGCCTCTCGCGAGGACCTCGTCCAACGCCAGGCGCGCCTGGCCGGCGAGGTCGGCGAGGCTTTCGCGCGGCTGAAGCCCGCGCAACGGTTCGCCCTCACGCTCTGGGGCCTGCGCGATGGCGACTCCTGGCTGCGCAGCCCGAGCGAAAACCCGAACCCGCCGCTCGATGCGCCGCTCTTTTTCGACGACGCCGGCCAGCCGAAGCCGCTGCTCGGCGCACTCGAGCGCGGACTGGCTAGCTAGAACTGCGGCAGGCGGCGTCCATCGCGCGGAAGTGCTCGTCGGCCGCCGCGTCGATGGCCGCCGGATCGGCCGCCGCCGTCTCGGCCAGCACGCTCGTCTCGACCCGCGCGCCGCCTTCCAACGTCCGGTGCACCGGGCACTTGCCGGCGATCTCCATCAGCCTGGCCCGCTGCGCCCCGTCCAGGTCGCCATCGAAGGCGAGGGCGCGGTGGAAGACGTCCGGCGGCGTCTGGCCCTGGGTCTTGTCGTGGCGAACGCTGGCGCGCACGCGGTCGAGCGGCCAGCCCTTCGAGTCGGCGTAGAGGCGCACGGTCATGCAGGTGCAGGCGCCGAGGCCGGCGGCCACCAGCTCGTAGGGGCTGGGGCCGGAGCCCAGGCCGCCGACGTCCGTCGGCTCGTCGGAAAAGAAGCGGCTCCCGTGCGCGCTGACCTGAACCTGGAACTTGCCGGCGCGGGTTTCGGCCACGACCACCGCGCCGTCCGGCGCCTCGGCCGGCGCATCGGCGGCCAGGCCGACGTAGCGGCTGGCCCAGGCGGCGATCACCCGCGCGGCATACTCAGAATCGGTCGTCTTGGTCAGGAGGTGATCGGCCCGGTCGAGGGATACGAAGCTCTTCGGGTGCCGGGCGGCCAGAAAGATGGACGTGGCGTTCTCCACGCCGACGATCGGATCGAGCGGCGCGTGCATGATCAGCAGCGCCCGCCCGAGGTGGGCGACGCGCTCGCCGAGCGCCGCCAGGCGTGCGTCGTCGACGAACCGCCTGGCGATCGTGAACGGCCGCCCGCCGATGTCGACCGTCGCGCGCCCCTCCGCCTCGATGGCCTTCAGCCCGCTCTCGCCGATCAGGCGCAGCACGTGTGCGGGCTCCGCCGGCGCGCCGATGGTGACGACCGCCTTCGCCGATGCGATGTCGCCTGCCGCCGCCAGCACCGCGGCGCCGCCGAGGCTGTGGCCGATCAGCAGGCCCGGCGCCAGCCCGCGGCTCGTCATGTGCGCGGCGGCGGCGACCAGATCCTCGACGTCGGCCGAGAAGCCGCGTTCGCCGAAGGCGCCCTCGCTGTCGCCGAGCCCGGTGAAGTCGAACCGCACGACGGCCACGCCAGCGTCGGTCAGCGCTCGGCTGATGTGGACCGCCGCCTTCGTCGTCTTGTCGCAGGTGAAGCAGTGGGCGAAGAGCGCAAAGGCGCGCGCCTCGCCGTCCGGCCGATCGAGCCTGGCCGACAGGCGCTCGCCGCGCCCGTTGTCGAAGTCGAGGGTTTCCGATCGCATGTCGCTTCGCCCGCTGCAGCCAGGGCGAAGGCCTAGCGCCGATCCCACCCGGTGGCGACCGCCCAAAGCTCGGCGGCCTGGATGATCAGGTCGCAGACCGGGTCCTTCACGGCGTAGTAAGCGTCGACGTCGTCCGCGTGGCGGGCGGCGAGTTCGCGCTTGATCTCGCCGTAGGTCGCGGCGGCCGGCGGGTTGGCCCGCAGGTAGTCGCGGAAGAGGCGCGCATAGCGCTCGTTCTCAGCGCCCGCCCTGCGGATATGAATATGCGACCGCCGCTGGCCCGGCGCGCCGCGGGCGTAGCGCTTGACCCAGTCATCCGGACGCTCGCTCGCGCCGGCGGGCCGGTGGTCTTCCCAATAGCCTTCGGCGCCCCAGAGACCGTCGCGCGGCGGAAAGCCCGCCGCGGTCAGCGTCTCGCCGATCCCCGGCAGGTCCAGCGAGGCGACGGTCACCTGCACGTCGATGACGTCTTTGGCCGCAAGCCCTGCGACCGACGTCGAGCCAATGTGTTCGATGCGAAGGGCCAGCCCACCGAACACATCGGCCAGCCGCTCTGCGATCGCGCCGAACTCCGCCGCCCACCCGGCGCGCGGCTCGACGATCTCGATCGACGCGGACACGGCGGGTTCAGCCGCCGCGGGCTTCTTCCTGCCGGCGCAGGGCGCGAAGGTCGTCGGCGATGCGGAAGACGGCGACATAGAATTCGCAGACGCCCCGCCAGATCAGCCCGATCGCCACGACGGCCAAGAGGCCGCCGACGATTACCGGGACGCCGATCAGCACGCTCGACCAGTCGCGCTGGGCGAAGCCGCGGATCGCCAGCCCGACCCCGGCGCCGAGCGCCGAGAAGCCGACCAGGACCACGATGCCCAGGCCCGCCCAGTAGATGAGGTGCACGACCTGCCCGGTCAGCAGGCGCTCGAAGGTCAGGATGTCCCAGATCACCGAATTCGACTGCGAATGGCTTGCGATGGGACGACGCATGACGGGTTCCAGGAGCGCAGCCGCCCCGAGCACGGCGGGCGAAGTTCGCTACCAGTGTCGGGGCCGTCCTGCAATGTCGGGGCGGTCAGTGGCCGCCCGGCGCCATCGGCCCGACCGCGATGTTCGGCTTCGGGCCGAACCAGACTGCGGCCGCCGCGACCAGGAACACCACCGTCGTCAGCAGGAACATCTGGTCGGTGGCCAGCATCACCGCCTGGCTCTGCGTCAGGTTGTCGATCTGGCCGAGCGCCTGCGCCGGCGTGAAGCCGCCGTGCGCCAGCGTCTTCTGCACCTGGCCAGGATCGTTCAGCGCGCCGGCCATGTTGGCGTGGTTGCGGCTGGAGGCGTTCTGCCAGAGCGTGGTGACGATGGAGGTCGAGAAGGCGGCCGACGTCGTGCGCATGAAGTTCTGCAGGCCGGCTGCCGAGGCGGTCTCCTCCGGCTTCACCGATGACAGCGCCAGCTGCGTCGTCGGAATGAAGAAGAACGGCATCGCCACGCCCTGCGCCAGGAAGGTGATGGCGATGGTCCAGTAGCTGGCGTTGCTGGCGAAGCCGGCGCGCCAGAGCCCCACCGCGCCCAGCCACAGCACGCCGAAGGTCACCAGCGCGCGGCTGTCGAACCGCGTCATCAGCCTGGGCACGATGGGCGAGAAGACGACCGCCAGCACGCCGCCCAGCGCGGTCGTGTAGCCGGCCCAGGTGGCCGTGTAGCCCATGTTGGTCTGCAGCCAGAGCGGCACCAGCACGATGGACGAGAAGAAGGCGCCGAAGGTGAGGGCGATGGTGATCACCGCGCTGGTGAAGCCGGGGTAGCGGAAGATGCGCAGGTCGACGATCGGGTGCTTGTCTGTCAGCTCCCAGATCAGAAAGGCGGCGAAGCCGATCGCGGCCACCACCGCCAGCGCGACGATCGTCGGCGAGCTGAACCAGTCCAGCTCGCGGCCCTTGTCGAGCATGATCTGCAGCGCGCCGACGAAGAGGATCAGCAGGCCGAGACCGGCGACGTCGACCGGCAGGCGCTGGGTTTTGGTTTCCTGGCTCGACAGCATGCGCCAGGCGAAGAAGCCGCAGATCGCGGCGACGGGCACGTTGATGAAGAAGACCCACGGCCAGCCGACGGTGTCGCAAAGCGTCCCGCCCAGGATCGGCCCGGCGATCGGCGCGACGACCGTCGTCATCGACCACAGCCCCATGGCCTGGCCGCGCTGTTGCGGCGGGAAGACCCGCATCATCAGCGTCTGCGACATCGGCATGATCGGGCCGCCGCACAGGCCCTGCATGACGCGCGCCGCCACCAGCACGCTGAGCGAGGGGGCGAGGCCGCAGAGCGCCGAACAGATGCCGAATCCGACCATGCCGAACACGAACACCCGCACCGCACCGAACCGTCCGGCGAGCCAGCCGGTCAGCGGAACCACGATCGCTTCGGCGACCGAATAGGATGTGATCACCCAGGTCCCCTGGCTGGGCGAGACCGCCATGCCGCCGGCGATGTTGGGCACCGAGACGTTGGCGATGGTCATGTCGAGCACCACCATGAAGTTGCCGACCGCCAGCAGGAACCCGGCGAGCAGCAGCGCCGAGCCTTTCAGCGGGATCGGTTCGGCGGAAGCGTCGGAAGCCATCGCGGGGCGGCCTCTAGCGATCGGTGTCGATGTCGACGTTCATGGAGAGCCCGACCCTGAGAGGGTGCTGGGCCAGCTCGTTCGGGTCGAGCGCGATGCGCACGGGCAGCCGCTGCACGACCTTGATCCAGTTGCCTGTGGCGTTCTGCGCCGGGATGACGGCGAAGGCCGCGCCGGTGCCGCCGGCGACGCCTGTCACGCGGCCGTGGAACTTCACGCCGCGCCCGTAGAGGTCGCTGGTCAGGATCACGGGCTGGCCGATGCGAACCCGCCGCAGCTGCTCTTCCTTGAAATTGGCGTCGACGTAGGCGCTCTGGATCGGCACCACGGTCATGAGCGCCGCGCCGGCTTCGACCCGCTGGCCGACCTCGATGGTGTTCTTGGCGATGACCCCGTCGATGGGGGCGCGGATGACCGTGCGCTCCAGATCGAGCGCGGCCTGGTCGCGCTTGGCCTGCGCCAGCGCCACGGCTGGGTTGGTCGAAACGCTCGTCCCGGCGACGAGCGCCTCGGCGGCGCGCGCCTGTCCGGCGGCGGCGGACTGCGTGGCCACCGCCTCGGCGACGGCGGCCTGCGCCGCATTCACCGCGGCCCGCGTCTGGCCCATGCGGTTCTGCGCCGCCGTGAGCTCGTCGGCGGAGACGGCGCCCTTGGGCGCCAGCGCCTGGCGTCGCGCGAGATCGGTCTCGGCGCGCGTCAGGTCGGCCTCGGCGCTGGCGAGCTGCGCGCGGGCGTGCACGACATCGGCGGCGCGGGCCGCGGTCGTGGCGTTCTGCATGTCGCGCGTGGCGAAGTCGCCCTGCACCTGGCGTTCGGCCTGACCCAGCTGGGCGTCGGCCTGCGCCAGCGCCAGGCGATAGTCGGACGGGTCGATGACCACCAGGACGTCGCCCTTCTTCACCGGCATGGTGTCGGTGGCGGGGGCCGAGATGATAGGTCCGGCGACCAGCGGCGTGATGTCGGCCACGTCGGCGTTCACATAGGCGTCGTCGGTGCTCACGTGGTGCGATCCGACGAACAGCCAGCCGAGCCCGACGACGATGGCGACGACCAGCACCGCGGCGCCCAGCAGCGCGAAGAGGCGCCCGCGGGTGAAAAGCCCTCTGGCCGGCGCGGCTCCGGCGCGCTCGGGCGAAGCGGCGCTCGCGGTGGCCGCGGTTTCTGTGTCGGTGCGAGCGTCCATGGCGGTGTCTTTCGGGTCTCTTGGCGGATCAGGCGCCGGCGTAGCCGCCGCCGAGCGCGCGGATCAGGGCGATGTCGAGGGTGAAGGCGCGGGCCTGGGCGTCGGCGTAGGCGCGCCGCTCGTCGATGACAGCGGTCTCGGCGGTCAGCACCTCGACGTAGGAGGAAAGGCCGCCCTGATAGCGCAGGCGGGCGACCTCGTAGGCCTGCTCGCCGGCGTCCAGCGCGGCGCGCCGGTCGGCCAGCTGCTTGGCGGCGGACTGGGCGCTGACGGCGGAATCGGCCAGATCCTGCAGCGCCTGCACCAGGGTCGTGTCGTAGTCGGCGACAGCTTCGTCGTACTGGGCGCGCGCGCCGCGGTAGGCGCCGCGCAGCTGCCCGCCCTTGAAGATCGGCAGGCTGATCGCCGGCCCGATCGAGCCGATCGCCGCCGCCGGCGTGAACAGCTTGTCGAGCCCGATCGCCTGCTGGCCGATGTAGCCGCTGAGCGTGATGTCGGGGAAGAAGGCGGCGCGCGCGACGTCGATCTGCCTGGCCGCCGCCTCGACGCGCAGGCGGGCGGCGACGATGTCGGGACGGCGGCCGATCAGGTTCAGCCGCGCGTCGCCGGGCAGGCCGAAGGCCTTGACGCGCTCGGGCTTCGGCATGGCGATCGAAAGCCCGCGGTCAGGCCCCTCGCCCAGCAGAGCGGCGATCTTGTGCCGCGTCAGGATGATCTGCTCGTCCAGGGAATCGAGGTCGGCCTGCGAGACCGGCGTCGCTGCGTTCGCCTGCTTGAGCGCGCCCTGGTTCTCCAGCCCGTTCCGCAGCCGCGCGGCGACCAGTTGTGCGGATTCCTGGCGGTTGCGCAGCGCCTCGGCGGCGGCGTCGCGTTCCGCCCCGAGGCGGGCGAGGTCGCCGTAGGCCTGGGCGACCGCGGTGGAGAGAGTCAGTCGCGCCTGCGCCGAGTCGGCGCGGGCGGCATCGCGCTGGGAGACGGCCGCGGCGAGCGCCGCGCGGTTCTTGCCGAACAGGTCCAGGTCATAGGAGGCGTTCAGCGCCACGCGCCCATTGTCCTGATAGCCCTTCGGCAAGAGCTGCTGGATGAAGCTCGGAAATCCCATCACCCGGCTCTGCTCGGTCTCGCTGACCTGGGCGCTGGCGTCGATGGAAGGAAGAAGCGCCGCGCCCGATTGCGTCACCTGGGCGTCGGCTTGCCACAGGCGCGCCTCCGCCTGGGCGAGGGTCGGGGAGCCCTTCAGGGCATCATCGATCAGCGCCGAAAGCTGCGCGTCCCCGTAGGCGTCCCACCAGCGGTCGCTGGGCCAGTCGGCGCTCGGTGCGGCCAGGCTCTGAGTCGCGGCCAGATCGGCGATGGGCGTCGGCTGGGGCCGCGGCCGGGTGTTCGGGATCGCCGCGCAGGCCGCCAGGGCGCTGGCGCCGAGCAGCGCGGCGAGCCTCGATCGTGCGCCTCGCGGCCTTGCCCGAACGGCGGTGGACGGGTCTTGCATCGGTCTCCCTCCGAAACTGACCGTACCGTACGGTCACATTTCTGCGCCCGGAGGATTGCCAGCGTCAAGAGAAAACCGTACGGTACGGTCAGAAAATGTCAGCAGACGCCGCCACCACCGCCGACAGCCCCCGCAGCGACGCGCGCCGCCGCGCGATCCTCGAGGTCGCGCGCGACGCCTTCTTCGCGCAGGGCTACGCCGCCACATCGATGTCGGAGATCGCCGCCAGGCTCGGCGGCTCGAAAGGCACCCTCTACAACTACTTCCGCTCAAAGGAAGAGCTGTTCGAGGCCTTCATCACCGACTTCTGCCAGGGCCCGGCGTTGGCGATCTTCGACGCCATGCCGCCGGTGGATGCCGACCCCGACATCCGCGCAACTCTGATACGCATCGGCGGCGGGCTGCTGGAGTTCCTCCTGAGCGAGCCGATGCTCCAGCTGCATCGGCTTGTGGTCGCCGAGGCGGGCCGCTTCCCCGAGCTCGGGCGCATTTTCTATGAGGCCGGCCCGAAGCGAGGCGAAGTGCGTTTCCGCACCTACTTCGAACAGGCGATCGCCGCCGGTCTGGTCCGCCAGGGCGACCCCTTCGTCATGGGCCAGCGGCTGAAGGACCTCGTGCTCTCCGACGTCTATCTGCGCCGGCTCTGGGGCGTGCTGCCCAGCATATCGGCGGCGCAGCTGCGGGCGCACGTCGAACAGTCGGTCGACATCTTCCTGCGCGCCTTCGGCCCGGAGGCCTGACCCGTCAGACGGCGCCGACCGTCTTCAGCCGCGCCTTCGGGTGGATCTCGTTCTGGCTCATCACCACGGTCTGGCCGCGGAAGCGCTCGATGATCGAGCGGACGTAGGGGCGGATCTGCGCGCCGGTGAGCAGCACCGGCGACTCGCCGGCCAGCGCCGCGCGCTCGAAGGCTTCGCGCACGACGCGGATGAAGTCCTGCAGCCTGGACGGCGCCAGCGCCAGCTGCTTCTCCTCGCCTGGTCCCATCAGCGCGTCGGCGAACGTCTGCTCCCAGTCCGGCGAGAGCGTGATGATCGGGAGCGATCCGTCCTCGCTCTTGTTCTGCCAGCAGAGCTGGCGCGCCAGCCGCGTGCGGACCGCCTCGACCAGATGGGTGATCGAAGTCGTGTGCGGCGCGGCCTCGGCGATGCCCTCGAGGATGGACGCGAGGTCGCGGATCGACACGCGCTCCTTCAGAAGCGCCTGCAGCACCCGCTGGATCGTCGTCGTCGAGACCACCGTGGGCACCAGGTCCTCGACCAGCTTCTTCTGCTCGGCCGGCAGATCTTTGAGCAGCTTCTGCACCTCGGCGTAGGAGAGCAGGTCGGCCATGTTCTCCTTCAGAATTTCGGTGAGGTGCGTCGTCAGCACCGTCGCCGGATCGACGATGGTGTAGCCGCGGAACGTCGCCTCCTCGCGCAGGCTGTCGTCGATCCAGGTGGCCGGAAGACCGAAGGCGGGCTCGCGCACGTGCTCGCCGGGGAAGTCGACCTGGCCGCCACGCGGGTCCATGGCCATCAGGTGGCCCAGCCGCACCTCGCCGGCGCCGGCTTCCATCTCCTTGATGCGGATGGCGTAGCCCTGGGTCGGCAGGCGCATGTTGTCGAGGATGCGCACCGGCGGCATCACGAAGCCGAACTCGCTCGCAAGGCTGCGGCGCAGCGCGCGGATCTGGTCGGTCAGCCGCCGGCCTTCGAGGTCGTTGATCAAAACGAGCAGGCCGTAGCCCAGCTCGATCTTGACGTCGTCCATGGCCAGCGCCGTGGCGATGGGCTCGTCCTGCGGCTCGGTCTGCGCCGCCGCCGGCGGCGCCGAGGCCGCGGTTCGCACGTCCTGCGCGCGCCGCCAGGCGAGGCCGCCCGCCCCGAGCGCGATGGCGACGAAGGGTAGGATGGGCATGCCGGGCACCAGCGCGATGACGCCGGCCGCGGCGGCGACCATGCCAAGCGACACCGGGTTCATCGCCAGCTGGACCACCAGCGCCTTGTCGGCCGCGCCCTCGACGCCGGCCTTGGAGACCAGGAAGCCGGCGGCGATGGAGATGACCAGCGCCGGCACCTGGCTCACCAGGCCGTCGCCGATGGTCATGATGGTGTAGGTCGACGCGGCCTCGTTCAGCGGCAGCTTGTGCTGCATCACGCCGATCAGGATGCCGCCGACGATGTTGATGGCGACGATGATGAGGCCGGCGATGGCGTCGCCGCGCACGAACTTCGATGCGCCGTCCATGGAGCCGAAGAAGGTCGACTCCTGCTCCAGCTCCTTGCGCCGGCGCTTGGCTTCCTCTTGGTCGATCAGGCCCGACGAGAGGTCGGCGTCGATGGCCATCTGCTTGCCGGGCATGGAGTCGAGGGTGAAGCGGGCCGCGACCTCGGCGATGCGGCCCGAACCGCGGGTGATGACGACGAAGTTCACGATCACCAGGATCGAGAACACGATCAGCCCGATGATGAAATTGCCCTGCATCATCAGCTGGCCGAACGACTGAATGATGTGGCCGGCGCCGCCGGTGCCTTCGTGGCCGTGCCCGAGGATGAGGCGCGTCGAGGCGAGGTTGAGGCCCAGCCGGAAGAGCGTCGTGACCAGCAGGACAGTCGGGAAGGCGGTGAATTCCAACGGCTTCTTGATCATCAACGAGGTCATCAGGATGAGGACGGCGCTGGTGATGGAGATCGCGAGCAGGATGTCGAGCAGGAACGGCGGGATCGGCAGGATGAGGAGGACAATGATCCCCACCACGCCGACGGCCAGGCCGACGTCGCCGCGCGCGACCCACCCCCAGACGTCGCGGGCGCGCGGCCGGTTGGTGCGCGAATAAGGAAGCGCCGCGTCAGCCACGCTCGCCTCCGAAGCGGCGGACGGCGATCTGGGCTACGGCGGCGATCGTCTCATCGCGGGCGCCGGCTGGCGCGGCGGCGCCGGTCAGGTAGCAGGCGACGAGGATCGGACCGCGCGGGGCCCAGGCGACAGCGACGTCGTTCGATGTCCCGTTCGCGCCCGTGCCGGTCTTGTCGCCCGCCGGCCAGGCGGGGGGGAAACCGGCGCGCAGGCGGGCCGCCCCTGTGTCGTTCGCCTTCAGCCAGTCGATCAGCCGGCCGCGAGAGGCCGGCGAGAGCACTCCGCCAAGGGTGACCGCGCGAAGGTCGGCGAGCATCGCCGCGGGCGTCGTCGTATCGCGCGGATCGCCGGGCTTGGCCTCGTTCAGGCTGGGCTCGTTGCGGTCGAGCCGGGTCACCGGATCGCCAAGCACACGGGCGAAGGCCGTCACGCCCGTCGGCCCGCCGATCTGCGCCAGGATTAGGTTCGCGGCGGTGTTGTCGCTCAGCTCGATCGCCGCCTTGCAGAGCTCGCCCAGCGGCATCCCGCCGTCGGCGACGTGGGCGCGCGTGACCGGCGCGTACTCGAGCAGATCGCCCGGCCCGTAGGGGATGAAGCGATCCAGCCGCGCCTGGTCGCGGTCGACTCGCGCCAGCAGCGCGGCGACGGCCAGCAGCTTGAAGGTGCTGCACAGCGGAAAGCGCTCGCCCGCCCGGTGTGCGAGCCGCCGGCCGCTGGCGACGTCCAGGGACGCCACGCCCAGCCGCCCGCCGACGCTGCGCTCCAGTTCGGCGAACGGATCGGGCGCGAGCGCCAGCGCGGGCGCGGCGGCGAAGGCCGCGGCGGCGCCGGTGATGGCGGCTCGGCGGGTAGCCTCAGGCGGCACTGGCCGCGCCTTGCTGGGGCGGCGGGATGGCGACGCCCAGGTCGCCGTACTCCTTCAGCTTGTTTCTGAGCGTGCGGATGGAGATGCCGAGGATGTTGGCCGCGTGGGTCCGGTTGCCGAGGCAGTGGCTGAGCGTGTCGATGATCAGCTGCTGTTCGACCTCGGCCACGGTCTGGCCGACGAAGGCGCGGGCGGCCGTCTCGGCGGCGATCGAGGCCGCGCGGGCGGTCTGGGCCTCGGGCGCGGCGGTCATCGGCTGGCCGTCGGGCAGGCGGATGGCGAACTCTTCGATCTCCGGCCCGGCCGCCAGCAACACCGCGCGATGCATGGCGTTTTCCAGTTCGCGCACGTTGCCCGGCCAGCGGTGCGTGAGCAGGCGGGCGCGGGCGGTGGCCGACAGCGGCCGCTCCGGCATGCCGTTGGCCGCGGCGTACTTGTGGATGAAGTGCTCGGCGAGCGCGACCACGTCCCCCGGCCGCTCGCGCAGCGGCGGCAGCTTCAGGTTCATCACGTTGAGGCGATAGAGCAGGTCCTCGCGGAAGGCGCCCTCGCGGACGGCCTGGACGAGGTCGCGGTTCGACGTCGCGATTACGCGGATGTCGACCTTTACGGGCCGGCCGCCGCCGACGCGGTCGATTTCGCGCTCCTGCAGCGCGCGCAAGAGCTTGGCCTGCAGGCGCCCGTCCATCTCCGAGATTTCGTCCAGCAGCAGCGTGCCGCCGTCGGCCTCCTCGAACTTGCCGATGCGCCGGGCGACCGCGCCGGTGAAGGAACCCTTCTCGTGCCCGAACAGTTCGCTCTCGAGCAGGTTCTCCGGGATGGCGGCGCAGTTGACGCAGATGAACGGCCGCGTTGCGCGGCGCGACTTCTTGTGCACGTGGCGGGCCATCACCTCCTTGCCGACGCCGCTCTCGCCGGTGATCAGGATCGAGGCTTCGGACGGCGCGACCTGCTCGGCCAGCTTGATCAGGTCCTGCATGATCGGATCGCGGGCGACCATCGGCCGGTTGTCGTCGGAGACGGCGGCCAGCACCGCGGCGATCAGGTCGATGTCCGGCGGCAGGGGGATGAATTCCTTCGCCCCGGCGCGGATCGCGTCGGCCGCCCGCTTCGCGTCGGCGCCGACGCCGCAGGCCACGACCGGCACGCGGATACGCTCGGCCTCGTTGGCGGCGATCAGGCCGGCGATGTCGAGCTCGTAGTCGACCATCAGCAGGTCGGCCCCCTGGCCGGCGCGCAGTGCGTGCGTCGCCGCCGCGCAGGTCTCGACGTGCGCGACCTTGGCGCCCTGCGCCATGGCCATCTTGACCGCGCCCGCGAGCTGTCCGTTCAGCCGTCCGACGACCAGTAACCGCATTGGACTCTCTCCTCGAAACTCGTGCCGGCGGCCCAGGTCAGGCCGCCGTGTCGCCGTCCTTGATGATTTCCGTCATGGTCACACCCAGCCGCTCGTCGACGATCACGACCTCGCCGCGCGCGACGAGGCGGTTGTTGACGTAGATGTCGATCGCTTCGCCAACCTTGCGGTCCAGCTCCAGCACGCTGCCCTGGGCAAGCTGCAGCAGCTGGGCGACCGAGAGGCTGGCCCGGCCGAGCACGGCCGAAATGTGCACCGGCACGTCGAACACGGGCGCAAGGTCCGCGGCGGCCTTGTCGTCCGGATCCAGCGTCGCGACTTCCGCGACCATGGGCGGGCTCGGCTCGAACTCGTCCAGCGCCAGCTTGCCGCCTTCGGGCGGGGCTTCGGCCTCCGCTTCGGGCTCGGCGGGGATGATGTCTTCAGCCATGGTCGGCCTCGCTTGGCGAAATCAGGGGTTCGGCGTGCAAGCCTTCGGCCGCCAGCGCCGTGCGCAGCGCCTCGGCCACGCGGGCCGCCGCGGCGTCCGGGTCGAAGGCCGCGCGGCCGTCGCCCCAGTCGATGACGAAGGCGGCGAGCGGCAGGCCTGGCTCGGCCTTGACCACGATCTGGCCCGGAAAGCCGCAGGCCTGGGCCGTCTCGTCCAGCGCGACTTGCATGCGCTCGGCCATCTCAGGCGCGGCGCGGACGATAAGCCGGGCGGTCGCTTCGATTTCGCGCGACAGCGCCGCCAGAGCGGCCTGGGCCGGAGCTTCCGGGAACCGTTCCAGCGCCGCGCCGGCGATGGCCCCGGCCGCCGCCAGCGCCAGTTCGGCGCAGGCGGTGCGGTGCTCATGCGCCGCCTCGGCGAGCGCGCCCAGCGCGGCGTGCGCGGCGCGGCCGATCGCGGCTAGCGCCTCGGCCTGCGCCTCCTCGGCGCGCACGACGCTCGACCGCTCGCCGTCGGCGAAGGCCAGCGCCTTGATCTGCGCGACCTCGTCCGGCGTGTAGGAGCGCTTCGGCCGCGGCGCCATCGAGGCGACGCCGCCGTCGCCGTCGAAGACCGTGTCGAACATGAAGGGGCGGGGATTGGTCATCGGCGGCTCAATAGATCAGCTCGTCGTCGCCGCCGGCCCCCGCCAGCATGATCTCGCCCTTGGCGGCGAGGTCCTTGGCGACCTGCACCATCGCCATCTGGGCGGCGTCCACGTCGCGCAGGCGGACGGGGCCCATGCTCTCCATGTCCTCGCGCATGATTTTCGCCGCACGCTCGCTCATGTTGGAGAAGAACATCTCGCGCAGGGCGTCCGATGCGCCCTTCAGCGCCAGGCCCAGCTGGTCCTTCTCGACCGCGCGGAGCAGCGTCTGCACGCCGCCCGGGTCGAGCTTGTTCAGGTCTTCGAACACGAACATCAGCGCGCGGATGCGCTCGGCGGATTCGCGGTTGCGCTCCTCCAGCGCCGCGATGAAGCGCGCTTCGGTCTGCCGGTCGAAGTTGTTGAAGATGTCGGCCATCATCTCGTGGCTGTCGCGCTTTGACGTGCGCGCCAGGTTCGACATGAATTCCGAACGCAGCGTCTCCTCGATCTTGTCGAGGATCTCCCGCTGCACCGGCTCCATGCGCAGCATGCGGGTGACGCATTCCAGCGCGAAGTCTTCCGGCAGCGAGGCCAGCACGCGCGCCGAGTGCTCGGCCTTGATCTTCGACAGCACCACCGCGACGGTCTGCGGGTATTCGTTCTTGAGGTAGTTCGCCAGCACCGCCTCGTTCACGTTGGCGAGCTTGTCCCACATGGTGCGGCCGGCGGGTCCGCGGATTTCCTCCATCAGACCGTCGACCTTGTCGCCTGGCATGAAGGAGGCGAGCAGGCGCTGGGTCTGCTCGAACGAGCCCATGATCGCGCCGGTGCCGCTCATGCCGGACACGAATTCGACCAGGAGGTCTTCGACCACGTTCGAGGTGACCGTGCCCAGGCCGGCCATGGCCTGGGAGATTTCCTTGATCTCCTCCTCGTCCAGCGCGCCCCAAAGGACGTTGTGGTCTTCGCCCAGCGCCAGCAGCACGACGGCGGCCTTCTCCGGACCGGAGAGGCGGCTCGGATCGAGGATCGACTTCTTGTGAACCAGCCGCGCGCTCATGCCTCATGCAGCCAGCTTCTGAGGATGGAGACGGACTCCTCCGGATGCCGCTCGACGAACTCGGCGACGTTCTTCACCGAAGAGGTCTTCACCTGGCCTTCGATCTTGGCGATGTCGATGCGCTGTTCGACTTCGCTGGCCGGGCCGGAGATGGCGAGCTGCTCGCCGGTCTGCGGGTCGTGGGTGACCTGCGCCGCCGCCCCATCGCCGCCGTCGCCGCCCCGGCGCGCCAGCGCGCGCAGCGCCGGCAGACCGCCGCCGCCGCTGGTCGCCGCCGCCAGCAGCGGGCGGGCGACAAAGAAGATGATCATCCCGGCCACCACCGCCAGCACCACCAGCTCGGCGATGCGCATGATGTCGTTCTTGTCGAAGCTGAAGCCGGAGGTGGCGACCGCGCCCTGGTCGGCCGAGACGGAGTCGTCGAAGCGGACGTTGATGACGCTCACCTGGTCGCCGCGCGTCTGGTCGTAGCCGACCGCCGAGCGCACCAGCGCCTCGATGTGCTGCATCTCGTCGGCGGAGCGCGGCGTCCAGGCGCCCGCCTTGCCGTTCTTGCCGGCCGCGGTCGTTCCGTCGACGGCGACGGCGACCGAGAGCCGGCGCACCGCGCCGGGGGCGTCGATGGTGGTCTTGGTGGTCTTGCTGATCTCGTAGTTGGTCGTCTCGACCGTGTGGCCGCTGTCGGAGGTGGTCGTGGTCGCCGGGGTGGAGGAGGTCGCCCCCGGGGTTCCGGGGATGTTGGCGGTCGCCGAGGCGGCGGTGGAGGTGTTCTCGCCCGGCTGGTTCTGCTTGGCGGTCTCCTCGTCGGTCTGGGTCGAGCGGGCGACCTGGCCGTCGGGATCGTACTTCTCCTCCTGGGTGGTGACCTGGCTCATGTCGATGTCGGCGGTGACCTGCACGCGCGCGCGGCCGGGCCCGACGACCCCCTCGACCAGCTCCTTCACGCGTTTGCGGATGCGGTCCTCTGTGGCGGCGCGCTCGTCGTCGGCGGCCTGGCCCGCGGCCGCTTCGCCGTCGCCGCCGCCCAGCAGGCGGGCGTTCTGGTCGACGATCGTGACCCGGTCGGGCTTCAGGTTGGGGACGGCCCCGGCGACCAGGTTCTGTAGCGCCCGCACCTGATCCGCCGAGGGCTCGCGGCCCTCGACGCCAACCACGACCGAGGCCGACGGCTGGGCGTCATCATTCTGAAAAAGCTCGTGTTTCGGCAGAACGAGCTGCACGCGCGCGAAGGTCACGCCGTCCAGCGAACGGATGGTGCGCGCCAGTTCGCCCTCGAGCGCCCGCTGGCGGTTGAGGTTCTGGACGAAGTCGGTCTGGCCGAGCGCGCTCGTGTTGTCGAAGATCTCGTAGCCGACCGAGGCCGAGGTCGGCAGCCCCTTGGACGCCAGCATCAGGCGCGCCTGGGCGACCTTGTCGCGAGCCACCATGATGGTCGAGCCGTCGCCCTTGGCCTCGTATTTGATGCCGGCCTGATCGAGCGCCTGACTGATCGAGGCGGCTTCCTTCAGGTCCAGGTTGGCGTAGAGCAGCGCCTCGGGCTGGCTGCCCAGGTGCAGCAGGATGGCCGCCAGCGCCGCCGCCACGCCGGCCGAGACGCCGAGAATGGCCGTCAGCCGTCCGACGCCGAAACGCTGCAGAAAGCTTAGAAACCCCTCCAAGCCGGCCCCTTCCTCGCCACGCCAACGAGACGCGACGCGCCTTGGCTAGGCAGGATTTACCCAGCGCTTGGTAAACGCGGGTTTAAGCCGCGCGAACGCGGGCGAAAGGGGGGTGAGTGAACCGGGCCGCCGGGGCGAGCCCGGCGCGACGTCCTCCGATCCGGCGTCTAGCGGTACTGCTGCAGCCGCGTCGTGCGCAGGCCGGCCATGCCATGGCGCTCGATCGACTTCTGCCAGCCCAGGAACTCCTCGTTGGTCAGGCAGTAGCGGCTGCACGCCTCGTCGAGTGTCAGGAGGCCGCCGTGCACCGCAGCCACAACCTCAGCCTTGCGCCGGATCACCCAGCGCTGGGTGTTCTGCGGCGGCAAGTCGGACAAGGTGAGCGGCGCGCCGGTTGGGCCGATCACGTACTTCTCGCCTTTGCTGTTGAGGCGTTGCTGTTGCAACATGGCTTTACGCCTTTCCCACCATCACTTCGGGGCGGGACGATAGGCGGCCGGCCATAACAGCGGCTTAATCGAGATAGTAAAAGAACGCATAATCAGCTGGCTTCCCTCATGCCATTTTTCTGCTCAATTCGTTAACCTGTATTCACGACCGTTAACCTTGGATAACTTGTAGTAAAGCCTGAGTCATTTGGTTCGCCGTGGATATGACCTTCGACGAAGCGTCGTAGGCCTGCTGCGCGATGATCAGTTTGGTGAACTCGGTCGAGAGGTCGACGGTGGAAGACTCCAGTGTCGAGGAAGACAGGGTTCCCGCGCCGCCTGTTCCCGCGGTCTTCAGGCTGAAGTCGCCGCTGGCCTGGCTGGCCTGATACGCCGCGCCGTTCTCGGCCGTCAGTCCGTCCGGATTGTCGAAGGTGGCGATGGCGACCTGGGCGATCTGCCGCGAGGTGCCGTTGCCGAACGTCGCGGTGACGACGCCCTTCTGGTCGATCGACACCGAGCTGACGCTGCCGAACGGGGTGCCGTTCGTCTGGATCGACTGCACCGCCGACGACGAGGCGAACTGGGTGATCGCGCCAGAGCCGGTCGTGCCGCCGACGCCGAGGGTGACCTTCTGCGCGGCGACGCCGAGGCTTGCCGCCCAGTTGACGGCGCCCGCCGCCGGCGGCCCGGCGTTCGAAGCGCCGATGCTGAGCTGCGGATTGGCCGGGCTGCCGAACAAGGTCGTCGCCGCCATGTTGATCGAGCCGTCGGAGTTGAACGCCAGGACGCCGGAGGCGATTTGGCCCGGCGCGAGGCCCGCGCCGGAGGTGACGTCGGTCGGCGGCACGGCCTGGATCTCGGCGAACCACTGGTTGGCGGTGGCGCTTTTCAGAAGGTCGATCTGCAGCGTGCGCGAACCGCCGAGCGAGTCGGACACCGGAACCTGAATGGTGAAGTCCGGCTGCACGCCGGCGCCCGTCCCCGGGTTGTAGGCCGTCATCGAGTTGGTGACGGCGTTGTAGGCGCCGGCGCCAGGGGGCGCCAGGGCCGCGGCCTGCGCCTGCGGCGAGACGGCCTGGCTGGCGTTGATGTTGGCGTCGACGCTGGCCAGCGTTGTCGCCGAGACCTGGCCGGCAATCGCCGAGACGTTGATCGGCGCCAGGCTGTTGATGCTGGTCGACGAGGTGTTGATCTGGCCCTGGGAGTTGGCCGGCCAGCCGAGCAGGTAGAGGCCGGCGGTGTTCTTCAAAAAGCCGTTCGCGTCGGGCGTGAACGAGCCGGCGCGGGTGAACTCCGCCTGGCTGGAGCTGGTGACCGCGGTCGGCTGGTTGTTGACCACGAACAGGCCCTGGCCGCTGATCGCCAGGTCGGTCGGCGAACTCGTCTGCGTGGTCGAGCCCTGTTGGGTGACAAGCTGCTGGGTGACCGAGGTCACGCCGCCGGCCGAGAACGCCCCTTGCGTCTGCGAGGTGACCAGGTCCTCGAACGCGACGTCGTCGCCCTTGAAGCCGACCGTGTTGACGTTGGCGATGTTGTTGGAGATCGCCGCCAGCGCCGAGGCTTCGGAGGCCAGCCCGGACGAGCCGGCGGTCATTGCGCTGTTGAGACTCATGATCTTGGTCCTTTCGTGCGTTGCGTTCTGGCGGGGCCGTCGCTCTGTCTTCAGGCGGCGGTCGGCCCGGCGAAGATGAGGGGGATCAGGTCACGCCGTTGATCGCGCTCAGCGGCACTTCGGTGTTGCCGACGGTGACCATTGTCTGGCCGTTGATGATCTGGACGGCGCTCGCCACCCCCTGCAGCGTGGTGGCGACCGGGATGGGCACGCCGGAAGCGTCAGAGGCGGTGATGTTCAGCTTGTAGCTTCCGCCGTTCGTCTGCTGCACGCCGGCGAGGTTCTTGCCGTTCCACGTGAACGTCTGCGGCCCGGCGCCGTTCGGCGAAATCGGGCCGCTCCAGATGACGTTGCCGGTCGAGTCCGACACGCTGGCGGTCAGCGACGCCGGCGCCGATTGCGGGCTGAACAGCCAGGTGGCGCTGCCGTTGCTCAGCGTCGCCGTCGTTCCGTCCGCGGTGACGGTCTTGCCGATCAGGCCCACCGCGCCGGTCAGCCCGGCGCCGCCCTGGCTCTGGTTCACCAGCTGTTGCAGCAGCTGGTTTGACAGGAGCTGCTGCTCGACGCCGGTCATCTGCGTCAGCTGTTGGGTGAACTGGTTGGTGTCCAGCGGCGACAGCGGATCCTGGTTCTTCAGCTGCGTGGTGAGCAGCGACAGGAACGTCTGGTAGTTGTTGGCGACCGCGGCGAGCCCGTTGTTGACCGCCGAGGCGATCGGGGCGGTGTTCGGCGTCGTGTTGGTGACGGCTGTGGTCATGCTCGGGCGTCCTAGATGGTGATGTCCAGCCCGCCCGCGGCGCGGACGAGGGATGGGCGCGGGGCCGCGGCGTCGGCGGCGTCGCCGGCGAGCGGGGTCGGTGCGGAGGAGGCGATGGCTTGCGCGGTCTGCGATTGTGCGTCGCGGCCAGCGAGGCTCGCGCCCTGGCCGCCGACGTCGAAGCTCAGGCCGCCCTGGCCGACGTTGAACCCCGCCTGCTCCAGCGCGTGCTGCAACTGACCGGCCTGCGTCCGCGCTTCGGCGGCTGCGTGGGCGTTGTCGAACGAAAATTGCGCGGTCACCTGGCCAGCGGCGCCGATATCGACGCGCACGTCGACGCGGCCGAGCCCCGCCGGCTCGAGCGTCAAGTCGAAGCGGGTGGACTTTCCCTCGACCGACTTGATGACTTGGGTGGCGAGCTGCGCCGCGATCGGCGCGGCGGCGGTCGCGCCCGTGGCCGCCGGCGCGGTCTGGATCGCGGTCGGCGCCACGGCCGAGGATGTGGCGAACGCGGAGTCGGTCTTCTGCTCGGCGCCCGTGGGCGTCTCGCCGGCGCGTGGGGTGACGTCGGCGGCCGTGTGCGAGGCGCCGCCGTCCTGCTGGCCGGCTTGCCCGTTCGGGCCCATGGGCGGCGTAACCGGCCGGGCGGCCTCGCCGGTCGGAGTCGCCGCCCCGGCCAGGACGTTGGCCGAGGGGTCGGGTTTCGAGGCGCTCTTCCCGCTCGACGCCGGCGCTGGCGGGGCTTTCAGCGGACCGGCGAGCGGCGGCGGCGCGGCCAGCGAGACCTGGGCGGCGGCCGTGCTCGAGGCGACGGACCCGCCGGTCTGACCGCCATCGTTGGCGACTGCGGCTGGCGGTGGGGGTGGCGGCGCGCCGCCCGCCAGCGCTGCGGTTGTTGCGGTGAAGCTGACCAGCGGCAGGCTGACATCAGCGGCGGCGCGCGGCGCCGGAGCCTGGTCGTGGGCGGCGGTCGGTGGCGCGGGCGCGGCGCGCTGCGCGGGGTTCGCCGGTGCGACGGGGCCGGGCTGCGGATCCGCGGCCGTTCCGGTGGGCGTGGTCGCCGCGACGATCGCCAGCGTTGCGTCGTTGGTGTTGGCTGGCGCGGGGGCGGGCGTGGGCGGGACGACCGCGAAGCCTGCGGGCGTCGCGCCCTGCGCCGCCGGCGTGCTCGCGGCGGCCGGCTGCGTTTGCGACTGCGGGACCATGACGGCGCCTATCAGCGACGCCAGCGCCTGGCTGAACGCGTCGCCGCCGTCATCCCGCGAGGCGCCCGCTTTGCCCGGCTCGGCCGGACCGACGTCCGGGCCGCCGTGGGGCGATGGGGTGACGGAAAAGGACACATTGGCGGTCATCAGGCGGGGCGCGTGAGGCCTTGGTCGAGGGTTGCGCGAAGCTGCGCGGTGAAGCGAAAGTAGGGAAAGCAACCCCTGCGCCACGACCAATCGCTTGAATCATTGGGAGAAATCGCAGCCCGTCTCGCCGGTGCGGCGCTTTTTGCCGGGTCGCCGATAGGCAAAGCCGACCCCGGGACGCCGCCCGGCTCGCCGCTGGCGCGGCTCTTGCGCGTTCGAGTCGTCCGCGGCTGCGCCTCGAAGGAGGAAAGCGATGAAATTCAGCAGGTTATATTGCCTTCGTCGCGACGCTCTCGCGCGCGCCCGGCAGAATCTGCCGGCTCAAACGGGCCATCGCTGCCCGCTGCACGGTTAATCGCCCATGTCGCTGACGTCGATCATCTCCAACGCCTCGAGCGGGCTCTTCGCCGCCCAGGTCGGGCTGAACACCGTCTCCGACAACGTCGCCAACCTGAACTCGCCCGGCTACGTCGAGAAGGTCCTCGACCTCAATTCGCAGGCCATCGCCGGCGTCGGCGCGGGCGTGCAGGCGACCAGCGTGCGCCTCGCGGCCAACCAGTTTCTGCAGAACGCCAGCCTGTCGGCCTCGGCCGACCTCGCCCAGGCCAACGTCGTCAACGACCTCGTCGGCCGCGCGCAGAGCCTGTTCGGCAACCCCGGTTCGCCCAGCGGCTACTTCAACCTCTTGAACCAGGTGACGAGCGACTTCGACGCCGCCGCCAATGACCCGGCGTCCAGCCTCTCCGGCATCCAGGTCGTCAACGACGTCAATCAGTTCCTCAACCAGTCGAAGAGCATCGCCGCCTCGCTCGGCCAGATCTCGGTCAGCGCCGACACGCAGATCTCCAGCGACGTCGCCGAGGCGAACCAGCTGCTGACCCAGATCGCGGCGCTGAACAAAAGCATCACGGCGGCCACCTCCCAGGGGGCCGATCCGACGAACTCGCAGGAAGCGCAGAACCAGCTGATCAACCAGCTCTCCTCGCTGATGGACGTCAAAGCCCAGCCGACCGCCACCGGCGGCGTGACGCTGACGACAGCCAGCGGCATCCTGCTCGTCGGTCAAGGTGGGGCGGCGACGCTCGCCTATCAGACCACCGGCGGCGCTTCGAGCCAGCTCACCGTCGCCCAGCCGGGCGGGTCGGCGACGCCGGCCAACCTCACCCTGGCCTCGGGCGAGATCCAGGGTCTGCTCAGCCTGCGCAACAGCCAGCTGCCGGGCATCCAGGATCAGCTCAGCGAATACGTCACCCAGGCGGTCAACGCCCTGAACGCGGCGCACAACGCCTCGACGGCCGTGCCGCCGCCGGCCTCGCTGACCGGCCAGAACATCGGCATCGACCTCGCCACCGCCGTCGGCGGCTTCTCGGGCAAGACCACCGTCGCCATCGTCAACGCCGCCGGTCAGCTGCAGCAGACCGTCGCCATCGACTTCTCCGCCGGCACAATGAGCGTCAACGGCGGGGGCGCGGTCGCCTTCACGCCGGCGACGTTCGCCACCTCGCTCAACACGGCGCTGGGCGCCAACGGGACCGCGACGTTCGCGAACGGCGTGCTTTCGATCAAGGCGACCGCGGCGGGAACCGGCGTTTCGATCGGCGACGATGTGACCACGCCGTCGAAATCGGCCAACGGCCAGGGATTCAGCCAGTACTTCGGGCTCAACAACCTGATCAGCTCGGCCGGGCTCACCAACTATCAGACCGGTCTCGTGGGCGCGGACCCGTCGAACTTCCCGGCCGGGCAGACGATCACGCTGCGGGTGGCGAACGGCGGCGGCGGCCAGATCACAGACGTCACGGTGACGACGCCCGGCGGGACGGTGCAGAGCCTGATCAACGCGCTCAACTCGTCGACCACCGGCGTCGGCCTCTGGGGGCAGTTCCAGCTCGACGCGTCGGGCGAACTCGCGTTTACGCCCAACGCGCCCGGCGCGGCCTCCGTCTCCGTGGTCTCCGACCAGACGCAGAGCACCGCCGCCGGCGAGTCGGTCAGTCAGCTCTTCGGGATCGGGAGCGCGCTGCGCGCCGACCGCGTCAACGGGTTTTCGGTCCGCTCCGACATCGCAGCCGCGCCGAGCAAGGTCGCCTTCGCCACGCTCGACCTGACCGCCGGCGTCGGGCAGCCGGTCCTGGCGATCGGGGATGGCTCGGGCGCGCTCCGCGCGGCGCAGGCGAACGCGGCGACGCTGCACTTCGACCCGGCCGGCGGTCTCGCCGCCATGCAGACCACCGTCAACCAGTACGGATCGATCCTGGCCGGCGCGCTGGGCGATCAGGCCTCGTCCGCCAGCCAGGCGGCGACCAACGCCCAGGCCGTGCAGACCGAGGCCAACAGCCGTCTGCAGTCGATCGAGGGCGTCAACCTCGATCAGGAGCTCGTCAACCTGACCACCTACCAGCAGGCCTACAACGCCTCGGCCCGTCTGGTGACGGCCAGTCAGGACATGTTCACCACTCTGCTCAACATGGTGGGGCCGTAAACAGCCATGAACCGCATCTCAACCGCCGACAGCTACGCGGCCATCGTCGCCAACATGATGGCCGCCCAGCAGCAGCTCACCAGCGACTCGAACCAGCTTTCGAGCGGCAACGTGGCCAGCGACCTGAAGGGCTACGCCTCGAAGGCCGAGACGCTGACGGCCATGCAGACCGTGCAGAGCCAGGTCACCGGCTTCATCAGCCAGAACAACGTCCTGGCCGACAAGCTCACGACCCAGAACACCGCGCTGACGCAGCTGTCGGCGACGGCGACGAACGCCGCCCAGTCCATCCGCCAGGCGCTGGCCGCCGGCGTCGGCGACAGCCTGATGCAGTCGCTGCAGGACCAGTTCCAGACGGCCGCCGATGCGCTCAACACCACGTACAACGGCGAATACATTTTCGCCGGCGGCCAGGTGACGACGCCGCCCCTGAACGTCAATTCGCTGACCGCGCTCGGCGCGGCGCCGTCCATACCCGGCGTCTTCACCAACGACCAGCATGCATCCACCAGCCAGATCGACCAGAACACCACCATCCAGACCGGGTTCCTCGCCAACCAGCTGGGCACGCCGCTGATGACCGCGTTCCAGGCGATCCAGAACTTCGCCACCGGGCCGGGCGGCCCCTTCACCGGAACGCTGACGCCGGCCCAGATTACCTTCCTGCAGGGGCAGATGGCCAACCTGACGGCGGCCGGCCAGACGCTCACGACCACGGCGGCGCAGAACGGCGGCCTACAGACCCAGGTCACCAACACCCAGACCGACCTCTCGAACCAGCAGGCCACGCTGGGCACGATGATCGGCGGCATCACCGACGCCAACGTGGCGCAGGTGTCGGCCAACCTGCAGCAGGCGCAGCTCGCGGTGCAGGCCTCGGCCCAGGTCTTCCTGGCGCTGCAGAACAGCTCGCTGCTGGCCGTCCTGCAGGCCTCAGGCCACTAGCGGCTGGGCTGAATCGGGCGCGCGGTTGTACTGAGAGCGACGCCAACCAACGTCGTTCGGAGTGTCGCCCGTGGCCGACCTGTTCAGGACCATCGCCCCCGCCCACCGCGCTTTCATCGAAAAGCAGCACGTGTTCTTCGTGGCGTCAGCCGCGGCGGGGGCGCGGATCAACCTTTCGCCAAAGGGCCTCGACAGCCTGCGCGTGCTGGACGAACGGACGGTGGTCTATCTCGACCTGACCGGCAGCGGGAACGAGACGGCCGCGCACCTCGCGGCCGACGGCCGGCTCACCATGATGTTCTGCGCCTTCGACGGCGCGCCCCTGATCCTAAGACTCTATGGCC
Organism: Caulobacteraceae bacterium; assembly: GCA_035294785.1. Lineage (GTDB taxonomy): Bacteria > Pseudomonadota > Alphaproteobacteria > Caulobacterales > Caulobacteraceae > Poindextera. The sequence continues at coordinate 17,823 of DATGKF010000099.1, read as the reverse complement.
GCGGGCGCGTGCTGCCGCGCGGCGGCGGCGAGTACCAGGCGCTGCTGGGCGCTCGCTTCGGCGGGGCCGAGCACGTCGGCGCGCGGCAGATGATCCAGCTCGACGTCGACCGCGTGCAGACCAGCTGCGGCTACGCCGTGCCCAATCTCGTGTTCAAGCGCGAGCGGCCCGGCCTGGACAATTGGGCGGCGGCGAAGGGCCAGGACGGCCTGGTCGCCTACCGCGCCCAGCACAACCAGGTCAGCATCGACGGCCTGCCGAGCGGCTTCGTGGAGCCGGCCGCCGGGTCCTAGCGCCAGTCGTCAGGGCCAGGCCGCGGCATAGGCGGGTGGTTGGAGGCGAGCGGCGCCTCGGCCGCGCGCGTCCAGAAGAAGCCGGAGTGGCCGTTGTCGATCTGCACGACGCGCACCTTGGCTGGATCGAGCCCGACCATCATGCGGGTGTTCACGCCGTGGATGGCGTCGGCCTCGACCGCGCGCATGTGAGTCATGCAACCGCAGACTTTGCAGCGATGGAAGGCGAGCTCGTTGTCGCCCCACATGTAGGTGTCGGTGGCGTCCGGATCGGGCTCCAGCGTCAGGGTCACCGGCTCGCGCCCGCGCACGTAGGCCCAGAGCGCGCCGTAGCGGCGGCAGAGCGTGCAGTTGCAGTCAAGCACCCAGGCCGGCGGCGCCGTCGTCTCGTAGCGGACCGCGCCGCAGTGGCAGGCGGCCTTCATGACGCGGCGGCCTCGGCGCTCGGCCTGTCGAAGTCGGCGGCGTCGTGGCGTTCGGGCAGGGCGCTGTCGCCCCAGGCGCGGTTCACGCGCACGCCGCGCTTCACCGGCGGCCGCTGGCCGATCTGCTCCGTCCATCGGTGCACGTTCTTGTAACTGGCGGCGTCGAGGAAGGTGGCCGAGTCATTGTAGAGCAGCCCACGCACGAGCCCGCCGTACCAGGGCCAGTCGGCCATGTCGGCGATCGTGTAATCGGCGCCGGCCAGGTATTCGGCTTCCGCCAGCCGGCGATCCAGCACGTCCAGCTGCCGCTTCACCTCCATCGTATAGCGGTCGATGGCGTATTCGATCTTGGTCGGCGCGTAGGCGTAGAAGTGCCCGAACCCACCGCCCAGGAAGGGCGCGGCGCCCATCTGCCAAAAGAGCCACGAGAGCGTCTCCGCCCGCACCGCCGGCTCGGTCGGCAGGAAAGCGCCGAACTTTTCCGCCAGGTGCAGCAGGATCGCCCCGGACTCGAACACGCGAAACGGCTTCGGCCCGCTACGGTCCTCGAGCGCCGGAATCTTCGAATTCGGGTTCACCCCGACGAAGCCGGTGCCGAACTGGTCGCCGTTGATCATCACCAGCCAGGCGTCGTACTCGGCGCCCTTGTGCCCCGCAGCGAGCAGCTCCTCGAACAGGATGGTGACCTTCTGGCCGTTCGGCGTCGCCAGCGAATAGAGCTGGAAGGGGTGCTTGCCCACCGGCAGCGCCAGCGCCTTTGTCGCGCCAGCGATCGGCCGGTTGATTGCGGCGAACCGGCCGCCGCTCTCCTTGTCCCAGGTCCAGACTTTCGGCGGCGTGTACTCTTCGGTCATTCGGGGCTCCTGGAACGGGTTGCAGCGATCAGTCGTCGGGCGCGCGCCGCCTCGCAAAGCGGCGCCCCAATCGCTAGATAGGGGCCCTTCGTTGGAATGGCGCCTTTTCATGCCGCTCGACACCGCTGAATCCGATGCGCTGACCGCCGCGCGCGACGCGCTCGCGCTGCCGGCCGGTTCGCGCGTGCTGGTCGCCATGTCGGGCGGGGTGGACTCGACTGTCACCGCCGCGCTGGTCAAGCGCGCCGGCTACGAGGCGGTCGGCGTGACGCTGCAGCTCTACGACCACGGCGCGGCGGTCCAGAAGAAGGGCGCCTGCTGCGCCGGCCAGGACATCCACGACGCGCGCGCCGCGGCCGACGCCATCGGCATGCCGCATTATGTGCTGGATTACGAAAGCCGCTTTCGCGACGCCGTGATGGAGGACTTCGCCGACGCCTACCTGCGCGGCGAGACGCCGATCCCCTGCGTGCGCTGCAACCAGACGGTCAAGTTTCGCGACCTCGTCGAGACCGCCCGCGACCTCGGCGCGGCGGCCATGGCCACCGGCCACTACGTGCGCCGCCTCGCGGGGCCGCGGGGGCCGCAGATGCACCGGGCCGTCGATGCGGCGCGCGATCAGTCCTACTTCCTGTTCGCCACCACCCGCGACCAGCTGGATTTCCTGCGCTTTCCGCTCGGCGGCCTGCCGAAGCCGGCGGTGCGCGACGTCGCCGCCGAGATGGGCCTGGCCGTCGCCGACAAGCCGGACAGCCAGGACATCTGCTTCGTGCCAGAAGGCCGCTACACCACCGTCATCGACCGTCTGCGTCCGAACGCGGCCGGGCCGGGCGACATCGTGCATCTGGACGGCCGCGTGCTCGGCCGCCATGCGGGCGTGACCGGCTACACTGTCGGCCAGCGACGGGGCCTGAACGTCGCCGTCGGCGAGCCGCTCTACGTCGTCGCCATCGACTCCGATCGGCGCGAGGTCGTCGTCGGCCCGCGCGAGGCGCTGCTGACGCCGGCGCTGGCCTTGACCGAAACCAACTGGCTGGGCGATGCGCCCAGCATCGAAGCCGCGGCGGGCGACGGCCTCGCCGTGCTCGCCCGCGTCCGCTCGACCCGCCCGCCGGTCCCGGCGCGCCTGGCGCTCGCCGACGGCGGCGTGCGCGTGGTTTTCGACGCGCCGGAAGATGGCGTCGCCCCCGGCCAGGCCTGCGTCCTCTACGACGCGGCCGAGCCCTCGCGCCTGCTCGGCGGCGGCTTCATCGCGCGGTCCTAAGTCCAAGGAGTCCTTCAATGCCCGCCACCGACCCCATCGTCATCGCCGGCTACGCCCGCACGCCCATGGGCGGGTTCCAGGGGTCGCTGGGGAGCGTCAAGGCGACCGACCTCGGCGCCGCGGCCGTTCGCGCCGCCGTCGAGCGCGCCGGGGTGTTGCCGCAGGACGTCGAGCAGATCGTCATGGGCTGCGTGCTGCCCGCCGGGCTCGGCCAGGCGCCGGCGCGGCAGGCGGGGATGGGCGCGGGCCTGCCGCTGCGCACCGAGGCGACCACGGTCAACAAGATGTGCGGCTCGGGCATGCAGGCCGCCATCCTCGCCCACGACACGCTGGCGGCCGGGAACGCCGACATCGTCGTCGCCGGCGGCATGGAGAGCATGTCGAACGCGCCGTACCTCCTGACCAAGCACCGCGCCGGCGCGCGCATCGGGCACGACCGCGCCGCCGACAGCATGTACCTGGACGGGCTCGAGGATGCGTATGAGCCCGGCAAGCTGATGGGCGCCTTCGCCGAGGAGACGGCAGCCGCCTACCAGATCGGCCGGGAGGCCATGGACGCCTACGCGATCGAGAGCCTCGCCCGCGCCCGCCGCGCCTCAGAGAGCGGGACCTTCGCTAAGGAAATCACGCCGGTCAGCGTCGAGACGCGCGGCGGGGCGGTCGAGATCACGGACGACGAGCAGCCGCTGAAGGCCGATCCGGCCAAGATCCCGACGCTGAAGCCCGCATTCGCCAAGGACGGCGCCATCACCGCCGCCAACGCCTCGTCCATCTCAGACGGCGCGGCGGCCCTGGTGCTGACCCGCGCTTCGACCGCCGAGCGACTGGGGCTGATCCCCATCGCGCGGATCGCCGCTCACGCCGCCCACGCGCAGGAGCCCGGGCTCTTCACCACCGCGCCGGTTCCCGCCATGCGCAAGGCGCTGGAGCGGGCAGGGTGGTCGATCGGCGACGTCGACCTGTTCGAGGTCAACGAGGCGTTCGCGGTCGTGGCGATGATCGCCATGCGCGAGCTTTCGATCCCGCACGACGTGCTGAACGTGAACGGCGGCGCCTGCGCGCTCGGCCACCCGATCGGCGCCTCCGGCGCGCGCATCCTGGCGACGCTCCTGGCCGCGCTCGAGGCGCGCGGCGCCAAGCGCGGCCTCGCCAGCCTCTGCATCGGCGGCGGCGAGGCGGTGGCCATGGCGGTCGAACGGCTTTGACGCCCGCCCCTGGCGGCTTCATGGATCACCAATCAGCGAAGGAGGAGGCTTCCATGAGCGATGCATCCAACCCCGTGATCGACAACGCCGCGCAGCATCGTTTCGAGCTGACCGAGAACGGCCACACCGCGATCGCCACCTATCATCGCCGCGACGGCGTCATCGTCATCCCGCACGTCGAGGCGCCGACGTCGTTGCAGGGCACCGGCGCGGCCGGCCGCCTGATGGAAGGCGTCGTCGCCCACGCGCGCGCCGAACACGCGAAAATCGTCCCCAGCTGCCCCTACGCCGAGGCCTGGTTCAAACGCCATCCCGAACTGGCCGACATGGTCGCCTGAAGCGCTAGTGGTGCAGCACCAGCGGCGCGGCCAGCCAGATCAGCCGCACGCCGGTCGTGACGCCCACGAACGCCGTCAGGATCACGCCGCCGATGCGGAAGGCGTTGGTGGTGTTCTGCTGCGAGAGGCCGAACCCGTGCGCGAGCCGCGCGACCACGAACGCGCCGCAGAGGATCTCGATCCAGAGCCTGCCGCTCGGGCCGCTCAGCAGTTCCAGAAGCGCGATGCTGGCGATGAAGATGCCCGCGTTTTCCGCCAGGTTGCCGTGCCGGCGGACGGCGCGGATCATGTTCGGATCGGTCGCCTCGCCGACCGCCGGGCCGTGCTGCCGCCTCTGGTTGGCGGCCGCGAACATGAAGGCGGTCTGCAGGAGGATCAGGATCCCGGCGGTCAACGCCGAGACGATCGGTGGATTGAGCGTCATTTCGCCCCCCTTGTCTTGCCGGTCGAACCCAACCGGGCGCCTACCTCTTAGGCTTCTGGAACCGGAAGATGAACTGGTCGACCTTGTCGCGCAGCGGTTGGGCGAAGATCGCGGCGGTGTGCGGGTCGTCCGGATTGTGCAGCACGTCGCTCTCGCCGACGAAGCGGAAACCGGCCGCCTCGACCTCCGACTTCACCGAGGCCGGATCGATCCGGTGCAGAGTGTTGGTGTCGGCGAGCCCGGAGCCGGCCGGCGCCACGTAGTCGAGCACGACGTAGTAGCCGCCTGGCTTCAGCGCCGCGAACACGCGCTTATTGATCACCGCCAGATCGGCCGGCGCGAAAAAGGGGTCGTGCAGGTCGTGGTAGTTGTCGGAGATCCAGACGAGGTCGAGGGGCTCAGGCGCCGAGAAGCTGTTCACCGGCGCCACGACCGTCGTCACGTTCGAAAAGCCGGGGTAGGGGGCGACCCCGCTCGGCGGCAGCGTGATCTTGCGGAAGTTCGCCACCTCGGTGGGGATGAAGGCGTAGACGTGGCCTTGCGGGCCCACGGCGGCGGAGAAAATGCGGCTGAAGTAGCCGGCGCCGGGGATCATGTCGGCGACGCGCCAGCCGGGGCGCACGCCGGCGAAGGCGAGGTCGAGATCGGGCTTGCGGTCGGCGTCGCGGGCCCGGTCGTCTGGCGGGCGGTTGGGGTTGGCGACCGCGCTGGCGACGAAGGCGGGGACAGTCGCGGCCGCGGCGGCGCCGGTGATCGCGAGCACGGCGGCGACGGCGGCGAGAGTGCGTTTGGCTGACATCAAGTGCATCCATTCGTGAGAGACGAGGCTTCTTTTCGCATAGTCACTTACGATTCAACAGTTACTTTCTTGAAATCATCGGCGAACCTGCCCAGTCTCCTCCGTGATGCCGACCCCCTACGCTCTGCCCTGTCCCATCGCCCGTACGCTCGACCTCATCGGCGAACGCTGGACGATGCTCGTGCTGCGCGAACTTTCGCTCAAGGGACCGCGGAAATTCAAAGACTTCGAAGCCGTGCTTCCGGCCTGCGGACCGGCCACGCTGTCGGCGCGGCTGAAGGGGCTAGAGGCGGCGGGACTGGTGAAGCGGCGCTTTTACGAAGAGCATCCGCCGCGGGCCGAGTACCTGCTGACAGCCAAGGGCGAGAGCCTGCGTCCCATCCTGCGCGCGTTGCGCGACTGGGGGCTGGAGCATCTGAACGAAGCGGGCGATCTAACCGCCTGATCCGGGCGTGACGAACGTGTCGATCACCCGCTTTTCGCCGGCGTGATCGAAGGCGACGGTCAGCTTGTTGCCCTCGACGCCGACGACAGAACCCGGCCCGAACTTCTGGTGGAAGACGCGGTCGCCGACCTGGTAGGCGCCGGCCGCCGACGGCTCGGACACTGCAACGAGCCGGCCCTCGCCCTCGATCACCGCATGCCGCTCGCCGACGCCGCGCGCCTGCGCCCGCCGCCAGCCGGGCGAGGAATAGCCGGACCCGAAGCTCGGCCCTTCTTCCCAGCGGCTGTGTTGTTCGTTCATCCCCGGCCCGCCGCCGTAGTAGCCGGTCTCGCTCATCGGCTCGACGTTGGCGAGCGGCAGCTCGTCGACGAAGCGCGAGGGCAGCTGGCTCGTCCAGCGACCGTAGACCTGCCGGTTGGCGGCGAAGCTGACGCGGACGTCTTCGCGCGCGCGGGTGAGGCCGACGTAGGCGAGCCTGCGCTCCTCCTCCAGGCCCTTCTCGCCCTTCTCGTCCATGCTCCGCTGCGAGGGAAAGACGCCCTCCTCCCAGCCGGGCAGGAAGACGAGCGGGAACTCCAGTCCCTTGGCCGAGTGCAGGGTCATGATCTGGACGGAGTCGTCGCCGCTCTCGCGGTCCAGGTCCATGACCAGCGAGACGTGCTCCAGATAGGCCTCCAGCGTGTCGAAGGCGCCCATCGATTGCACCAGCTCCTTCAGGTTCTCCAGCCTGGTCTGGCTGGTCGGGCCTTTGTCCAGGCGCAGCGCATCGGTGTAGCCGCTCTCCTCGAGGATGGTCTCCAGGAGGCGCGGATGGGGCATGTGCGCCGCCTCGCCGCGCCAGCGGTCCATATCGCGCAGGAAGTTCGAAAGCGCCGTGCGTGTGCGCGCCTGCAGTTCGTCCGTCCCGACCAGCCCCCGCGCCGCCTGGCTCGCCGAGATCTGCCGGGCGCGGGCGTACTGCAGCAGACGCGCAACGGTGGTGTCGCCGATGCCGCGCTTGGGCGTATTGACGATGCGCTCGAAGGCCAGATCGTCGTCCTCGGACTGGATCAGGCGCAGGTAGGCGTGGGCGTCCCTGATCTCGGCGCGCTCGAAGAAGCGCGGCCCGCCGATGACCACGTAGGGGATCTGCAGCATCACGAAGCGCTCTTCGAACGCCCGCATCTGGAACGAGGCGCGCACCAGGATGGCCATGTCGCGAAAGCGCCGGCCGCCGCGCTTGGCGCGCTCGATCTCCTCGCCGATCAGGCGGCTCTCGGCCTCGCCGTCCCAGACGCCGCGCACGGCGACCTTGGTCCCGCCCTGAGCTTCCGTCCACAAGGTCTTGCCGAGCCGGCCTTTGTTGGCCGCGATCAATCCGGACGCCGCCGCCAGAATGTGCTCGGTCGAGCGGTAGTTGCGCTCCAACCGCACCACTGTCGCGCCGGGGAAGTCGCGCTCGAAGCGCAGGATGTTGTCCACCTCCGCGCCCCGCCAACCATAGATCGACTGGTCGTCGTCGCCCACGCAACAGAGGTTGCCGTTCGACTGCGCCAGCAGCCGCAGCCACAGGTACTGGGCGACGTTGGTGTCCTGGTACTCGTCCACCAGGATGTAGCGAAACCGGCGGTGGTATTCCGCCAGCACGTCCGCGTGGCCGGTGAAGATGGTCAGGTTGTGCAGCAGAAGGTCGCCGAAATCGCAGGCGTTCAGCACCCGCAGGCGGTCCTGATAGAGGGCGTAGAGCTTCTGCCCCTTGTTGTTGGCGAAGTGGGCGCCCTCGGAGGCCGGCAGCTTGTCCGGCGTCCAGCCGCGGTTCTTCCACTGGTCGATCAGGCCGGCCAAATGGCCCGGAGTCCAACGCTTTGAGTCGATGTTCTCGGCTTCTAGCAGTTGCTTGATCAGCCGCTCCTGATCGTCGACGTCGATGATGGTGTAATTGGGCTTCAGCCCGACCAGCTCGGCGTGGCGGCGCAGGATCTGGGCGGCGACGGAGTGGAAGGTGCCCAGCCAGCGCAGGCCTTCGGCGTGGCCGCCGATCAGGTCGCCGATGCGGTTGCGCATCTCGCGCGCCGCCTTGTTGGTGAAGGTGACGGCGAGCAGCTCCCACGGTCGCGCGCGCCCGGTCGCCAGAATATGGGCGAGGCGGGTGGTCAGCACGCGGGTCTTGCCCGTTCCGGCCCCGGCCAGCACCAGCACTGGCCCGTCCAGCGCCTCGACGGCGCGCGTCTGTTCGGGATTCAGCCCGTCCAGATAGGGCCGCGGCGGGTCGACGCGGGCGAGGTCGCTGATGCGCGGGGCGGGGACGTCTGACAACCGGCTGGCCTGGCCTTTAAACTCGCGATTCCGGAACATATGTAGCACGCGAGGCGCGGGACCAAAGCGCCGGAGCCGGAACCTCCGGCGCTGAGCCCCGTTCCCTTGATCCACCTTCGGGGGGTGGAGATGGCCATGGCCGAGGCGAATTTGACCAGCGAAGAAGCCCCTTTGCCGAGCGAAAAAGAGCACAAGCGGCTCGCACGCGCCGGCGTCGTCGTCATCATCGGCGCGATCGTCTGCGCGCTTCTGGCGAGCGCGATCGCGATCAGCCACAGAGCGCGCACGCACGAGATCACGCCGGGCGAAAAGCCCGCCCCGGCGCTCGCCTTCCTCGATCCGACCCGCGCCTAGGCTTTCGCCCAGGCCAGCGCCGCGACACGGCACGCCGAGGCCAGCGGCGAATCGGCGCGCGCGGCGTCGATGTCGGCGATGAGCGCCGCCAGGCTGCGGCCACGCGCCTTGGCCATCTCGCCCAGCGCCGCCCAGAACTCGGGTTCGAGGGCGAGCGAGGTGGCGTGGCCGGCGAGTTTGAACGAACGCTTTCTGAGCATGCGCGCCGCCGCCTCTAGGCCGGCTCGACGATCATCATCCCGGCCGTGAAACCGGGACCCATTGTCGTCAGCAGTTGCGGGCCGCGCGCGCCGGCGTCCAGCGCCCGGCGCAGGATGAACAGCACCGTCGCCGCCGACATGTTCCCGTGCGCCCGCAGGACATCGCGCGCCGTCTTCAGGTCGCCCCGCTGCAGGCCGAAGCAGTCCTCGAGCGCGTCCAGCACCTTCGCGCCGCCCGGGTGGCAGATGAAGCCGGCGATGTCGTTCAACGCCCCGCCGTGCTTGGCCAGAAAGGCGTCAACGACCGGTCGCAGATCCTCGCGCACCAGGGTGGGGATATCGCGCGAAAAGATTACCTTCAACCCGTCGTCGGCGATGTCCCAGCCCATCACGTCCAGGCTGTCGGGCCAGGTGTGCTCGCCCGCCGGCCCCAGGCGCGGCCGATCGGCGTAGTCGGGCAGGCAGCTGATGACGGCGGCCGCCGCGCCATCGCCGAACAGGGCCGTGGCCACGAGATTGCTTTTCGACCGGTCGCGGTAGCGAAAGGTCAGCGCGCAGAGCTCGACGACCAGCAAAAGGACGCGGCCTTTCGGCTTGGCCCTCGCCAGCGACGCCGCGCGCGCCAGGCCAAGCACGCCCCCCGCGCACCCGAGGCCGAAGACCGGCGTCCGCTCGACGTCGGCGCGGAAATTCATCAGGCGCATCAGGCGCGCGTCCAGCGACGGGGTCGCGATGCCGGTCGTGCAGACGGTGACGATCGAGTCGATGTCGCTGGCGTCGAGGCCGGCCTGGTCCAGCGCCGCGGCCGCGGCCTCGGCCAGGAGGCTCGTCGCGCTCTTCAGGAAGATTTCGTTGCGTTCGCTGAAACTGTGGTCCTCGAGGAACCACTCGAACGGCACGAACGACTGGCGATGCTCCACGTCGGCGTGGTTGTAGATCGGCGCCAGCCACTCGTAGGCGGACGAGTTGACGCCGAAAAGCTCCGCGGCGCGGCGCGTCACCTCGTCCTGGGCGAGGTCGATGGGCGGGACCGCCGTCGCCAGCGAAACCAGCCGCGGCGTCTCGGTCGACATGACTGCGTCGAACATCACTCTCTTTCAGGGCCGGCAGGGCCGACAATTGAAGCGATCCCGGTCTGAACCGAGAATGAATAGACGCTTTGTCTCGTTCCGATATTCCCTAACGGTAAAGCGCGAGACGGCCAAGCTCACCCCGGGCCGGTCATAGTCTCCGGCCGCACCAGCGCATCGAACTCCGCGTTGGTCACATAGCCGCCGCCGACCGCCTCCTCGCGCAGCGTCGTGCCGTTGTGATGCGCGGCCTTGGCGATCTTGGCGGCCGCATCGTAGCCGATTTTGGGCCGCAGCGCCGTGACCAGCATCAGCGAGCGCTCCAGCGAGGCGGCGATCACGTCGCGCCGGGGCTCGATCCCCACGACGCAATGGTCGGTGAAGCTCAGCGACGCGTCGGTCAGCAGCTTCACCGATTGCAGAACGTTGTAGGCCATGACCGGGTTGAACACGTTGAGTTCAAAGTGGCCCGAGGCGCCGGCGACGGTCATGGTCGCCTGGTTGCCGAACACCTGGGCGCAGACCATGGTCAGCGCCTCGCACTGGGTCGGGTTGACCTTGCCGGGCATGATCGACGAGCCGGGCTCGTTCTCGGGAAGGCTGAGTTCGCCGAGCCCCGCTCTCGGGCCAGAGCCCAGGAAGCGGATGTCGTTGGCGATCTTGAACAGGGCCGCGGCCGTCGCGTTCAGCGCCCCGTGCCCGAACACCAGCGCATCGTGCGCGGCCATCGCCTCGAACTTGTTCGGCGCGGTGACGAACGGCAGGGCGGTGATGGCGGCGATCCGCTCGGCCACCATCTCGGCGAAGCCGATCGGCGCGGTGAACCCGGTGCCGACAGCCGTCCCGCCCTGCGCCAGCTCGCAGATGCCCGGCAGCGTCATCTCGATGCGCCGGATCGAATTGGCGACCTGCGTCGCGTAGCCGGAGAACTCCTGGCCCAGCGTCAGCGGCATGGCGTCCTGGGTGTGGGTGCGGCCGAGCTTGACGATATCCTTGAAGGCTTCCTGCTTGGCGGCCAGAGCCGCATGCAGGTGGTGGAGCGCCGGCAAGAGGTCGCGCGTGATGTCCCCCGCCGCGGCGATGTGCATGGCGGTCGGATAGCAGTCGTTGGACGACTGGCTCATGTTGACGTGGTCGTTCGGATGGATCGGCGTCTTCGAGCCCATGACGCCGCCCAGCATCTCGATGGCGCGGTTGGCGATGACCTCGTTGGCGTTCATGTTCGACTGGGTGCCCGAGCCCGTCTGCCAGACCGACAGCGGGAAGTGGTCGTCGAGCTTGCCGTCGATGACCTCTTGCGCCGCCGCAATGATCGCCTCGCCAAGCTTGGGGTCCAGCTGCCCGAGCGCGACGTTCGCCTCGGCCGCGGCGCGCTTGATCACGCCCAGCGCCCAGATCACCGACTGCGGCTGCTTCTCCCAGCCGATCTTGAAGAACTTGAGGCTGCGCTCGGTCTGCGCCGCCCAATAACGGTCGGCCGGAACCTCGATCGGCCCGAAGGAGTCGGTTTCGGTGCGGGTGGCGGGCATGGCGCGGCTCCGTCGGCGTGACAGGCGCGGGTCTATCCGCAGAGGGCGGGCTGGGCAACGCAGGCTCCGGGCCGCCGCCGGTTTTGGCCCTCGTGGCCCTAGAAGAAGCCGGCCGCGGCGCGCAGCGCGATGCGGGCGCCGGCGCGGTCGGCTTCGCCCAACGCGCCCAACCGCCGCTTGATCTTGCCCACCGCGAGCGTGGCCAGCTTCGAGGCGCGGATGGTCGAGGGCGCGGGCAGGCCGGCGGCGGTCTGGTCGGCCACGGGGATGTCGCCGAACCGGTGATCCTTGTCGGCCGCGGTGATCATCGCCACCCAGACGAGGCCGGTCGAGCGCTCGAACTCCGGCGTCGAGACGACCAGGGCGGGCCGGCGCTTGGCGTCCCCGCCCTCGCCGACGCTCACCGCGACCACGTCGAACGGCCGATAGAGCGCGCTCATAGGTTCGAGTAGGCCGCTGCGTCGGCCGGCGACCCCCACTCGGCGAACGACGCCAGGGTGTCTTCCTCGGTCTGTGGCGGCAGCTTGTCGATGATCACCCCGGCGTCGGTCACGCGATAGCGCACGACATCGCCAGGCTTCAGACTGAGGCGCGCCCGGAGTTCGCGCGGGATGACCGTTTGCGCCTTGGATGTGAGCTTCGACAGAAATATCGCCATGACCCTCCCCGTCTTACTTCTTACGCTCTTACCACGGGCTCTGAGTCGTTCAAGCGGGTGTGGCGGAGGGTCGCAAGTTAGGCGCTCCATGGCGCCAGCGCGCCCCAGAAGAACAGCTGTACGGCAAAGGCCGCGAACACGGCCGTCGTCAGCGTGAAGCGCAGTTTCCGCCAGACCGACCAGGAGTCCAGGCGCCGCCCGCCGCGCCAGACGACCGGCGTCAGGACGACCGTCAGCAGGGTCAGCATCGCCGCGACCAGCGCGCAGGCCGAGGCGACCAGCACGAGCGGACCGGGCCAGCCGTACATCACGCGCCCGACGTCGCCGGACCCCGCCGCCCACACCCCGAATATCGCCATGCAGAGGAGCCAGAGCACCGAGACGGTCGTCTGGGCGAGGCTGGCGCGCGCCTGCGTCGCCGTTTGGCGCAGCTCGCGGTTGTCGCGAACGGCGAGGCCGACCAGGGTGGCGATCGCCACGAGCGCGGCCAGCGCGGTCATCGCCGCCAGCACCGGCGCCTGGTAGAGCGGCCCGACGCGGTCGAAGGCGCTGGCGCCGGACGGCGTGAACCAGCGCACCGCGCGCCCGTCGGCGATCTGGAACGCGGTGGTCTGGGCGCCGTCGACGCTGACGAACCGGCCTGGCGGGCCATCCGGGACCCAGGCGTGCGGGCCATCGCCGCCGGAGGTCAGCAACCGGCCGTCCTTTGTCACGCTGACGGTGGCCTGGCTGATCAGCAGGAACACGAACTTCTGGAGCCCGCCGTACGGCCGCCGGTCGTTCACATAGGTCCCGGCATAGACGGCGTGCTCGTCGGCAAGCGAGGGAACGCCGGCGCGCGGGAACGGCGGCGGCGGCGCGTAGAAGCGCTCGACGATGCGGTCGGGCAGCGTCGTCGCCAGTCCCGGGCCGGTGTCGGTGTTGGTGGTGACGAAGACGCCGAGGTTCAGCGCCGGGACGACCACCATCTCGGAGTGGAACCACAGCGTGTCCCCCCCGTGGCCCTGCCCGCGGAAGCCGCCGGGCAGGGCGAACTCCATGAAGCCGTCGTCCCAGCCGTTCACGCCAGGCGCGTTCGTCTGCAGCGTCGTCCTGAAGCCCCTGGCGGTGTCCGGGCCGTAGATGGTCGCTCCGTCCAGCTGGCCGCCGTTCAGGATCATCAGCATGTAGCGGGCCATGTCGCCGGCGGTGGACGACGCCGCGCCGGCCGGCGCGCCCTGGGTGACGAACTCGAACCGCTGCGGCTGAAAGCCGCCGCCCGCCCATCGGTAGCCCGTGGAGAGATCGGCGATCAGCGCCGCCGGCATCGGTTTCGGAAGGTCGGTTCGAGTCGCCGGATACGGCTCGCGGAAGGTGGTGCGCGTCATACCGAGGGGGGTGGCGATCTCGTTGTCGATAATGTCCTGGAACGGATGACCGTTGACGTACGAGACGGCTTCCCCGGCCAGCATCGCCCCGTAGTTCGAGTAGACGCTGACCTGCCCGGCCGGCCGCACCCGCCGGGGCCTCTCCTCGCGAAGATACTCAGCCAACGGACGAATGCGGCCGGGATCTTCCTCGAACAACTGACCCAGCGCGCGATCCTCGAAGCCGGGCGAGTGGGTCATCAGGTCGCGCACCAGCACCTGGCGCGGATATCCCTGGTCGCGGACCTGGACGGCTTCCGGCAGGTAGAGGTTGACCGGCCCGTCCAGCCTGAGGCGGCCAGCCTCGACCTCCTTCATCGCCGCGATCCAGGTGAAGGTCTTCGAGATCGAGCCGATGCGGAAGAGGGTTTGGTCGGGGTCGACCGCGCGGCCCTGGCCGGCGAAGCCGTAGCCCTTCTTCAGGACCACCTGCCCGTCCTGCACGACCGAGACGGCGACGCCGGCGATGTGGCGGCTGGTCATCGCCTCGCGCACGACGCCGTCGACGAAGGCCTCGAGTTCGGCTGGCGGGATCGGCGCGCCCGGCGCGAGCCGTGTCCCGGACGGGGCCGGCGCAGCGGCGACCGCCGTGGCCGGCGGCGCCTTCGGGCGCGGCGCCGGCGTCGGCTTCGATGTTGCGTGGACGGGCGCGGCGGCCGACGCCGGCCGCGCCGCTGAAAGCTGCGGCGGCTCCTGCGCCGCGCCGGGGATCGCCAGCGCCGCGCCAAGGCCCAGCGTGAGAAGCAGCAGGGCGTCGCGCAGGGATCGCATCGGCGTCACTCGGGCAGGGGTTGCACGGTCGTCATAGGCGGAAGCAGCGTTGCGCGGAAGCGGGCTTCAGGGGGAGGCGGCGAAGGCCAGCAATGGGATGTCGGCTGCAAGTTCGGGCCCGATCCAAAGCTGCGGCTCCGAGGGGGGCGATGCGCCGAGCTCGGTCTCGCGCGCGGCGACGCAGGCCTGTGTCGCCTGGCCCAGCGTGGGGAAGTCGCGCGCGTGCGGCAGCGACTGCAGGAGGCAGGTGTCGAAGTAGGTGTAAATGTCGCTCTCGCCGCAGCCGAACGACGTGCGGTCGGGGGCGGCCGCCGTCAGCACCATGCGGTCGGGCGAGGACAGGGGCGGGATGAACGCCCCCGAGTAACAGGCCGAGACGATCACCACGGTCGGCCGCGCGCCGCAGGCGTCGTCGATCATCCTCGCCAGCCCGGCGGCTGTGAACTCGGTGTCGCCCATGATGATCAAGCCGTCAGGGCCGCCATGCGAGGTCACGTAGACGAGGCAGCCGCCCTTCGCCTGGTTCGCCAGGCGCGTCAGCCCCGCGTTGATCGCGTCGGGTGAGGACACGTCGAGCTTCTGGCCCGGATAATGCTCGGGATGCACGGAGAACTGCGCCATGTTCGCCGCGGAAAACCCCGCGCGCACGAAGGCGGCGGCGACGTCGCGGCGGGCGTTGTCGAACACCTCGGAGTGCGCGCCGGAATGGGCGTGGTCGTCGGCGGCCACGAAGATCGCCGCCCAGTCGGAGAAGGCCCCGGCCCGTGCGGCGGGCGCGGCCGCGGCTATGACGACCGCGATCGCGAGCGCCAGGAGTCGCCCCACGCGTTCGCGCCTACTTGTAGTTTCTGAACGGGGTCGGCAGGGCGGTGCCGGTCGCCTTGGCGAGCAGCCGGCCCTCGCCATCGAAGAGCTCGCCCTCCGTGAAGGCGATGGTCTTGCCCCAGCGGATCACGCGTCCGACGCCGCGCATCGGGCCGGGCATTCCGGGGCGGAAGAAGCTGGTCTTCATCTCCAGCGTCGGCGCCACCGCTGTCATGCCCGAGGCGACCATGCAGGCCACCGACATGACCTCGTCCAGCATGGCGCAGAGGTAGCCGCCCTGGATCTGCTTCATCGGATTGGCGTGCAGCTCGGCCTTGGCCTCGAAGGCGACCTCGACGGTCTTCTCCGCCTGGTTCACGCTCAGCATGCGGTAGCCGAGGTTCTGCGAGCCGGTCGGCTGGTTCTTGGTGCGCAGGAAGCGCTGGAGGATGGCCTCGTCGGTCAGCGGCTCTGGGGTTTCGGCGGCGGGCGCGGTGGCGTCGGTCAAGGCGTCATTTCTTTCGGAACTGGTCGAGCGAGACCACCTTGGGCTCGTCGGAGGGGGGCGGGGCGGCCGCGGCCTTTGGCGGCGGTTCGGCCTTGGCCGGCGGCGGCTCCGGCACGTCGAACTGCAGGCCGAACCCCACGCTCGGGTCGCTGAACCGCGTCACGGCGGCGTAGGGGACGGAGAGCCGCTTCGGCTCGCCGGAGAACTCCAGCGTGACCGAAAAGAAGGTCTCGCCTGGCGCCAGGTCCCAGAAGCGGTGCTGCAGCGCGATGGTCATGTCGTCCGGGTAGCGGGCCAGCAGGTCCGGCGGCCCGGAGACGCCCGGCGCGGCGGTCTTGAAGGTGATGTAGAAGTGGTGATCGCCGGGCAGGCCCGCCGGCGCGGCCGCGCGCTTCAAGGCTGCGCGCACGACCCCGCGCAGGGCGTCCTGCGCCATCTGGTCGTAATGCATCAGGTCTTGCGGCGGCTTTTCCTGGGCCATGTCGGATGCTTGCGGGCTCGAGAGTGACGCGAGCCTCGACCCTAGCGCGACCGCGCCGGAGCGGCCAAGCCGGATTTGCGGCGGGTCGTCTTAAGAGCAAGGCGAAAGTGGGGGCTTCTGTCGCCAGGCGCCGGGGGCGCCTCGTGGGGAGGGGAAAGTGGGGGCTTCTGTTGCCAGGCGCCCCCGGGCCCCGCCTAGCGCTGCTAAGACACTAGGGCTTTAGGTCGAATACGTCCGAACCGCATTACGCGGCGAGGGCATACTCTTGAGCGAAGTTATCGTTCGCATTTAGTTCAAGACCCGAAACGGTGGGTCAGGCCGGGAGAAAGCAACGCCTTTAGACGTCTGTCGATGCTGATCGGCCCCGCACCCATCCCGCCGATAACGCGGGGAGAAAGGGAATGGTGGAGCCGCCGGGAATCGCACCCGGGTCCAGTCCGGTTATTACGCGCGCGTTTATCTCCATAGTTCGGACCGAAGTCCGGACCCCCCACATATAGGCGCGATCCGTTGCCGATAGAAGAACGACGCTTGCATCGCCTGCACGCTTGCGCTAATTTTTGAACGTGCGTTCAGGAACCCAAACAGTCGATCAGCCGATGAAGCCGAGCTTCATCGAGCAGGCGAGGCGGGCCCAGATCATCGATTGCGCCACCGACGCGATCGCCGAGCTGGGCTATGCCCAGGCATCGCTCGCCCAGATCGCCGCGCGCGCCGGCGTCTCCACCGGCGTCATCCTCTACTACTTCGCCAACAAGGATGAGCTGATCCGCGCCGTCATCGGCCATGTGTTCGCCAAAGGCGCCCAGGTGATCCAGCCCGTCGTGAACGCAAGGCCGACGCCACGCGACGCGCTCCTGACCTTCATCCGCGCCAGTGTCGCGTTCTTCCGGGACTACCCGAACTACGCCCGCGCGGTGATCAACATCCACCGCGCGGGCAGCGCGCCGGCGCTTGACCCGGAGGCCGAGATCGCCGTGCGCGCCGACGAGCCGCGCCAGAGTGGGTTTCGCGCAATCCTCCGTTGGGGCCAGCAGACCGGCGCGTTCCGCCCATTCTCCGTCGACGTCATGGCCACGTCGATCGTCGAGGCGCTCGACATCATTCCTCGCAACCACGCCGCAAATCCAAACCTCGACTTCGACGCCTACGCCGAAGAACTCGTCGAACTCTTCGACCGCGCCACCCGCGCCGATCCCACAACGCCCGAGAGTCTCCAATCATGATGAGCCTGCTCTCCTCCGCCCGTGTCCTGCTGCTCGACATGGCTTCGACCTTCGTCTTCCTGGTCGTCCTCCTGGTGACCAACAAGGTCCCGGCGCTGGCCCCCTACGGACTGCCGATCGGCATCGTTCTCGGCATTCTCTTCGGCATCGGCCAGATCGGGGTCGAGCTGGCCCGCAAGAAGCCCGTCGGCGTCATGCAGTGGCTGAGTCTGGCGCTGGTGATCGGCTTCGGCGGCGCATCGCTCATCACACACGATCCGCGCTTCGTGATGTTCAAGCCCAGCATCATCTACGTCATCGTCGGCGTCGTGATGCTCAAGCCCGGCTGGATGAACCGCTACCTGCCGCCCGACGCGCAGCAATACGTGCCTGATCTCGGGTTCGCCTTCGGTTTCGTCTGGGCGGGGCTGATGTTCGCCTCGGCCGTCCTCAACCTCGCCGCCATCCTCTTCCGGCTCGACGTCATCGCCTGGG
>DATGKF010000098.1:0-23667 GCA_035294785.1 Caulobacteraceae bacterium | reverse complement strand
TCGCTGCGCACGGCGGCCTGAACGCCCGCCCGCCCGTCGCGGTCCCCAACGCCGAGGGCCTCTTCCTCGCCGGCGACTGGATCGGGCCGGCCGGTCTCCTCGCCGACGCCGCCGCCGCGAGCGCCAGGGCGGCCGGGGAGGGGGCTGCGGCGTTTGCGCGGGCCCTGACGGCGAGCCGTGGCCGACGCCAGCGCGGTTGAACATCGACACCGCGTTGATGCAGCATGCGCGTATCCGCGCCGAGCCTGCAGCATGACCCGACGTTCAAACGACCGCAG
Source organism: Caulobacteraceae bacterium (assembly GCA_035294785.1). Classification (GTDB taxonomy): domain Bacteria; phylum Pseudomonadota; class Alphaproteobacteria; order Caulobacterales; family Caulobacteraceae; genus Poindextera. The sequence goes on along the minus strand of DATGKF010000098.1, from coordinate 23,389 downwards.
CGCCGTTTCACTGGGCGTTCGCACGCACTCAGCGCACGGCAGCGAAGAGGGAGGGTGGGCGACTTATGTCGTCCTGGGCGGGCCGATATCTGACCCGGACATCCTCCTCCGCGGCCGGATGCAGCTCTGTGACGCCGCGATCGAGGGGTCGGAACAACCCTTCCATCATGCCGCGCCGATGGACCTCAAGTCGGGCGAGGCCTTCATCGAGCGATGCCGGACCTCCTCCCGAGACCTCGCCGGCCGCGCCCTGGAGAAAGTCATCTCCGCCCACGGCCCGCCGAAGGCCTGCTGCGTGTTGACCGGGCCGGAGCGACCTCTGCCGCCGCTTCGCGCGATCCTCGCGTCGCACGCCTTGCAGCATGCCGCCGAGAGAGAATTCTATCGCGATGCGGTGCGCGACGCCGCCGTGCGGAAGGGCATCGCGACCGAGCTGGTGATCGAGAAAGCGCTTCCGACGCTGGCCGAGCGGCTGCCAGGCACAGCAGCAGGCCGGCGCGAGACCCTCGACGCTTACGGCAAGCTGGTCGGCTCTCCCTGGCGACAGGACGAAAAACTCGCCGCCACCGCCGCCTGGCTCGCCCTCGGCGCGTAGCCCCTAGGACGACCACGTCGATCACCGGATGCAGCGAAGCTTGACTCCGGAACAAACCGTGAATAGAACAAAACAGGTACAAGCACAAACATGGGGATGTGGTGATGGTTTGGTTGGCGCGGGAGACGTTGGCGCTTGCTTCGGTGGCGGGGTTTGTTTGGATGGTGTGCTCGGTGGCGCATCTGGTCGCCTGAGTCGCGCTTTTGAGGAGACGGTGAGCGGATGGCGGATGGCGGCGGGGCTTCCTTAGGCGAGGGCTTCGTCCACTTAAGGGTGCGCTCGGCCTATTCGCTGCTCGAGGGCGCGATCAAGGCGGACCGGATCGGGCCGCTGGCGGCTGCGGCCGGGATGCCGGCGGTGGCGCTGACCGACCGGGCCAACCTCTTCGGCGCGCTCGAGTTTTCCGTCACCGCCAAGGACGCCGGGGTGCAGCCGATCGTGGGCTGCGCGCTGCCGGTGACCGGCATCGGCGATCGCGCGCCCGACCGCTGGGCGCGTCCGCCGACGGTGGTGCTGCTGGCCCAGAACGAGGCCGGCTATCGCAACCTGATGGCGCTCTCCTCGGCCGCCTATCTCGACATCGAGCCCACCGATGAGCCCCAGGTCCCCTGGGCCAAGGTGGTCGAGCACGCCGAGGGGCTGATCCTGCTCTCCGGCGGTCCGGACGGGCCGGTCGATCCGCTGCTCGCCGCCGGCCGCACGGCCGAGGCGCATGCCGCGTTGGCCGAGATGGCGCGGGTGTTCGGCGACCGCTTCTATATCGAGCTCCAGCGGCACGGGCTGGCGGTCGAGGCCACGGCCGAGCCGGGGCTGGTCGCCTACGCCTACGAGCACGACCTGCCGCTGGTCGCGACCAACGACGTCTATTTCGCCGATCCCTCCATGCACGACGCGCACGACGCGTTGCTCTGCATCGCCGACGGCGCCTTCGTCAGCCAGGACGAGCGGCGGCGCGTGACGCCGGACCACGCGTTCAAGGACGCCGCGGCGATGCGCCATCTGTTCGCCGACCTGCCGGAGGCGTGCGACAACACCATCGACATCGCCCGCCGCTGCGCCTTCATGGTCGAAAAGCGCGACCCGATCCTGCCGCGCTTCCCGACCGCCGAGGGCCGCTCCGAGAACGAGGAGCTGGCCGTGCAGGCGCGCCAGGGGCTGGACATGCGGCTGAAGGCGCACCCGCCCGCGGCGCCCATCGCCGACTATCACGAACGGCTGGATCGCGAGGTGGCGCTGATCCAGTCCATGGGCTTCTCGGGCTATTTCCTCATCGTCTCCGATTTCATGAAGTGGTCGGTGGCCAACGGGATCCCCGTCGGACCCGGCCGCGGCTCCGGCGCCGGCTCGCTGGTCGCCTGGTCGCTGATGATCACCGGCCTCGACCCCATCGCCTACGGGCTGCTCTTCGAGGCGTTCCTGAACCCGGAGCGGGTGTCCATGCCCGACTTCGACATCGACTTCTGCCAGGAGCGGCGGGAGGAGGTGATCGCCTACGTCCAGGCCAAATACGGCAAGGACCGGGTGGCGCAGATCATCACCTTCGGCTCGCTGCAGGCGCGCGCGGTGCTGCGCGACGTGGGCCGCGTGATGCAGCTGCCGCTGGGACTGGTCGACCGCCTGGCCAAGATGGTCCCCAACAATCCCGCCGCCCCGGTGACGCTCGCCCGCGCCATCGAGCTCGAGCCCCGCCTGCAGCAGGCGCGCGACGACGATCCCGAGGTCGCCCGGCTCCTCGACGTCGCCCAGCAGCTCGAGGGGCTCTACCGTAACGCCTCGACCCACGCGGCCGGCATCGTCATCGGCGACCGGCCGCTGATCGAGCTCGTCCCGCTCTACCGCGACGCGCGCTCCGACATCCCCGCCACCCAGTTCAACATGAAGTGGGTCGAGAGCGGCGGCCTGGTGAAGTTCGACTTCCTCGGTCTGAAGACGCTGACCGTGATCGATCGCGCCGTGAAGCACCTGAAGCGCCGCGGCGCCGGCATCGATCTGGAGCAGCTGCCGCTGGACGATGCGGCCACCTACGACCTGATGGCGTCCGGCCAGACGGTGGGGTTGTTCCAGTTGGAAGGGCAGGGGATGCGCGACACCCTGCGCAAACTCCGCCCCTCCAGCCTCGATGACGTCACCGCGCTCATTTCGCTCTACCGGCCGGGCCCGATGGCTTCGATCGACGACTACGTCGACTGCAAGCTGGGCCGCAAACCCATCGACGTGCTGCACCCCCTTCTGGAGCCGGTGCTGGCTGAGACCTACGGCGTCATCGTCTACCAGGAGCAGGTGCTGCAGATCGCCCGCACCCTGGCGGGCTACAGCCTTGGCGAAGCGGACCTTTTGCGCCGCGCCATGGGCAAGAAGATCAAGAAGGAGATGGATCAGCAGCGGGCGCGCTTCCTCTCCGGCGCGGCCGAACGCGATGTCGATCCCGCCAAGGCCGAGCTGATCTTCGATCTGATGGCCAAGTTCGCCGGCTACGGCTTCAAGAAGTGCCACGCGGCGCCCTACGCGCTGATCTCGTTCCAGACCGGCTGGCTGAAGGCGCACGCGCCGGTGGAGTTTTTCGCCGGCTCGATGAGCCTCGACATCTCCAACACCGACAAGCTCGCCGTCTTCTACCAGGACGCACGGCGCCTGGGCGTGACGATCCGCCGGCCGGACGTGAACCGCTCGGGCGCCGACTTCACCGTCGAGGACGGGGAGGTGCTCTATGCGCTAGGCGCGATCCGCAACGTCGGCCTGGCGGCGATGGAGCATCTGGTCGCCGTGCGCGAGGCCGGCGGCCAGTTCGCCAGCCTCTACGACCTGGTCGAGCGGGTCGATCCGCGGCAGGTCAACAAGCGGGCGCTGGAGAGCCTGGCGCGCGCCGGCGCCTTCGACAGCCTGAATCCGAACCGCGCCGAGGTCGTCGCCGCCGCCGATGTCCTCATCGCCCACGGTCAGACCAACGCCGCCGAACGCGCCTCGGCGCAAACGAACCTCTTCGGCGAGCAGCCGGAAGCCGCGCGTCCGCCGCTGCCCAAGCGCGAGCGCTGGAGCGAGACAGAGCAGCTGGACGAGGAGCGGGCCGCCGCCGGCTTCTACCTCTCCGGCCATCCGCTGGAGTCGATGCTCGAGGTTCTGCGCCGCAAGCGCACCACGCTCTTCACCGAGGTGATGGCGCAGGTCGAGGCCGGCATGGAGGCCTTCCGCATGGCCGGCGTCGTGCGCCGGCGGCAGGAGCGCGCTTCGGCCCGCAGCGGCGAGAAGTTCGCCTTCGTCACCCTCTCCGATCCGACCGGCGAGTATGAGGTGCTGTTCCCGCCCGAGCAGCTGCGCCGCTGCCGCGAGGCGCTGGAGCCGGGCCGCTCGGTGGTGATCCGCGTGCGCGCCAAGGCGTCCGACGGCGACGTCCGCTTCTTCGGCGACCAGGCCGAGCCGCTGGAGTACGCCATCGCCGGCGCCACCGCGGGCCTGCGCGTGCACATCGCGCCCGCCGCCGCCGACATGGAGGCGCTGAAGAAGCGCCTGCGCCCCGCCGAGGGCGACGCGGGCGGCGACATCATCCTCATCGCCGGCGCCGCCGACGGCCGCGAGGTCGAAGTCAAACTCCCCGGCCGCTTCCTCCTCGACCCCGCCGTCCGCGGCGCCCTAAAAACCGCCCCGGGGGTGGCGTTTTTGGAGGAGATGTGAGCGGTAAGATGCAGATTTTACAATAAAACCGCTCATCCCCGCGAAGGCGGGGACTCAGGCGTTTTGATGGCCTTCTACGTCTACATCCTCGCGAGTCAGCGCAACGGAACCCTTTGCCTCGGCTCGACCGACGGGCTGGCCAACCTTGTGACCGAACACAAGGCGAAGTCCCGCCCGGGATTCACGTCGAAGTATGGCGTCAGCATGCTTGTCTGGTACCAACAGTTCGAGACGCGCGAGGCCGCCTTCCGCCGCGAGCGGCGGATGAAGAAATGGAATCGCGCATGGAAGCTGGTGCTGATCGAGCGCTTCAATCCCGGATGGCGCGATCTCTACGATGATCTGCTTTGAAAAAAGCCTGGGTCCCCGCTTTCGCGGGGATGAGCGGGGGAGAGGGGCGTGCGTCGCCCTCATCGCCGCCGTGGCCGTGGCCGCCAGCTCCGCCCACGCAGGGGCGGCCGACGCCCCGCTTTCAAAGGAGGACTGCGCGGTCTGGGTGGCGCTCGGGCGGGCTTATCTGGGGTGGGGGACGGCCCCGCCCAATCCCTTGCAGTTCCAGATCTTCTACCGGCCGCAAGGCGCCGGCTACGTCGAGCAGTGTCCGTGGCGCGCCCTGGGCGTGACGCCGCTACCGCCCGGCAAGCCCGATCCCGACAACTTCAGCTTCTTCACCGGGCCCGACTATTCCGACGCCGGCCGCAAGGCGGTGGTGCGCTATGGCGTGAAGCTCACCGCCAAGGACGTAGCAGGCAAGCCGCGGCCGCGCTTCATGGAGGGCTGGACCTGCACGCTCACCAAGACCGGCGGCCGCTGGACCTTCGCCGGCTGCGACGAGTCGGTCATCACCTAAGCAATTTCCTGATCGGCCCCGCGGACGTGGTCTAATCCTCATCAGTCCGCGGCGTTCGATGTAAAGTGTCCTGTTCGGCGAGCACCTGCGCTCGTCAATGCAGCGATATTGTTGTTATTGTTGTTGTTGTTGGCTCCGAACGGGAATCCTCGCATCGGACGCCGCGGGTCTTGCCCGCGAGCGGCGTTTTCGCGCGTCGTGAACCTCAGCGCATCCAGGCGCCAAACGCCGTTGCAGCTTGCCTTTTCGCCCCCAACCCCCTATCTCGCCCGCCATCACGCACGCTGGGCGTTCGGCGACGCGCGGGGTCAGTCCCTCGCCGTTTCCGTTCCGGTCCCCTCCAACGAGGGGTTCTGCCCGGCGGAGGCCAACCGGAAGAAGGACGAAACGGCATGGCGCTACCCGACTTTTCCATGCGGCAGCTTCTCGAAGCTGGCGCCCACTTCGGCCACCAGACGCACCGGTGGAACCCGAAGATGGAGCGCTACATCTTCGGCTCCCGCTCCAACATCCACATCATCGACCTGTCGCAGTCGATCCCGCTGCTGCATCAGGCGCTGGTGAAGGTGCGCGAGGTGGCGGCATCCGGCGGCCGCGTGCTCTTCGTCGGCACCAAGCGCCAGGCGTCCGAGCCCGTCGCCACGGCGGCCAAGCGCTGCGCCCAGTACTACGTCAACCATCGCTGGCTGGGCGGCACCCTCACCAACTGGCGCACCATCAGCCAATCGATCGCCCGCCTGCGCGAGCTGGAAAGCCTGCTCGAAAGCGGCGGCGAAGGGCGCACCAAGAAGGAGCTGCTCCAGCTCACCCGCGAGCAGCTGAAGCTCGAACTCAGCCTCGGCGGCATCAAGGACATGGGCGGCATCCCCGACCTGATGTTCGTGATCGACACCAACAAAGAAGCCATCGCCATCCTCGAGGCGAAGAAGCTCAACATCCCGGTCGTGGCTATCCTCGACACCAACAGCGACCCGGACGGGATCGCCTTCCCGGTGCCGGGCAACGACGACGCGGCGCGCGCGCTGCAGCTCTACTGCGACCTCGTCGCCGACTCCGTGCTCGACGGGCTGACCGAGGGCCAGGCGGCGCTCGGCGTCGATATCGGCGCGGCGGAAGCGCCGCTCGAGCCGGCCGTCCGCCGCGGCCGCGCCGCCGCGGCGCCCGCGCCTGCCCCCGAGGAGGAGACGCCGGAATCCGCCGTCGAGGCGCCGGCCGAGATCGCCGCCGAACTTGAAGCGGCCGCCGAACCGGTCGCCGAGGCCGAAGCGCCCGCCGTCGAAGCCGAAGCGCCGGCCGCAGAAGCCGAACCGGCCGTCGATGTCGAGGCGATCGCTGAAGCGGAAGCGGGCTCCGAAGCCGAAGCCCGCACCGAAGCGGCGCTCGACGCGGTGGAAGACGAAAAGGCGACCGGCTAGTCATCCGCCGGTCGCGGGAAGATCGCATCTTGAAACCCTTGCCGGCGTGCATACGTCGGCGATCCCTTGAACGGACTGGAGACGGCCATGGCTGAGATCACCGCCGGCCTTGTGAAAGAACTGCGCGAAATGACCGGCGCGGGCATGATGGACTGCAAGCGGGCGCTGACCGAGACGGCCGGCGACAAGGAAGCCGCGGTCGACTGGCTGCGCGCCAAGGGCCTGTCGAAGGCGGCCAAGAAGGCCGACCGCGTCGCCGCCGAGGGGTTGGTCGCCGTCGCCCTGCGCACCAGCGGCGCCGGCATGACCGGCGCGGTCACCGAGCTGAACGCCGAGACCGACTTCGTCGCCCGCAACGCTCTCTTCCAGGCCGCCGCGCTGAAAACGGCCGAGGCCGCCCTCGACGCCGGCGGCGACGTCGACGCCGTCGCCGCCGCCAAGACCGCGGACGGCGAAACCGTGGGCGAGATGATCACCCAGCTCATCGCCACCGTCGGCGAGAACATGCGCCTGCGCCGCGCCCAGCGCTTCGTCGTCGAAACCGGCGCCGTGGCCGCTTACGTGCACAACCAGACCGCGCCGAACCTCGGTCGCATCGGCGTGCTCGTGGCCATCGAGGGCGCGGCCGATCAGGCCAAGCTCACCGAGCTCGGGCGCAAGATCGCCATGCACGTCGCGGCGACCTCGCCGCTGTCGTTGTCCGACGCCGACCTCGATCCGGCGGCGATCGAACGCGAGAAGGCGATCTTCACCGAACAGGCGCTGGCCTCCGGGCGCCCGCCCAACATCGTCGAGAAGATGGTCGAGGGCCGCATCCGCAAGTTCCTCGAAGAGGTCGTGCTCTTGAAGCAGGCCTTCGTCATGCAGCCCGATCAGACGGTCGAACAGCTGGTGGCGGTGACCGGCAAGGAGCTGGGGGCCCCGCTGAAGGTGGTCGGCTTCACGCGCATCGCGCTCGGCGAGGGCGTCGAAAAGGGCGCCGGCGACGACTTCGCCGCCGAAGTCGCCGCCCTCAGCGGCGGTCGCTGATCGGGGCGCCGGCCTCCTGCCACCTTTCGGCGAGGCCGGCGCTACCTATATGCTCGTGAAGACGGAACCGGCCGCTCTCGTCGCGTGTTGCGCGATGCGGGGCGGCGACCCTGGCGGGAGAACGCGAGCATGACCGTGCGGCCAGGCCCGGAGCGTCCCGCTTGACCCCCGCGGACGGCGCGACGCCCCAATCCGAAGAGCTTCGGCCGGACGCCGGCGGCGAAAGCGCGCTCGCCCGCCGCTACGCCCACGTCCGCGCCCAGACGCTGCTCCTGACGACGCCGCTTTCGGCCGAGGACCAGACGGTCCAGTCGATGCCGGACACGAGCCCGGCCAAGTGGCACCAGGCCCACACCGCCTGGTTCTTCGAAACCTTCCTGCTGCGGGTCTACGACCCGGACTACGAGGTTTTCGATCCGGGCTTCGCCTTCCTGTTCAACTCCTACTACGAGGCGGTCGGCCCGCGCCGGGCGCGGCCGGCGCGCGGGCTCGTCACCCGCCCCTCGCTCAGCGAGGTCCGCGCCTACCGTCGTCACGTCGACCAGGCGATGGCGGCGCTGCTCGCGGGCCCGGCCGCCGCCGACCCCGCCGTGCAGGCGCTGGTCGAACTCGGCCTCGCGCACGAGGAGCAGCATCAGGAGCTGATCCTGATGGACGTGCTGCACCTGTTCGCCCAGATGCCCGGCCATCCCGCCTACCGGCCGATCGAGGCCGCGCCGCACCCGGATCCAGGACCGATGGGCTTCGTCGCCTTCGACGGCGGCCTGGTCGAGATCGGCGACGGCGGATCGGACTTCACCTTCGACAACGAGCGGCCGCGCCACCGCGTCTGGCTCGAGCCGTATCGGCTCGCCGACCGGCTGGTGACCAACGGCGAATGGCTCGCCTTCATCGCCGACGGCGGCTACGGGCGCGCCGACCTCTGGCTCTCCGACGGCTGGGCAGGCGTGAAGGCCGAGGGCTGGACCGCTCCGATCTACTGGGTGGAGGACGAGGCCGGCGGCTGGCGGGAGATGAGCTTGCGCGGGCTCGTCCCGCTCGATCCGCACGCGCCGGTCGCGCACCTCTCGTACTTCGAGGCCGACGCCTATGCCCGCTGGGCCGGCAAGCGGCTGCCGTCGGAGGCCGAGTGGGAGCACGCGGCGCACGAGCTGGACGCGGGAGAGGGGGCGCTCGACCTCGATCGATTGGCGCCCCAGCCGGCCGGCGAAGGGCCGGGCCTTCGGCAGATGTTCGGCGCCCTCTGGCAGTGGACGTCCAGCGACTACGCCCCATATCCGGGCTTCGCCCCCGACGCCGGCGCGGTCGGCGAGTACAACGGCAAGTTCATGGTCAGCCAGCGGGTGCTGCGCGGCGGCTGTCTGGCGACGCCGGCCGGCCACGCCCGCGCGACCTACCGCAACTTCTTCTATCCGCATCAGCGGTGGATGTTCTCCGGCCTGCGCCTCGCCGAGGACGCGCGCGGCGAGGCTGGCGGCCAGTTCCTCGCTGACGTTGTCGAGGGCCTTTCGGCGACGCCGAAGCGGCTCCCGAGCAAATACTTCTACGATGAGCGCGGCTCGGCCCTGTTCGAGGCCATCTGCGATCTGCCGGAATATTACCCGACGCGCACGGAGACGGCGCTGCTGCGTCAGGCCGCGCCCGAGATCGCCCGCTTTATCTCCAAGGACGCGGCGCTGGTCGAGTTCGGCTCCGGCGCCAGCACCAAGACCCGGCTCCTGCTCGACGCCGCGCCGCAGGTCGGCGTCTACATCCCCATGGACATCAGCGCCGACGCGCTGGAGCAGGCCGCGCGGGCCATCCGCGCCGACTATCCCCGGCTCGAGGTCGCGCACCTGCTGGCCGACTTCACCCAGCCGTTCTCGCTGCCGCCGGAAGCGGACGGGCGCCCGCGCACCGGGTTCTTCCCCGGTTCGACCATCGGCAACTTCGCGCCGGACGACGCCGTCCACTTCCTCGCCGTCGCCAAGCGGCACATCGGCGCGGAGGCGCAGTTCATCGTCGGCATCGATCTGGTGAAGCCGCCCGAGGTGCTGGTCGCCGCCTATGACGACGCCCAGGGCGTCACCGCCCACTTCAACCTGAACCTGCTGACCCGGATCAACCGCGAACTCGGCGGCGACATCGACATCGCCGGCTTCGGCCACCGCGCCGTCTGGAACGCGGAGGAGAGCCGTATGGAAATGCATCTGGTCAGCCGCGCCGACCAGAGCTTCACCGTCGCCGGCCGGCGCTTCTCAATCCGCGCGGGCGAGACGATCCACAGCGAGAATTCTTACAAGTTCACCCTCGACGGCTTCGCCGGATTGGCCGACCGCGCCGGCTGGCGGGTCGGCGCGCGCTGGGTCAGCGAGGACCCGGGCTTCGCCGTTGTGCTGCTGCAGGGCTGGCGTTAGCAGAGGCGCCCCCAGCCCCCGCGCGAGCGCCTTGGTCAGGCGCTCGCGCGGTGTTCCGGATTGCGCCGACGGCCGCCGCCGTGGCTCGCTTCGCCGCCCTTGCGGCCGGCCGCTGCGGCCAGGTCCCTGTTCTGGCTGAAGCTGCGTTTTTCGTCCGGCACGCTTGCGCCGCCTTTGCGCGCGATCTCGCGCTGCCGTTCCTTGTCCATCGCGGCGAAGCCGCGGCGGGCGGGTTTACGGCTCCGACCGTTCTGTTGTGCCATCGGTGACTCCCTGGAGACTGACTGATCGCCGGCTTGCGGCGAAGGGGCGCGGCACGCGCGGCCGCACGAGTCAGGGAATCCACGAACACGGCATAGGTTCCGAAAAAACCCGCCCGGCGCAGCGGCTCAGATGCGCCCGCGGTCCTCGAGGGCGGCGATGACCGTCTGGGCGGCCTCTGCCGGGTCGCGCCCGCGCGTCTCGAGGGTGAGCTCCGGCGCTTCCGGCGGCTCGTAGGGCGAGCTGATGCCGGTGAAGTTGGCGATCTCGCCGGCCTGCGCTTTCACGTAGAGCCCCTTCGGGTCGCGCGCGATGCAGTCTTCGAGCGGCGTGTCGACGAAGATCTCGATGAACTCGCCGTCGCCGAACAACTCGCGCACCATCCGGCGCTCGGCGCGGAAGGGCGAGATGAACGAGCAGAGCACGATCGTGCCGGCTTCGAGGAAGAGCTTCGCCACCTCGCCCACGCGGCGGATGTTCTCCACCCGCTCGGCGTCGGAGAAGCCCAGGTCGCGGTTCAGCCCGTGGCGGACGTTGTCGCCGTCGAGCAGGAAGGTGCGCACGCCGCGCTCGTAAAGCTCGCGCTCGACCAGGTTGGCGATGGTCGATTTGCCGGAGCCGGAAAGGCCGGTGAACCACAGCACCGCCGGCTTGTGGCCATTCAGCCGTTCGTGGTCGGCGCGCCCGACCAGCGTCGCCTGTACGTGGATGTTGGCGGCGCGGCGGAGGCCGAAGTCGATCATTCCGGCCCCGACCGTCGCGTTGGTGTAGCGGTCGATCAGGACGAAGGCGCCGGTCTCGCGATTGTCGGCATACGGATCGAAAGCGACCGGCGTCGTGGTCGAGAGGTTGCAGACGCCGATCTCGTTCAGCGTCAGCGTGCGCGCGGCCAGGTGCTCGCGCGTGTCGACGTCGATCTTGTGCTTGAGCGCGGTGACGCGGACCGGGACGTAGCGGGTCCCTATGCGCATGAGATAGGGGCGGCCGGGCAACAGCGGCTCGTCGCCCATCCAGAGCACGTGGGCGGCGAACTGGTCCGCGACCTCGGGGCGCGCGGTCGGCGGCGAGAGCAGGTCGCCGCGGGCGATGTCGACCTCGTCGGCCAGGGTGATTGTGACCGCGTCGCCCGCCTTCGCCTCGTCGAGATCGCCGTCGTAGGTGACGATCCGCGCGACCTTGGTCTGCACGCCCGACGCCGCGACGGTGACGGCGTCGCCTGGCCGGATGCGACCGCTGGCGAGCGTGCCGGAGAAGCCGCGGAAGTCGAGGTTCGGCCGATTGACCCACTGGACCGGGAAGCGAAACGGCTTGGCCGTCGCGTCGCTCTCCACGTCGATCTGCTCCAGGTGCGAGATCAGGCTCTGGCCGGTGTACCAAGGCGTGCGCGCGGAGCGGACGGTGACGTTGTCGCCGTGGCGCGCCGAGAGCGGGATCGGCGTGACGCTGAGGAAGTTCAGGTCCTCGGCGAAGGCGCTGTAGTCGCGGACGATCTGATCGAAAACCGCCTCGCTGAAGTCCACCAGGTCGATCTTGTTCACCGCCAGCACGATGTGGCGGATGCCGAGCAGCGAACAGATGTAACTGTGCCGCCTCGTCTGGGTCAGCACGCCCTTGCGCGCGTCGATCAGGATGACCGCCAGCTCGGCGTTCGACGCGCCGGTGGCCATGTTGCGGGTGTACTGCTCGTGACCGGGGGTGTCGGCGACGATGAAGCTGCGCTGGTCGGTGGTGAAGAAACGATAGGCGACGTCGATCGTGATGCCCTGCTGCCGCTCGGCTTCGAGGCCGTCGACCAGCAGCGCCAGGTCGAGATCATCGCCGGTCGTGCCGAAGCGGGTCGAATCCCGCGCCAGCGCCGCCAGGTGGTCCTCGAGGATCAGCTTGGAATCGTACAGCAATCGCCCGATGAGCGTCGACTTTCCGTCGTCGACCGAACCGCAGGTGAGGAAGCGCAGCAGCCCCTTCTGCGGCGCTTCGAGCGCCGCTGCGGCCTGCTTGGCGATGTCGGTCTGCGCCCCGTCCATCAGAAGTAGCCCTCGCGCTTCTTCTTCTCCATCGAGGCGCTCTCATCGACGTCGATCAGCCGGCCCTGGCGCTCGGACGTGCGCGCCGCGCGCATTTCGCCGATGATGTCGTCCAACGTCTCGGCGCGGCTCTCGACGGCGGCGGACAACGGGTAGCAGCCGAGGCTGCGGAAGCGCACCCATCGCGTTTCTTCCGTCTCGCCGGGCAACAACGGCATGCGGTCGTCGTCGCGCATGATGAGCATTCCGTCGCGGTAGACGACGGGCCGCGGCGCGGCGAAATAGAGCGGCACGACCGGGATCTGTTCGGCGGCGGTGTATTCCCAGATGTCGAGTTCGGTCCAGTTGGAGAGCGGAAAGACGCGGATCGTCTCGCCCTTGTTCACGCGCGTGTTGTAGAGCCGCCAGAGCTCCGGCCGCTGGTTGCGCGGATCCCAGACGTGGCCGGCGGAGCGGAAGGAGAAGATGCGCTCCTTCGCCCGGCTCTTCTCCTCGTCGCGCCGCGCGCCGCCGAACGCCGCGTCAAAGCCGTACTTGTCCAAGGCCTGCTTCAGGGCCTCGGTTTTCATCACCTGTGTGTGCAGCGAGGAGCCGGAGACGATCGGGTTAATGCCGCGTTTGATCCCGTCCTCGTTGGTGTAGACGAGCAGTTTGACGCCGTAGCGCTCGGCCACCGTGTCGCGGTGGCGGATCATGTCGCGGAACTTCCAGGTCGTGTCGACGTGCAGGAGCGGGAATGGCGGCTTGCCGGGATAGAAGGCCTTGGCCGCCAGGTGCAGCATCACGCCGCTATCCTTGCCGATCGAGTAGAGCATAACTGGGTTGTCGAACGCCGCGGCGACCTCGCGGATGATCTCGATGGATTCCGCCTCGAGCCTTTTCAGGTGATCTGATAGCGGCGCCCGCGCCTTCGGCGGCGCGGCGGCCTCTAGGGTTTCGGTGGACATGCCAAGCCTAGATCAAGCGCGCCCAGGACTGGCGCACGGTGGGGAGGATCGACACATAGGGGCTCGCGTCCCGCGTTGCAGCGCATCTTATCTTGCCTACGACTTAGAGAAGCTAAACGCCTCGCCCGCCTAAAGGGGGAGAGTAACCCGGGCGGTGAGCCCGCCGCCAGCGCGGTTCTCCAGCGCCGCATCGCCGCCGTGGGCGCGCGCGACCGAGCGGGCGACCGCCAGGCCCAGCCCGATTCCGCCGGTCTCCCGCGACCGCGACGCCTCATGCCGGTGGAACGGCTCGAAGACGCGCTCCAGTTCCGGCGCCGGCAGGCCGCAGCCGGAGTCGTCGATTTCGACGACGGCCTGGTCCTCGCACGCAAAGACGCGCACCCGCGCCTCGCGCCCGTACTTCACCGCGTTGTCGAGCAGGTTGTTGAACAAGCGCTTGAGCGCCACGGGATCGCCGTCGACGACGACCCGATCGGCCCGCTCGATGGTCACCGAGAGGCCGGTTTCGCTCATCTCGTCCGCGAGGCTCTCCAGCAGCGATGAGAGCTCCAGCTTGGTCCGCTTCGCCGTCTGGGTCGCGTCGCGGACGAAGGCCAGCGTGCCGGAGATCATCGCCTCCATCTCGGCGACGTCGGCCGCCATCTTGGCGCGCAGGTCGTCCGGCGCCGACTCCACGCGAAAGCGCAGCCGCGTCAGCGGCGTGCGCAGGTCATGGGCGATGGCGCCAACCATGGCGGTGCGGTTCTGGACGTAGCGCGCCAGCCGCTCCTGCATGTGGTTGAAGGCGTCGACAGCGACGGCGATTTCGCTCGACCCGCGGATGGCGAGCGGCGGCGAGGTTGGGTCGCGGCCCAGCCGCTCGGCCCCTTCGGCGAAGATGGCGATCGGCTTGGCCAGGCGCCGCGCGAACCAGTATGCGAGCGGCGTCAGCGCCAGCGCGCTGAGCGCCAGCGACAGGATCAACCGCTGCTGCCACGGGCTCGGCGCGAGCGTGGCCTTGGGCGCGGCGATGAGCCAGCGGCCGTCGGGCTGGCGAAAGCCGACCTGAAACGGCGCGATGAGAAAGCGTTCCTCGTCTGGCTCGCCCGCATGGCTGAGCTCGGCGCGCACGATCATGAACTGCCGCCGGTCGGGGAAGGGCGCGCGGTCGGAGCTGATCACGACGTTCTCGGGGCGGGTGTTCAACATCGCCGCCAACGCTTTGCGTCCAGGGGCGATGAAGTTGTGCGGCAGCGTCGGCTCCTCGGCCGGCGGCAACGCGGCCAGGTCGGTGATCAGCGGCCGCCGATCGTGGGTGACCGTCCCCGGCGGCGCTTTCAGCACCTGCGCGATCTCGCTCAGCCGGTAGAAGTCGGGCGGCGGCGGCGGCAGATTGAGCACGACCAGGAGATTGATGGTCAGCGCGCCGATGACGCTCAAGAGGATCAGCGCCAGAAGCTGCGCGAAGAGCGTTGCGGTCGGCGCCCGCGCGGCCTCGCCCCGCGTGTCGTTCACGCGCGCACGACCTTGGCCGTGAACACATAGCCCTCGTTGCGGATCGTGCGGATCAGCTCCTGCCCGCCCGAGCCATCGTCGAGCTTCTTGCGCAACCGGCTGATCTGCACGTCGATGGCGCGGTCGTAGGCCTCGGTGTCGGGGCCGCGGGCGAGGTCCAGCAGCCGATCGCGCGTCAGCACCCGCTGGGGCCGCTCGACGAACGCGCGCAGCAGCGAGAACTCGCCGCTGGACAGGTTCACGATCACCCCCTGCGGCGAGCGGAGTTCGCGGCGGACAAGGTCCAGCCGCCAACCGGCGAAGGCGCAGCCCGCGCCGAGCGCCCCATCGGCGCTGCGCGGCTCGTTGCGCCGGCGAAGCACGGCGCGGATGCGCGCCAGCAGCTCGCGCGGATTGCACGGCTTGGGGAGGTAGTCGTCGGCGCCCAGCTCCAGCCCGACGATGCGGTCGGTCTCCTCGCCCATGGCGCTCAGCATGATGATCGCCGGCCCGCCCGCGCCGGCCAGGCGGCGGCAGATGGCCAGGCCGTCTTCGCCCGGCAGCATGATGTCGAGCACCACGACGTCGACCGGCTCCTTCGACAGCACGCGGTCCATGTCGGCGGCGTCGCCCGCGGTTTCGACCGCGAAGCCGTGCTTGCGCAGAAAGTCGGAGACGACGTCGCGGATGCCGGGGTCGTCGTCGACCATCAGGACGCGCGCGGCCAGTCCGGGCTCGGCGCGGGCGGCGGTGGTTTCGGCCTGGGCCTGCATGGATCGCCTTATCGCAAGGGCGCGAAACGCGCTGATTTCAAACCTGAAACAGGCCTACCCGCGGGCCTCCGCCAAGATCTCGTCCGCGACGAACGGGTTGCTGCGCCGCTCCTGCCCGAATGTCGACATCGGCCCGTGCCCCGGCACGAAGGCGACATCGTCGCCCAGCGGCCAAAGCTTGCCGGTGATGGAGTCGATCAGCGTCTGATAGTCGCCGCGCGGGAAGTCGGTGCGCCCGATCGATCCCTGGAACAGCACGTCGCCCACCTGCGCGAAGCGTGCTGCGCGGTTGAAGAAGATGATGTGGCCCGGCGTGTGGCCGGGCGTGTGGCGCACCTCGAATGCCGTCTCGCCCAGCGTCACCACGTCGCCGTCGCCCAGCCAGCGGTCCGGCGTGAAGGCGCGCGCCCGCGGCATGCCATAGCGCTGGCCGCTTTCGGCGATGCGGTCGATCCAGAACTGGTCGTCCGGATGCGGTCCCTCGATCGGCGCGCCGGTGCGATCCTTCAGCTCGGCCGTGCCGCCGGCGTGGTCCATATGGCCGTGGGTGACCCAGATCTTCTCGACCTCGAGCCCCTGCGCGCTGACCGCGCCGAGCAGCCGGTCGACTTCGCCGCCCGGATCGATGATCGCCGCCTTCTTCGTCGCCATGCACCAGACGATGGTGCAGTTCTGCTGCAACGGCGTCACCGGCGCGATCATCGCGCGGATCGGCAGGCTTTGGGGATCTGTTGTGCTCACGATCCGTAGAGTAAGCGAGCGTCTCGAAGTTTCAAATCGGCGCCGGCCGCGTCGAGCCCCTTCCCCCTCGCGGGGAGGGGGTTGGGGATGGGGGCGCCGGCGCGGACTTGCGAAGTCGGCGTTTCACCCCCACCCCTAGCCCCTCCCGACCATGGGAACGCGACACCGGCGGCCCGACCGAAATGACGTCCTTGCCGATCGATGAGTCGCTGCCGGCGCTGACAGCCGTTCTCGCGGACCGCACTGCCGCCGTCGTCGTCGCCCCGCCGGGCGCGGGCAAGACCACGCGTGTTCCGCTGGCGCTGGTGGATGAACCCTGGGCGGCCGGCGGCCGGCTGATCGTGCTCGAGCCGCGCCGGCTGGCGGCGCGGGCGGCCGCCGCGCGGATGGCGAGCACGCTCGGCGAAGCTGTCGGCGAGACGGTGGGTTTCCGCGTGCGCCTCGAGAGCCGCGTCTCCGCCCGCACGCGCATCGAGGTGGTCACCGAAGGCGTGTTCACGCGCATGATCCTGGACGATCCGGGGCTGGACGGCGTTGCGGCCGTCCTCTTCGACGAGTTCCATGAGCGCAGCCTCGATGCGGATCTCGGCCTCGCCTTCGCCCGCGACAGCCAGGCGCTGCTGAGGCCCGATCTGCGCATCCTGGTCATGTCGGCGACGCTCGACGGCGCGGCCATCGCGCGCCTATTGGGCGATGCGCCTGTGATCGAGAGTCAGGGCCGCGCCCACGCCGTCGAGACCCGCTACCTCGGCCGCGACCCGCGGGCCCCGATCGAGGCGCAGGCGGTCCGCGCCGTCGAGCGCGCTTTGGCGGAGGAAGAGGGCGGGGTGCTCGTCTTCCTGCCCGGCCAGGGCGAGATCCTGCGCGCGGCGGAGCGGCTGGCGGAGGCGGTGCGTGACCCCGCGGTCGAGATCGCGCCGCTCTACGGCGCGCTGGACGCGGCCGCGCAGGATCGCGCCATCGCCCCGCCGCCGGCCGGCCGCCGCAAGGTGGTGCTGGCCACCTCGATCGCCGAGACCAGTCTCACCATCGAGGGGGTGCGCGTCGTGGTCGACGCGGGTCTGGCGCGTGTTCCGCGCTACGATCCCGCGAGCGGGCTGACGCGCCTGGCGACGGTGCGGGTCAGCCGCGCGTCCGCCGACCAGCGCCGTGGCCGCGCTGGCCGCACCGCCCCCGGCGTCTGCTATCGCCTGTGGGATGAGCCGGAGACGCGCGGGCTCGCGGCCTTCGAACGGCCGGAGATTCTCGAGACCGACCTGAGCCGCCTTGCGCTCGACCTGGCGCGCTGGGGCGCGCGCGACGCCGACGCCTTGACCTTCCTCGATCGGCCGCCGGCGGGCGCTTTCGCCGAAGCGCGGGCGCTGCTCGCGCGGCTGGGCGCGCTGGACGAGGCCGGCGCGCTGACCGCGCACGGGCGGGCGATGAGCGCGCTACCGCTCCCGCCCCGGCTCGCCCACATGGTGCAGGCCGGCGCCGCGCGGGGCGCTGGCCTGCGCGCCGCAAGGATCGCCGTGCTGCTGACCGAGCGCGGCCTCGGCGGTCGGAGCGCCGACCTCACGCAGCGCCTCGACGGCTTCGCCCGCGACCGCGGCCCGCGCGCCCGCGGCGCCGCCGCGCTCGCCATCCGCATCGCCCGTCTCGCCGGCGGCGAGGGCGACGAGGGCGTGGACGACGGCCTCCTCCTCGCGGAAGCCTTTCCCGAGCGCATCGCCAAGGCCCGGGGCGCGCCGGGCGCCTACCAGCTCGCCTCCGGACGTGGCGTCGTCCTCGATGCGGCCGAGCCTCTGGCGCGCGAGCCCTGGTTGGCGGTCGCCGAGCTCGGCGGCGGCGAGGCGCGCGACCGCGTGCTGCTGGCCGCCCGGCTCGACGAAGCCGCGCTCAAGGCGGCCTTCGCCAACCGGATGACCCGCGAGGAGCGGCTGGATACCGACGCCGCCGGCCGCGTGCGCGCCAAGGAGACGCTCTGGCTCGGGCGGCTGGCGGTGGAGGAGCGGCTCATCGTCGATCCCGACCCCGCTCTCATCCAGGCCGCGCTCCTGGACCAGGCGCGGCGCGAGGGGCCCGGCGCGCTGAGCTGGGGCGAGGGGGCGCAGGCCTTGCGAGCGCGCATCGCCTTCCTGCGCCAGCGCGATCCGGCCTGGCCGGACCTCTCGGACACCGCCCTCGCCCAGCGCCTCGACGACTGGCTGCCGCCGGCTCTTGCCGGCAAGACGACGCTCAAGGCGCTCAGCGACGCCGCGCTGGAACAGGCCCTGCGGAACCTGATCCCGTGGGATCTGCAGCGGCGGCTGGACTCCGATGCGCCCGCCCGTTGGACGGCGCCCACCGGCTCGGCGCTTCGCATCGACTACGCCGCTGACGGCGGCCCGCGCGTCGACGTACGCGTGCAGGAACTCTATGGCCTGACCGTGCATCCCGCCGTCGGCGGCGCGCCCCTCACGCTTGCATTGCTCTCGCCGGCGCATCGGCCGATCCAGCTGACCAAGGACCTCCCGGGGTTCTGGGCAGGCGCATGGGCCGACGTGCGCAAGGAGATGCGCGGCCGCTATCCCAAGCACGTCTGGCCCGAGGACCCGGCCGCCGCGCCGCCCACCACTCGCGCCAAACCCCGTGCGTAGGCGGGTGGCCGGCCGAGACGATCGGCCGTAGGGTCGCCGGTGATGAGACACCCTGTCCGCAATGCAATCGTCGCCGCGCTGGCGATCGCCGCGCTAGCGGCCGCGGTCGCGGCGCCGGTGGTGGCCATGTCGGAGCTGCGCGGCGCGTTGCTCCTGCGGTTGTCGCCGAAGACCTTCCGCGACGACGTCTTCCTCCGCTACGCCGACGCCAAGGGCGGCGCTGTCTATCTGCTCGGCGGCATCCACGACGCGCATCTGACGACGCGCGACTACAGCCTCCAGAATGTCGCCGCCGCCGTCTTGCATCTGCGCCCCGATCTTTTGCTGGTCGAGGAGCGGCCGGAGGAGATGGCGCGTGGGAACTGGGCCGACGGGCCGCTGGAGGCGGGGTTCGCCAGCCTGACGGCGAAGGCCGCCGGCATTCCGGTGCAGGGCGTCGACTGGTGGACGATGAACTCGAGCCATCAGGTCGATAGCGACGAACGCGAAGCCCGCATTTTCGCCAATGTGTCGGCGGCCCTCCCGGGTCACCGAACGGTTCTGGTCCTGATCGGCTTCGCCCACCTGGACGCGCTGCAGGCCAAACTCGCCGCCGCCGGCTATCGCCAGACCGAGTTCGGCGACGCCGACAAGGACCGGCTGTTCGATGTCGCGGGCGCGCCCGCGACCTTTCCGCCGGGGATGACGGCCGCCGTCCAGCGCCGGATCGCCGCCGACGAGGCGACCCTCGCCAGCCAGACCGATCCCTTCTGGCGGGGGAGGCTATCCAACGTCATCGCCGCCCGCCGCGCGCTCCTGAAGAGCATCGCCGCGACGGGCGAGCGCGGGAGCTGACGCGCCGCATTGCCGTCGTCCGCCGTCGCCGCTAGCGTGCCCTTCCGGGGGCGAGCAGCCCGACTCTAGGCCAACCCAGGAGGAAGCCAGATGGCGGGCGTCGTCGCACGGCCAACGGGACTTGCGCGCATCTTCCAGCGCAAGCCCGTCGAGCTCATCCACGCCGAGACGGACCACGGCGAGCTCAAGCGCTCGCTGGGCGCGCTGAACCTCGTCTTGCTTGGCATCGGCTGCATCATCGGCACCGGCATCTTCGTGCTCACCGGTCACGCGGCGGCCGAGTGGGCCGGCCCCGGGATCATGATCTCCTTCGTGCTCACCGGCATCCTCTGCGCGTTCGTGGCGCTCTGCTACGCCGAGCTGGCGTCGGCGTTGCCGGTCTCCGGCTCGGCCTATTCCTACAGCTACGCCTCGATGGGCGAGATCGTTGCATGGGTCATGGGGCTGCTGCTGCTGCTGGAGTACGGCCTGGCGGCTTCGACCGTCGCGGTCGGCTGGTCGGGCTACCTGACCAGCCTGCTCGCCGACATGCACATCCACATTCCCAACGCTCTGACAGCGGCCGGGCCCATCAAGGTCAACGGGCAAGTCGTGGGCCACGGCATCATGAACCTGCCGGCCATGCTCGGCATCGCCGCGGTGACCATGCTGCTCGTGGTCGGCGTCTCCGAGAGCGCGACCGTCAACAACGTCATCGTCTTCATCAAGCTGACGGTCGTGATCGCCTTCATCGGAATCGGCGCCTTCTACGTGCACCCGGCGCTCTGGCATCCGCTGGTGCCGCCCCAGACGCCGGCCCCGCCCGCCGGCACGCCGATGGACATCGGCCACCAGATCCTGCGGGCGCTGTGGGACGTGATCACTGGCGCGAAGAGCACCCACTACGGCCTCGGCGGCGTCATCCACGGGGCGGCGGTGATTTTCTTCGCCTATATCGGATTCGAGGCGGTCTCGACGGCCGGCGCGGAGTCGAAGAACCCCGGGCGCGACATGCCGATCGGCATCCTCGGCGCGCTCGTCATCTGCACCGTTCTCTATATCGCCACCTGCGCGGTGCTGGTCGGGATCGTGCCCTACCAGTCGCTCGACGGCCCTGCGCCCATCGCCACGGCGGTCAATCAGATCGGCATCGGCTGGTTCGCGATCCTGGTGAAGATCGGCGCCATCGCCGGCCTCTCCAGCGTCATGCTGGTGTTGCTCTACGGCCAGACGCGCATCTTCTACACGATGAGCCACGACGGCCTTTTGCCCTCTCACCTCGCGGTGGTGCACAAG
Organism: Caulobacteraceae bacterium; assembly: GCA_035294785.1. Lineage (GTDB taxonomy): Bacteria > Pseudomonadota > Alphaproteobacteria > Caulobacterales > Caulobacteraceae > Poindextera. The sequence goes on along the minus strand of DATGKF010000098.1, from coordinate 2,489 downwards.
CGGTTCCGGACGCCCTGGATCAACACGCTGATCGTCGGCGCCGTGGCGGCGCTGGCGGCGGGCTTCATGTCGCTGGACGCGCTGTCCGAACTGACCAACGTCGGCTCGCTCGCCGCATTCGCCATCGTCTGCGGCACGGTGATCTACCTGCGCATCACCCACCCGGCGATGGCGCGGCCGTTCCGCACGCCGCTTTATCCGATCGTGCCGATCCTCGGCGTCCTCATGTGCCTCTTTCTGCTCATGAGCCTGATGGCCGTGCCGGTGACCCGGAACTTCTTCCTCGTCTACATGGGCCTAGGTGTCGTGGTCTACTTCGCCTTTGGCATGTGGAACTCCAAGCTCGGGCGCGGTCTGGCGACGGCGCCCGATGCGCTCGCGCCGATGGACGCGCCGCACATCGAGCCCTAGGCGATCGCCGCGTAGAGCATGACGCCGGTCGCAACGGCCAGGTTCAGGCTATCGGCGCGGCCGCGCATGGGGATCTTGACCCGGATGTCGCACGCGTCCGCCAGGGCGGAGCTCAAGCCCGCCTGCTCCGGCCCCATCACGATCAGGGCCGGCGCGCGATAGGCGGCCGCCCGATAGTCTTCGGTCGCGGTCAGCAGCGTGCCCACCACCGAGCCGGGCCAGCGCCCGCGCCAGGCGAGGAAGGCGGTCGCCGTCGTCCGATAGAGCGGCGTGGCGAAGATCGAGCCCATGGTCGCCCGCACCGCCTCGACCGAATAGGGATCGCAGGTCTCGCCGATCAGGATGACGCCGCCGGCGCCGGCCGCGTCGACCGTGCGGACGATGGTTCCAAGATTGCCCGGATCGCGCACGCCTTCGAGCGCCACCCAGGCCGGCGCGGCCCCCGGATCGAGGCTGTCGAGGTCCGCGAAGGTCTGCGCGAAGACGCCGACGACCGCCTGCGGATTGTCGCGCCGCGAGACCTTCTCCAGCACCGCGCGGCTGACCTCCAGCACCTCGCCGCCGGCTTGCGCGGTCGCGTTGACCGCACGGCGCAGCAGCGGCTGGCCGGCGGCGTCCGGCCCGTGCAGCAGGATCCGCGGCGTGTGGCCAAGCTCGAGCCCGTCGGCGACCAGCTTCAGCCCCTCGGCGAGGAAGAGGCCGCTCTCGCCGCGCGCTTTGCGCATATGCAGGGCGCGGACGGCCTTCACCACCGGGTTGGTCAGCGAGGTGACCTGGCGAACGCTCACGTAACGCTCCAGCGGGCGAAGAAGGAGAGGCCGACAGCGCGCCTGCCGCCATCCTCCGCCAGCGACAGTTCGCCCCAGTCGATGTGTCCGCCGCGCCCGGCCATCGCCTCGGCGAGGAGCGACGCCAGCGAGGTGGCCGATACGCGCTCGGCGTAAGCGTTGAGGACGAGGAAGGACGCGGCGGGCGAGAGCAGGGCGACGCAGTCGGCCAAGAGCGCCGGCAGGTCTTCGAACAACCGCCAGACCTCGCCGCCGGGCCCGCGGCCGTACTTCGGCGGGTCGAGGATGATCCCCTCGTACAGCGACCCGCGCCGCCGCTCGCGGGCGACGTATCGCCGCGCGTCCTCGCAAATCCAGCGGATCGGCCGCTCGGCAAGGCCGGACGCTTCCGCGTTCTCGCGCGCCCAGCCGATCGCCTTGCGCGAGGCGTCCACGTGCGTGACGGCCGCCCCCGCCGCGGCCGCGACCAGGCTGGCGACGCCGGTATAGCCGAACAGGTTCAGCACCCGCGCGCCCGGTCGCTTGCCCAGCCGCTGCTCCAGCCAGCGCCAGTTGGCCGACTGCTCGGGAAAGAAGCCCAGATGGCGGAAAGCCGTTAGCCGCCCGAGGAAGCCGACGTCGCCCCAGCGCATCGGCCAGGTCTCGGCGATCGCGCCGGCCCTGCGCCAGCGGCCGGCCTCATCCTCGTCCGACGGCTCGAAGACGGCATCGGCGGCGTCCCAATCGGCGGCCGGCAGCCGCGGCGCCCACAGACATTGCGGCTCGGGCCGCACCAGCCGGTAGGGCCCGCAGCGCTCCAGCTTGCGGCCGCCGCCCGAATCCAGCAGGGCGTAGTCGGCCCAGCCGGTTGCGCGCGCGGCTTCGGGCGATGGGGCGAGGGGAGGGGCGTTCGACATGCGGCAGGCGTGGGCTTACGCGCGCCGGGCTTGCCACGTCCAGTCAGCGCGACTTGCGGTCTACGAGTGATTACCGTTTAGTAATGCCGAGTCTTGACGTAGGGGGAAGGCGACCGGTGACGACCACGCTGACCAAACCACCGAAATCCGCCCGCAAAGCGAAGGGCGACGGACACCTTCGCCGCGCCGAGATCCTGCACGCGGCGGAACGCATCTTCGTCCGCGATGGCTACCAGGGCGCGACCATCCGCAAGATCGCCGAGGAAGTGGGGGTCTCGTCGACGGCCCTCTACATGCACTTTCGCGACAAGGACGAGATCCTGCTCGAGATCTGCGAGGGCGCGATCGCGACCCTGCTCGCCTCCAACAACGAGATTTCCAGCCGCCCGATCGA
>DATGKF010000097.1:0-28512 GCA_035294785.1 Caulobacteraceae bacterium | reverse complement strand
ACAAAATCGAGGTCATCGGCGGCGGTGGCGGCGCATCGTCGGCCGCGGTCGGCGTCAGCATCTCCAGCGGCGGCGGCGGCGGCGGTTACTCGTCAATCACCAACCTGACGCTCACGCCCGGCGCTGGCGTGCCGATCCAAGTCGGCGCCGGAGGCGCGGGTGGCGCGGGCGCCAATGGAAACGGCGCCGCCGGCATGGCCACCTGGTTCAATGGAACGTCGCTGAGCACCTCCAGCGTCGGCGCGGCCGGCGGGTCGGGCGGCGCTGGCGGCGCCGGCGGCGCCGGCGGGCCGCGGAGTTCGGGCGTTGGTTCCGTGCGAAACTCCGGCGGCAACGGAGGGGCGGGCAAGGATTCCAATGCCGGCGGGGGCGGCGGAGGGGCCGCCGCGGGCCCTAACGGCAGCGGCGGCAAAGGCGGAAACGGAAACACGGTTCCGAAAACCGGCGGCGGCGGGGGTGGCGGCGCCGATGGTGGAACGAGCGGCAGCAATGCCCAGTCGACCACCGGCGGCGCAGGAGGCAGCGGCGCCAATGGCGGCGGCAATGGCGGCGTTGGCGGCAACGCCAGCGGTGCGCCGGGCAACGGCGCGAACGGGGCGGAGTGGACAGCGACCGCCGGCGGAACGGCCGGCGCAGGTGGCGGTGGGGGTGGCGAGGGCGCGCACGGAACTGCTGTCGCGACGGCCGGGCTCTACGGCGCGGGCGGCGCGGGCGCGGGCGCGCCGGCGAGCGGCGTGACGACCGGCGGCGCGGGCGCGCCTGGCGTCATCGTCATCACCTACACGCTGGTCACGCCGCCGGTCGCCAATCCGGTCAATGCCACGGTCGCCCAGAACTCGACCAACAATCCGATCACGCTGAACATCACCGGCGGAACGCCGACCAGCGTGGCCGTCTCAGCGCAGGCGACGCACGGCGCCGCGACGGCGAGCGGGACGTCCATTACGTACACCCCCAATGCCGGCTACGCCGGGCCGGACAGCTTCCAGTACACGGCAAGCAACAGCGCGGGGACATCCGCGCCGGCGACGGCGTCGATCACCGTCACGGCCGGACCGCCGCCGGTCGCCAACAACGTCAGCGCGACGGTCAATCAGAGCTCCATCAACAATCCGATCGCGCTGAACATCACCGGCGGGACCCCGACCAGCGTCGCGGTCTCGACGCAGGCCGCGCGCGGAACCGCGACAGCGAGCGGACTTGCGATCACCTACACGCCGACCGCCGGCTATGTCGGCGCTGACAGCTTCCAGTACACGGCCAGCAACGCCGGAGGGACGTCGGCGCCGGCGACGGCCTCTATCACCGTCACGTCCGGCGGGACGATCACCTACACCTATGACGACCAGGGCCGCCTTTCGAGCGCGAGCTATCCGGACACGACTGTCATCAACTACGCCTATGATCTTGCGGGAAACCGCACGCAGTTGAGCGGCGGCGGCGGACCGCCCGTCGCCAATCCGGTCAGCGCGAGTGTGGCGACGAACTCGGCGAACAACCCGATCACACTGAACATCACAGGCGGGACCCCGACCAGCGTCGCGGTCTCGACGCAAGCGACGCATGGCTCGGCGACCGCGAGCGGCGTCTCGATCACCTACACGCCAACCGCCGGCTACACCGGCGCCGACAGCTTCCAGTACACCGCGTCAAACGCGGGCGGCACCTCGGCGCCCGCGACGGCGTCGATCACCGTCGGCGGCTTCGCGCCGGTCACGCACACCTACACATCGGGCAGCGGCACGGAGACGGTTCCGACCGGCGCGTCGACCGTCACCATCACGGCTTATGGCGGCGGCGGGTCGGGCTCGACGTTCGTATTCACCTTCTCGCCGACCAATGCGTCAGGCGGTGGCGGCGGCGCCGGCGAAGCCGTCAAGACCCTCGCGGTAACGGGCGGAAACACGTTCGCATACAGCGTCGGACCGGGAGGCGCCGCCGTCGCGGGGTCCAATCTCGGCGGTCTTAATGGCGCGGCTACGACGGTCAGCGGAACGGTAGCCGGTGGGTCCGTCTCGCTGAGCGCCAACGGTGGTGGCGGCGGCGGAAACAACGCGGGCGGCGCGGGGGGAACGGCCACAGGCGGCGACACCAACACCACGGGCGGCGCCGGCACGGGCGGCATCGTCCCTATCGGAGGAACGACCAACTCCTCCGACCACGCCGGTTACGGCGGCGACGGTGGCCCCGGGGGCCCGAGCACGGCCGGGAACAACGGCGAGATCAGCTTCGCCTACAACTGAGCGGCGCGGAGGCGCCGACGGAGGATCTAGATCCCCGCTCCGTTGTTCATCGTCGCGAGCATGGCTTCGTGGGCGGCGGCTTCGGCGGCGATCCAGGCGTTGAAGGCTTTGACCTGGGGCAGGCGGCCTTTGGCGCGGGGATGGACGAGGTAGTAGGCGAAGTCGACGGCGGTGGCGATCTGCAGCGGTGCGACGAGGCGCTGGGCGTCGAGATCGGCCTGGGCCAGCGTGCGCTTGGCGAGCGCGACGCCACGGCCGGCGACGGCGGCTTCGATGACGAGGCTCGACTGGTTGAAGCGCGGGCCGCGCGCGCCGTCGACGCCCTTCACGCCGCGGGCGGCGAGCCACATGGTCCAGTCGGGGCAGGACTCGTCGGCGTCCGGCGAGCCGTCGTGCAGGAGGACGTGGTTGGCGAGGTCGGCGGGGCTGTCGAGCGGGTGCTGGGCGAGGAGGTCGGGGCTGGCGACCGGCAGCACCGTCTCCTGCATCAGCCGGGAGACCTCGAGGCCCGGGTAGCGGCCGGCGCCGTATCGGACGGCGAGGTCGACCTCGCCCGAGGCGAAGTCGGTCAACTCCATGCCGGCGGAAACCCAGACGTCGACATCAGGATGGGCGGTCTCAAAGTCGCCGAGCCGGGGCAGGAGCCACTTCGACGCGAAGGACGGCGGGGCGGATACGGTCAGCCGCCGCCCGTCGACGGCCGCGGTGAGCATGGACGCGGCTTCCGCCAAGCGGTCGAAGGCTTCGCGGAGGGCGGGAAGGGCGATCTGGGCCGGGTCGGTGAGCAGCAGGCCCTTGGGCGTGCGCTTGAAGAGAGCCACCCCCACATAGTCTTCGAGGTTCTGGATCTGCTGGCTGACCGCGCCCGGCGTCACCGAAAGCTCGTCGGCGGCGCGGCTGAAGTTCAAGTGGCGGGCGGCCGCCTCGAACGCGCGCAGGGCGTTCAGAGGCGGCAATCGGCGTCTCTGTTCCATCAATTTTCCTGAACCGCCCGGCAGAAGTCCTTGGTTGCGAAATGGCCGCCTCGGAACCATTTTGCAAGGGCTGCGCCTTAGGTGAAGCTTTGGCGACAGCCGATTTTCGAGGGGCGGGCGGGAACGCTTCGCCCCGTTTGTTGCGTCGGAAGGCGTTTAGAGGAGCTAATATGCCAGGCCGGGACGGCAAGGCGCATCGCAGGCGGAGGCTGGTCGTCCTGAAAGGGCGAAGCGGCCGCGCGGGCGTCGTCTGGCTGGTCGGCGCCGGGCCCGGCGATCCGGAGCTGCTCACGCTGAAGGCGCTGAAGCTGTTGCAGGGCGCGGACGTCGTCGTGCACGACCGGCTGACGCCGAAGCCCATCCTGGACCTCGCGGGCCCGAAAGCGCGCCTGATCGACGTCGGCAAGCGCAAGTCGCAGCACACGCTGCCGCAGGAGGACATCAACCAGCTCTTGGTGGCGCTGGCCCGCGAGGGGCTGAGCGTCGTGCGGCTGAAGGGCGGCGACCCGTTCCTGTTCGGGCGCGGCGGCGAGGAACTGGCCGAGCTGCGCGCGGCCGGCGTCGAGGCGCATGTCGTGCCGGGCGTCACCGCGGCGCTGGCCGCGGCGGCGGGCGCCGGCGCGGCCCTGACGCATCGCGGGTATGCGCAGGCCGTCACCTTTGTCACCGGCCACGCGGCCAAGGGCGGCGAGCCGGACCTGGACTGGGCGGCGCTGGCGAAGGCGAACCAGACGGTGGTGGTCTACATGGGCCTTTCGACCGCGCCGGCGATCGCCGCGCGGCTGATGGCCGCCGGCCGCGCCGGATCGACGCCGGCGATGATCGTCGAGAACGCCAGCCTGGCGGACGAGCGGCGGGTGCTGACGACATTGGCCGGGCTCGGCGAAGCCTCGCGAGGGCTGGACGGCCCGGCGCTGCTGGTCATCGGCGAGGTCGTGGCGCTGGCCAGCGCCGGCGACGTGGCCGCCATTGCGGCCCTGGCCCGGGAGGCGCGCTCGTGAAAGCGCTGACCGGCAACAAGCTGGATGATGGCGAGGCGGTTTTCCTCGGGCGCACCGGCGCCTGGGAGCCGCGGTTCGCGGACGCGGCCCTGTTCGACGACGACGAGAAGGCGCTCGCCGCCGAGGCGCACGCCAAGGCGCAGATCACCGTCGTGGTCGACCCCTATCTGATCGACGTGATCCCGTCGGAAGGCGGGTTCGCGCCGCTGAGCTACCGTGAGCGGGTGCGGGCGCTGGGCCCCACCAACAAGCCCGAGCACGGCAAGAAAACCGAAGGCGGCGAGGCCATCGAGGCGCTGCTGCACGCCCACGGCGCGGCCCGTTCGAAGGGCCGCATCGAACTCATCCGGCGCAAATAAGGGAGGCGCCGCCATGTATCAGTACGACGTCATCGACAAGGACATGCTGGCCGACCGCGTGGCCGAGTTCCGCGAGCAGTGCGAGCGGCGCCTGGCCGGCGAGCTGAACGAGGACCAGTTCAAGCGCATCCGGCTGATGAACGGGCTCTATCTGCAGCTGCACGCCTACATGCTGCGCATCGCCATCCCGTACGGCGCGCTGAACGGGGCGCAGCTCCGGAAGCTCGCCTTCATCGCCCGCACCTACGACAAGGGCTACGGCCACTTCACCACGCGCACGAACCTGCAGCTGCACTGGATCAAGCTGAAGGACGCGCCCGACATCCTCGAGCACCTGGCCGAGGTCGGGATGCACGCGATCCAGACGAGCGGCAACGACATCCGCAACATCACCGCCGATCCGCACGCCGGCGCCAATGCCGAAGAGGTCGACGACCCGCGCGTCTGGGTCGAGGCCATTCGCCAATGGTCGACCTTCCACCCGGAATTCTCCTTCCTGCCGCGCAAGTTCAAGATCGCGGTGACGGCCTCGCCCGCCGACCGGGCGGCGACCAAGATCTACGACATCGGCCTTCGCCTGCACCGCGACGAGGGCGGCGAGCTGGCGTTCGAGGTGATGGTGGGCGGCGGCCTCGGGCGAACGCCCTACCTGGGCTCGACCATCCGAAAGAGCCTGCCGGTCAGGCACTTGCTCTCGTATCTTGAGGCAATTCTGCGCGTCTACAACCGCTACGGCCGGCGCGACAACATCTGGAAGGCGCGCATCAAGGTGCTGGTCGCCACGCTGGGCGCCGAGGCCTTCGGCCGCGAAGTCGACGCCGAGTGGGAGAAGAACGACAAAGCCCGCGTCGACCTGCCGGACACCGAGCTTGCCCGCATCCGCGCCGCCTTCGCACCGCGCAATTTCGAGACGCTGCCGGCCAAGTCCCAGGTGTTCGAGGCGGCGAAGAAGCAGGCCGGCTTTGCTCGCTTCGCGCGCAACAACGTCAAGCCGCACAAGGTTCCCGGCTACGCCATCGTCGACGTCAGCCTGAAGGAGCCGGGCGCGACGCCCGGCGACTGCTCGGCCGAACAGATGGAAGTCATCGCCGACCTGGCCGAGCGCTACTCGCAGGACGAGGCGCGCGTGTCGTACGAACAAAACCTGATCCTGCCGCACGTGAAGCTGGACGACCTGCCGGCCGTCTGGAAGGCGCTCGACGCCGCCGGTCTGGCGACGCCCAACCGCGGCCTGATCACCGACATCATCGCCTGCCCGGGCCTCGACTACTGCGCGCTGGCCAACGCCCGCGCCATCCCGATCGCGCAGGCCATCGCCAAGCGTTTCGCCGACCCCGTGCTGGCCGAGCGGGTGGGCGAACTGGGCATCAAGATTTCGGGCTGCATCAACGCCTGCGGCCACCACCACGTGGGGGCGATCGGCATCCTCGGCATCGATAAGAAGGGCGAGGAATACTACCAGATCACCCTTGGCGGCTCGGCCGAGGCTGAGGCGTCGCTGGGCCATGTGCTGGGGCCGGCCGTGGCCTACGACAAGGTCGCCGACGCCGTCGATCAACTGGTCGAGGTCTATCTGCGCGAGCGCAAGGACGGCGAGCGCTTCCTCGATACCTTCCGCCGCACCGGCGTCGAGCCTTTCAAGGAGGCCGTCTATGCCGACGCTCATTAGGTGGACGGGCCAGAACGCCGAGACGGTCGAGGATCCCTTCACCACGGTGGGCGACGAGGATTCCGTGCCGCGCGGCGACGTGATCATTTCGCTGCAGCGTTTCCAGGCCGAGGGCCAGCGGCTCCTGGCCGAAGGGCGCAAGGTCGGCGTGCGCATCGAGCCGAACGAGGACGTGGACGAGCTGGCCGCCGACCTGCCGCGGCTAGCGGTCGTCGCGTTGGCGTTCCCCAAGTTCCTGCAAGGCCAGGCCTATTCGTCGGCGCGCATCCTGCGCGAGCGGCTGGGGTTCACCGGCGAGCTGCGGGCCGTCGGCGAGATCCTGCGCGAGCAGGCCCGCTTCATGGTCCGCTGCGGCATCGACACTTTCGAGGTCGCCGACGGCTCGTCGGCCGCCGACTGGACGCACGTCGTGAACCGCTTCCGGCACGTCTATCAGCGCGCCGCCGATGGGCTGGCGCCGGCCTTCGTCGAACGCGCGGAGGCCCGCCATGGCGTATGACGGCGACACGGACGATCTGGTCGCGCGCCTGAACACCGAGCTGCGCGACGCCGAGCCGCAGGCGATCCTGAAGGCCGCCATCGACTTGCTGGGCGACAAGCTGGCGCTGGTCTCGTCCTTCGGGGCGGAGTCGGCGGTGCTGTTGCACATGGCCGCGCAGATCAAACCAGACATCGCGGTGCTGTTCCTCGACACCGGCATGCTGTTCGGCCAGACGCTGGACTATCGCCAGCGGCTGGCGGCCAAGCTTGGCCTGACCGGCGTGCGCGACCTTCGCCCGCAGTTCCAGGACCTGGCGGTGCACGACCCCGCGGCCGACCTCTGGAAGAGCGACACCGACGCCTGCTGCCACATCCGCAAGGTCCTCCCGCTGGACCGCGCGCTGGCCGACTTCGACGGCTGGATCACCGGCCGCAAGCGCTTCCAGGGCGGCGATCGCCTGAGGCTGAAGGTGGTCGAGCGCGGCGACGACAAGATCAAGTTCAACCCGCTGGCCAACTGGACCAAGGCGGACCTGGACGCCTACGCCGCCGCCAACGACCTTCCGGCCCACCCGCTGGTGGAATTCGGCTATCCGTCCATCGGCTGTTGGCCCTGCACCGCGCCGGTGGAAGATGGCGACGACCTGCGCGCCGGCCGTTGGGCTGGGCAGGACAAGACCGAGTGTGGCATCCATCTTGAACGGGCGACGCCCACGCTCGAAGTCGGCGGCGACATTTAAGTCGCGACCCCAACGATCAGGAACGTTTGGACCTTTTGATGTCAGAGACCGCCGTCGCCGCCGCGCCAAAGGCCCGAGGCGCCTTCTACGTCGAGACCGTGACGTGGCTCCATCACTGGACGCCGACGCTCTTCTCGCTGCGCACGACACGCGATCCGGGCCTCAGGTTCGAGAGCGGCCAGTTCGTGATGCTGGGCCTGGAGGTCGACGGCAAGCCGCTGTTGCGCGCCTATTCGATCGCGTCGGCGAACTACGCGGACGAACTCGAATTCTATTCGATCAAGGTGCCGGACGGCCCGCTGACGTCTCGGCTGATGAACATCAAGGTCGGCGACGAAATCCTGGTCGGCAAGAAGCCCACCGGCACGCTGGTGCTGGATGGCCTCAGACCCGGCCGCAACCTCTATCTGCTCGGCACCGGCACCGGGCTCGCGCCGTTCCTCAGCCTGGTGCGCGACCCGGAAACCTACGAGCGCTTCGACCACGTCGTCGTCACCCACACGGTGCGCGAGGTCGCCGACCTGAACTATCGCGACTTCCTCGGCCACGACCTGCCCAACGACCCCGACCTGGGCGAATGGGTGAAGCCGAAGCTGATCTATTATCCGACCGTCACCCGCGAGCCGTTCGAGAACCAGGGACGGATCACCGACCTTATTCAATCCGGCAAGGTGTTCGAGGACATCGGCCTGCCGGAGATCGACCCCAAGCTCGACCGGCTAATGCTGTGCGGCGGCCCCTCGGTCCTCGCCGACCTCAAGGCGCTGCTGATCGGGCGCGGCTTTGACGAAGGCGCTGTGGCGAGTCCCGGCGACTTCGTGCTCGAGCGGGCCTTCGTCGAGACCTGACGCCGGCGCGGCCGGCGGTTGGGCCCGGGTCAGGATCGTCGGCGAGCGACCCCCGTCCACCGGCGGGCAGCCGGTGAACTCGCCCACCTTCTCGACCGTGAGAACCTTCAGATTGTAGGGCCAGAGCGGGCCCATCGACGCCTCGTTCGGGCCGGAGAAGAGGTCGATGCGCTGGCCGACGATGCCGGTCCCGGTGTCGGATGCGTACCAGTAGCCATCGTGCACGCCGCCGCCCGGTAGGGGCATCCCCTTGGTTTCCTTGATGAACAGGATCGCGCCGCGGCTGACGACCCCGCGGTCGACCGCCACCGTGCGCAGCGGCGAGACCGGGCAACCCAGGGAGTCGCGCGTGTTCATGCCGTTGCCGCCATGGTAGATCGTGGCCTTCAGCCCCCAGCTGGTCGCGTTCTCGATCGCCGACTCGCGCACGGCCGCGACGATGTCGCCGATCGGATCGTAAGTCTGGGCCTGGACCGCCGTCGCCACGGCGGAAAGCGTCAGCGTGGCGAGGCATGTCAGGATGCGCTGCATCAGCGTCCCCGTCCGGTTCTCGTCGTGGGCTTGCGGGCGGACGGTGGCGGCCGGGGCGCGCGGGGTCAACCCTTGGGAGGGGGCGATGGCGATCACGATCTTTGGCGACTCCACGTCGGGCAACTGCATGAAGGTGAAGTGGACGTGCGAGCGCCTGCATATCGCCCACGACTGGATCGAGAGCAGCGTGATGGAGCGGGCGACGCGGACCGAGGCCTTCCTGGCGCTCAATCCGGCCGGGCAGGTCCCGACCGTGGTGCTGTCCGACGGCCGCCCGCTGTCGCAGTCGAACGCCATCATCCTGCACCTGGCCGAAGGCTCAGACCTGATCCCGGCCGACGCCTACGAGCGCGCCAAGATGCTCGAGTGGATGTTCTGGGAGCAGTACAGCCACGAACCCGCCATCGCCGTCGCCCGCTTCCGCAAAGCCTTCCTGGGCGAGACGGTGGACGAAAGGCTGATGGAGCGGGGGAACGCGGCGCTGGCGCGCCTCGAGCTCGGCCTGACCGGGCGCCGGTTCCTGGTGGGCGAAGGACTCACGCTCGCCGACATCTGCCTGGTGGCCTATACACGCTGGGCGGGAGACGGCGGCTTCGATCTGGCGCCCTATCCCGCGGTGCGGGACTGGATCGCCCGCGTGGAAGCCACGCTGGACATCGCAGGCTAGGGGAAGCCGACGACGCGGCCGAAGAGGGGCTGAGGGGCGTGATTGTTCCTGTCGCATGCCTGGCGTAGAGCCGGGCGGCCAAGCTTTCGCCGGGAGAGTCCGATGTATCGCGTCCTTGCTCCAATCGCCGCCGCCTTGCTGGCGGCGGGTTCGGCTGGTCCGGCGCTGGCCTGGGGCGCGACAGGGCACCGCTACATCGGCATCGCCGCCGCCGAGGCGTTGCCGGCCGACCTGCCGGCTTTCCTGCACACCCGCCGCGCGGCCGAGGACCTGGGCGAACTGGCGCGCGAGCCCGACCGCTGGCGAAACGCCGGCAAGACGCACGACACGACGCGCGATCCGGGTCACTTCGTCGATGTGAGCGACGACGGCACGGTGTTCGGCGGACCGCCGCTGGGCACGCTGCCGCTGACGCGCGCCGACTACGAGGCCGCCCTCGCGAAAGTCGGGACGAATTCCTACAAGGCCGGCTATCTCCCGTACTCGATCATCGACGGCTGGCAGCAGCTGGTGAAGGATTTCGCCTATTGGCGCGTGCTCTCCGCGGCCATCCCGCGCGAGCACAATCCTGAACGCAAGGCCTGGGAGGAGCACGACCTGGCGCGGCGCGAGGCGCTGATCCTGTCGGACCTCGGCGACTGGTCCCACTACGTCGGCGACGGCAGCCAGCCGCTGCACGTCTCCATCCATTACAACGGCTGGGGCAAGTTCCCGAACCCGAACGGCTATACCAACGACCCCATCCACGTGCCCTGGGAGGGCCTCTTCGTGCGCCACTTCGTGACGCTGGAGGCGGTCAAGGCGGCGATGACGCCGCTGAAGGGCTGCGAGGCGATCGAGGTCTGCACGACCGAGTATCTGGCCAAGACCGCCTCGACGGTCATCCCCTTCTACGAGATGCAGAAGGCTGGCGGGCTCCTGGGCGACCATCCGGCCGGCGTGGCCTTCACCGTCGAACGGGTCGCGGCGGGCGCCTCGGAACTGCGCGACCTCACCGTCGCCGCCTGGAACGCCAGCGCGCATGCGTCGCTCGGGTATCCGGAGATCAGGGTGGACGACGTTGTCAGGGGCGGGGTCGATCCGTACGACGCCCTCTATGGCGATGACTGATCCGCCGCTGCGTTTCGGGCGGCCCGAAGCTGGCCTGGTCTATCGCGAGCGGCCGGCCGCCTACGGCCTCCTGGAGCGCGACGGACGGCTGGCGCTGGTCTATGTCACGCTGGACGACCGGCCGCCGTTCTACGACCTGCCGGGCGGCGGGATCGACCCGGGAGAGGATGAGGAGGCGGCGCTAAGGCGCGAGTTCGGCGAGGAAACCGGGCTTGTCGTGCGCGCCGGCCGGCGCGTCGCCGCGGCCGAGCAGTACATGATCAGCGCCCACCGCGAGCCGTTCCTCAGCCAGGGCGCCTTCTTTGAGGCGGCGTTCGAAAGGGTCGCTCCGGCGCTGAAGATCGAGGACGATCACGAACTGGTCTGGATGGCGCCGACCGACGCCCTCACCGCCCTGCGCCACGACAGCCACGCCTGGGCGGTCGCGGCGTGGCTGCGGCTGCGCGCGGCCTAGCGGCTCGTGAGGTCAGCGAGGGCCGGGCCGATCAGGCTCCAGGGCTCGATGAAGTAGCGGGGGAAGAGGCGCTTGGGCTCGGCCGCAAAGCGGAACAGCCACTCGACGCCGGCGCGGCCGCTCCAGCGGGGCGGGGTCGGCGTGACGCCGGCCTCGTAGTCGAAGGCGGCGCCGACGGTGAAGATCACGCAGGGCGGCAGGCCGCGGCGGCAGCGGGCGACCCAGCGCTCCTGCCGGGGCATGCCCATGCCGACGAAGAGGACGTCGGGCCGGAAGGCGGCGATCTCGTCCACCACCGCCCGCGCCTCGACCGGATCCTCCATGTCGAAGAAGCCGTCTCGCACGCCGATCGCGACGCCCGGCCAGCGGGCGGCGAGCGCTTCGGCCGCCCGCTCGCCGACGCCGGGCGCGCAGCCCAGGTGAAAGACGCGCCAGCCCTCGGCCGCGGCGGCGCGCCAGAAGCTCTCGCGCCAATCGAGGTAGGTCGCCCGATGCTCGGGCCCGATGGGTCGCCCCAGCGCGTGGCCCCAGGCGATGAGCGGGCGCGAGTCCGCCTCGATCAGGTCGGCGGCGGCGTAGAACGCCGCCATCTCCGGATCGCGGCGCAGGCAATAGAGGCTGTGGAGATTGTGATTGGCGATCACCGCGCCGCGGCCGGCGGCGATGCAGGCGCCGGCGTAGGCGATCACCGCCGCCGGCGTCACCGCGTCGACCTCGCCGCCGAGCAGGCGCACGCGCGGCGGCCGGTCGGGGCGGGGCGATGCGGCGTTCATGCCGGACTAGATCGCAGAGCGTGCTTAAGCGGCGCCTAACGGGGGGAAGGTCTATTGTTGCGGTTCCAGCGCGCTTCCGTCATTTCAAAGGCGTAACGGATTACCGAAGACGCCGATGGACACGCCAGCCGACTTTGACGTTAGCGAGGCCGACGGCGCCGCGACGGCGGTGCTCACCGGCGACTGGACCGCGGTGGGCATGGGCGCAGCCGGCCAGCGCCTGCGCGAGACGATGCACGATTGGGCGCACGGCAAGCTCGATCTGACCGGCATCGGGCGTTGCGACACGGCCGGCGCGTTCGCCATCCTGCGCGCCGCCGAGGGCCGCGTGGAACATCAGGACATCGCCGCGCCGCGCCGCACCGCCCGCCTGCTCGAGCTGGTCGCCAGTGGGCTGCGCGCCGATCCGGTGCCGCACTACCCGAACCAGCCGGTCCGCGACCTCCTCGAGCGCCTCGGCCGCGGCCTCTTCGGCGTCATCGGCGAAGCCTACGAGACGATGGGCTTTCTGGGGCGGCTGCTGATCGTGATCGTCCGCCTGACCGTCAACCCGAAACGGATGCGCTGGGCCGTCTGCTTCAACATCGCCGAGCGGGCCGGGCTGGACGCCCTCCCGATCGTCGGCGTCACCACCTTCTTCATCGGCGCGGTCGTCGCCTTCCTCGGCGCGAACGAGCTCGCGCAGTTCGGGGCGCAGGTCTACGCCGTCGAGCTGATCGGCATCGGCGTGATGCGCGAGTTCGCCGTCGTCATCACCGCGGTGCTGCTGGCCGGCCGCTCGGCGTCGAGCTTCGCCGCCGAGATCGGCGCGATGAAGATGAAGCAGGAGATCGACGCCATGACCATCATGGGCGTCGATCCGTTCGAAGCCCTGGTGCTGCCGCGCTTCCTCGGCCTGTTGTTCACGATCCCCATGCTGACGTTCGCGGCCATGCTGGCCGGGCTCGCCGGCGGCATCATCGTCAGCTGGACCGTGCTGGATCTCAGCCCCACCTTCTTCCTGCAGCGGCTGGGCGACAACGTCGGCGCCCAGCAGTTCTGGCTCGGCATGCTCAAGGCGCCGTTCATGGCGCTGGTGATCGCCGGCATCGGCTGCCGTCAGGGGATGGAGGTCGGCGACGATGTCGCCTCGCTCGGCCGCCACGTCACGGCCGCCGTCGTGCACGCTATCTTCTCGATCATCATGATCGATGCGGCGTTCGCGCTGGTCTACATGAAGCTGAACGTATGAGCGACGTCGCCGAAGACGACGAGATCGACGAAAGCGCGCCGCCGATCGAGGTCACCGGCCTGGTTTCGCGGTTCGGCGACCACGTGATCCACGACGGCGTGAACCTCAGAGTGCGCCGCGGGGAGGTGCTGGGCGTCGTCGGCGGCTCCGGCGCGGGCAAGTCGGTGCTGCTCAACACGCTCATCGGGCTGAAGGCGCCGGAAGGCGGCACGGTGAAGATCTTCGGTCAGGACCTCGACCGGGCGTCGACCGCGAAGTGGGACGCCATCGAACGCAGCTGGGGCGTTCTCTTTCAGCAGGGCGCGCTGTTCTCCAATCTGACCATCAAGGAGAACGTCGCCGCGCCGATGGTGGAGCACACCAGCCTGCCGCAGTCGGAGATCTCGGCGCTGGCCGAGCTCAAGATCGCCCTTGCCGGCCTGCCGCCCGAGGCGGGCGCGCTGAAGCCGGCGCAGCTCTCCGGCGGCATGATCAAGCGGGCTGGGCTGGCGCGCGCGCTGGCGCTCGATCCGCAGCTGCTGTTCCTCGACGAGCCGACGTCCGGCCTCGATCCGATCGCTGCCGCGGCGTTCGACGAGCTGATCGCCGACCTCTCGGCCAGCCTGCATCTGACGGTGTTCATGATCACGCACGATCTGGACAGCCTGCACGCCATCTGCGACCGCGTGGCGGTGCTGGCGGACAAGAAGGTCATCGGGGTGGGGACGATCGCGCAATTGCAGAAGCTGGATCACCCCTGGATCAAGCAGTATTTCCTTGGCCCGCGCGGTCGCGCGGCCGAAGGGGCCTATGGGGCCGGAGGGCATCGCTGAATGGAGCGCAACGCCAACTACGCCTTGGTCGGCTTCGCCTCGCTGGTCATCTTCGTCGGCATGGTGATCTTCGTCGTCTGGCTGGCGCGGGTGTCTTTCGCCCAGCAGTACGACGTCTACGACGTGGTCTTCGTCGGGCCGGTGGACGGGCTGTCGAAGGGCGGCGAGGTGCATTTCAACGGCATCAAGGTCGGCGACATCGAGGACATCGGGCTTGTGAAGGACAATCCGAAGCTGGTTGACGCGCGCGTGCGCGTCACCTCGGACGTTCCGATCCGCTCGGACAGCTACGCCACCGCCGATCCGCAAGGGATCACCGGCGTGAGCTACATCCAGATCACGCCGGGCTCGGCCAACCAGCCGCTGCTGAAGACGCTGACCCACCCGGGCAAGTACCCGGTGGTGCAGGGACGCCCAGGCGCCTTCTCCACGCTCCTGGCCGGCGGCGGGACCGTTCTGCAGTCGACGGTCGAGACGCTGAACCGCATCAACCGCGTGCTCTCGGACGACAACATCCAGACCTTCACCGACACGCTGCACGACGTGCGGGCTGTGACGGCGGAAGCCCAGCGGCGCAAGCAGCTGTTCGCCGACGCGGACGCCGCCATCCGCAACATCGACTCGGCCGCCACGAGCATCAAGTCGCTGACCGAAAACGCCAATGGACTGGTGAACGGCGACGGCAAGCGCACGCTGCACAACGCCGCCGACGCGGCCGAGCAGATCAAGGAAGCCGCCGCCCAGGCGCGCGAGATGATCGCCAAGCTGCAGGGGCCGACCTCCGACTTCGCCGCCAACGGCCTGCCGCAGCTGACCGCGGCCGTCGCCAGCCTGAGGCAGGCGGCGGACTCCCTCGACCGGCTCTCGACCGAGCTGCGCGAGAGCCCGCAGTCGCTGATCAACAAGGCCCCGCCGAAGGAAGTGCAGGTGCAGCCGTGACCGCGTCCAACCGTGCGATCCTCACCCTCGGCGCCGCGTTGGCGCTCGGCGGTTGCATTTCGCTGTTCCCCAAGACGCCGCCGGCCCAGCTCTACCGCTTCGGCGGCGACGAGGCCGTGGCGTCCGCGACCGCCGGCTCGCCACGCGGATTCAACGTCCAGCGGCTGCCGACAGGTTTCGAACGGGCGGCCGATTCCGACCGCATCCTCACCGTCGACGGCGACTCGGTGGCCTATATCGCCGGCGCCCGCTGGGCCGCGCCGGCCGCGATCCTGTTCGACCAGGCCGAGACCGCAGCCTTCGAGCGCTCGGCCGGCCCGGCGCGCCTGCTGCGCACCGCCGATTCCGCCGCCGCGCCGATCAGCCTGCGGCTCGACGTGCAGACGTTCGAGGCGCGCTACCTTGCCGGGCCGAAGGCCGCGCCGACGGTCGTGGTCAGCGTGCATGCGCTGCTGATCAACGCGCTGACCCGCAAGGTCATGGCCGACCAGCTGTTCGAGGGCCAGGCGGCGGCGAGCGAGAACCGCGTCGGCGCCATCGTGCAGGCCTATGATGCGGCCACCGCCGACGTGCTCGGCCGCATCGTCGAGTGGACCGGTCGCGAGGGCGCCGCCGGCTGAGTTTTCCAAGGAGGGTCGATGACCGTCGACGAAGTCCGCTTCCGCTACGAGGGCGCCGATGGGACCGGCCTGGCGGGGTTCCGCTGGAGCGGCGCGGCCAAGCCGAAGGCGGTGCTGCAGCTGGCGCACGGGGCGGGCGAGCACAGCGGCCGTTACCGCGGTCCGCTCGCGCCGCTCGTGGACGCCGGCTACCTGATCTACGCCGCCGACCACCGCGGCCACGGGCTGACCAGCGGCATGACCAATCTCGGCGACTTCGGTCCGGGCGGCGCGCCGGCGGCCGTCGACGACATGGCCGTCCTGAGCCGTCGCGCCAGGGCGGAGAACCCGGGCCTGCCGCTCATCCTTTTCGGCCACTCGATGGGGGCGATGTTCTCGCAAGCCTACGTCGTCGACCATTCGAGCCTGATCGACGCGCTGGTGCTGTCGGGCACGGCCGGTCCGGGGCCGCGCGCGCCCGGCGGGCCGAACAGCGGCTACGCCAACCCGCGCACCGACTACGACTGGCTGAGCCGCGACGAGGCGGAAGTCGACGCCTACATCGCCGACCCCCTCTGCGGCATCCGCTTTGCGCCGGAGTCGGCCGCCTCCTTCGCCGCGCTGCGCGAGCGTGACGTGGGACCGGCGGCGCTGGCCGGGATCAGGCGCGGCCTGCCGGTCTACGTGTTCGTCGGCGACGAGGACCCGATCAACCAGAAGCTCGAGCGGCTGACGCCGCTGATCGACGCCTACCGCGCCGCCGGCCTCGACGTGACGCTGAAGGTCTATCCCGGGGGCCGGCACGAGATGCTGAACGAGACCAACCGCGCCGAGGTGGTCGCCGACCTTTTGGCGTGGCTCGACGCGACGGTGGCCCGGCTCGGCGCGGGCGCCAAGGCGGCGGCTGGCTGACGCGGCGATGGCCTCGCGGCTTGCGCAGATCTGGGGCGGCGTCAAACGCAACGCCGCCGGCTATGGGCTCGAGATCCTGGTCAACGGCGTCCTGCCGGTCGTCGTCTACCAACTGACCGACAAGCGGCTGGGCGACGTCGGCGCGCTGATCGCATCCTCGGTCCCGCCGATCCTCTGGAGCGTCTATCAGTTCATCCGTGCACGCCGCATCGACGCGCTTTCGTTGCTCATCATCGCCGGCATCGCCTTTTCGCTCTTGGCGCTGCTCGGCGGCGGGGGCGCGAAGTTCCTGCAACTGCGCGAGAATCTGGTCACCGGGGTGATCGGCCTGATCTTCCTGGGCTCGATCCTGATCCGCCAGCCGCTGATCTATCACGTCGCGTTGGCCGGCATGCGGCGGAACGCCTCGAGCGAGGCGGACGAGTTCGTCGGCATGCGCGACAACCCGTTCTTCAAGCGGGTGATGACGGTGATGACGCTCGTCTGGGGCGCGGGCCTGCTGGCGCGGACGGCGGTGGCGGTGGTCCTGGTGTTCGCGGTTCCGATCCCGACTTTCCTCGCGCTGAACGCGGTGCTCGGCTACGCGACCAGCGGTCTCCTGGCTGGCTGGACGTTCTGGTACGCAGCACGCGCGCGGCGGCGGGGCGCGGAGCGTCGCGCCGCGGCCGAGTCGGCGGCGAAGGCCGCCGACCAACCCGCGCCGGCCGAGTCGGCGGCCTAACCAGGCGCCTGGGTCTCGTTTCCCAGCATCCAGGCTGAGAGTTCGGCGACGGTTACGAAGCCCATGCTCGCGTAGAGGGGCCGGCCTGCTTCAGTGGCGCCCAGGAAGAAGCGCTCCACGCCGCGGCCCCTGTAGTCGTTGATCACATGAGCAAGCAGCGCGTGGCCGATGCCCCTACGCTGGCGCTCGGGCGGCGTCGCCATGAGCGATATCCCCGCCGTGCTTCCGAGGGGCGTCACGGAGACCGTGCTTGTCGGCCCGTCGTCGTCCCAGGCGATCCAGGTCTCGACGCCTGCCGTCTCGGTGATCCCCACGTCGATGCATCTGGCCACGACGTCGCGCGGGGCATCGAAGGCGGCGGCGACAAGATCGCCGGCGATGCCGACCAGATCGGCGCCGAGCGCGCGGGTGACCTTCATGGGGCGGCTCCGCGGAACGGGCGTCTCGGCGCGCAGCACCATGAGCGGCGGCGCCGCGCCCACCGGGGTCATGCCCAGCCTCGTCGCGACGGACCCCAAGGTCGCCGCCACATGCGGGCTCATCGTCGCCAAGAGCGGCAGCCCTCTCTCCTTCGCCCGCGCCACCGATCGGATGAGGAACGCCTCGGCGTCGGGGTCGGGGCCAAGCGTCAGAATGTTGAAGTCGGCCAAAGGCTCGTCCGTCAGGCCGAGGACGCAGTTGCGGGTCATGTGCAGTTCGAACCCCGGCGCGGCGCACATCTGGGCGACGAGCGCGCGCGCGGAGAGCCGGATCAGCTCTTCCGCCTCATCCATCGGCCTCGCCCCCGCGCGCGGTCAGCGCGGCGGCTTCGCGGGCGAGCGCCGTGATGGCGGCCCAATCGCCGGCCTCGATCGCCCTGGCCGGCGCAACCCAGGCCCCCCCGACGCAGACGACGTTTGCGAGCGCCAGGTAGGCGGGCGCGTTCTTGGCGTTCACGCCGCCGGTCGGGCAGAAGCGCGCCGCCGCGAAGGGGCCCTGAAACGCCGCCAGCACCGGCGCGCCGCCGGCGGCCTCGGCCGGGAAGAACTTGAAGTGGGTGAGGCCCGCGTCGAGCCCGCGCATCAGCTCGCTGGCGGTGGCGACGCCGGCCAGCAGCGGAACCGGTCCGTCCATGGCCACGCGGATCAGCGCGTCGGTCAGGCCGGGCGTGACGATGAAGCGCGCCCCGGCGGCGACGGCGGCGTCGTAGTCGCGGCCGTTCAGGATGGTGCCGGCGCCCAGCGCGACGTCGGGGACCTCGTCGGCGATGCGGCGGATGGCCGCCAGCGCCGCGGGCGTGCGCAGCGTGACCTCCATCACCTCGAGGCCGCCGGCCGCCAGGGCGCGGGCCAGCGGCGCGGCCTTGCCGGCATCCTCGATGGTCAGGATCGGGATCACCGGCCCGCGCCGCATCAGCGCCTCGGCGCCGCGGGCAGCCGTCACGGCGCCCACCAGACCTCGACCGGCACGTCGCTCTGGCCGAGCACGGCGCGAACGGGGAGGGCGGCGATCGGCCCCTCTTCGCGCGCCTTGGCGACCACCTCCAGCTTTTCTCGCCCCTCGATCAGCACCACGATCCAGCGGGCGTCGAGCACCGCCGGAACGGTCATCGAGATGCGAAGCGCCGCGCCGGCCGCGCCCGGCCGGTCGACGGCGCAGACGCGCTTCGCCGCCGGATCGAGCGCGATCTTCAGCTCCGGCGCGTGCGGGAAGAGCGAACAGATGTGGCCATCGTCGCCCATCCCGAGGATCAGCACGTCCCAGGGGCGCGGCATGGCGGCGAGCGCCCGGTCGACGGCGGCCTCGGCCTCGCGCGGATGGACGTCCGGCGTCTTCATGCCGACGAACTCGGCGCCCGCGGCGCGTCCGACCAGCAGGCGGCCCCGCACGAGCGCTTCGTTGCTGGATGCATCAGCCGGATCGACCCAGCGGTCGTCGGTCAGCGAGATCACGACGCTCTCCCAAGGCGCGGGCTGTTCGGAGAGGGCGTCGTAAAGGGGGCCGGGCGTCGTCCCGCCGGTGGCGATCAGGCTCGCGCGGCCGCGCGCGGCGACGGCGTCCGCCAGGCGCGTCGCGATCTCGAGCGCCAGCGCGGCGTAGAGGCTCGGCGTGTCGTCGAACAGTCGGTCGTCGGCCATCATTCGTACCAGCTGTGTCCATTGCGCTCCGTCAGAGCGAACGCGCCCGAGGGGCCCCAGGAGCCGGCGGCATAGGGCGCGGGCTTCATCTCGTACTTCCGCCAGCCCTCCTCGATGGCGTCGATCCAGTGCCATGCGGCCTCGGCCTCGTCGCGGCGCACGAACAGGGTCTGGTTGTTCTGGATCGCCTCCAGGAGCAGCCGCTCGTAGGCGATGCGCCGGCGCGGCGCCTCGCGGCGGAAGGCGTCGGTGAGGCTGAGGTTCAGCGCCACGGGCCTCAACTCCATGCCCTCGAGGCTCGGCGTCTTGTTCATCAGGGTCAGCGCGATCTCCTCCTCCGGCTGCAGGCGGATCGTCAGGCGGTTGGCCATCATGTCGTCGCCTGCGAAGATCGAGTGGGGTACGTCGCGAAACTGGATGACGATCTGCGAACTCTTGATCGGCAGCCGCTTGCCCGTGCGCAGATAGAAGGGCACGCCCGCCCAGCGCCAATTGTCGACGTTCGCCTGCACGGCCACGAAGGTCTCGGTGTCTGAGGGCCGCCCGCCCGCCTCGTCCAGATAGCCGACGGCCGCCCCGGCGTCGGCCACGCCGGCGCGATACTGGCCGCGCACGGTCTTGCGCTCGACGTCGCGGCCGGTGATGGGCCGAAGGCTGCGGAGCACCTTCACCTTCTCGTTGCGCACGGAGTCGGGGTCGAGGCTGGCCGGCGGCTCCATCGCCACCAGACAGAGCAGCTGCAGCACGTGGTTCTGCACCATGTCGCGCAGCGCCCCGTAGTCGTCGTAGTAGGACCAGCGGCCGCCCACGCCGATCGTCTCGCCGACAGTGATCTGCACGTGATCGATCGAGACCTTGTTCCACAGCGGCTCGAACAGTGTGTTGGCGAAGCGCAGCGCGATCAGGTTTTGCACCGTCTCCTTGCCGAGGTAGTGGTCGATGCGGAAGATCTCGCGCTCGTCGAAGGTGCGGGCCAGCGCGTCGTTGATCTCGATGCAGGTCGCCAGATCTCGCCCGATCGGCTTTTCGACGATGACGCGGGTTTCCGGCTTCGCCAGCTCGGCGTCGCGCAGGTTGGCGCTGATCTCGTCGTAGAGGCTGGGCGAAGTGGAGAAGTAGAAGATCACCTCGCGCCCGCCGCCGAGCATCGTCGCCAGGTCGCGGAAGGTCGCCGGCCGCTCGGCGTTGACCGGGCAGTAGGCGAGCCGCCGCCGGTAGCGCTGCCAGACGTCGTCCTTGAAGGCGCCCTCGGCGCGCTCCCGCACCGACGCCTCGACCCGGCCGATGAAGGCCTCGTCGGTGAGCTCGGAGCGCGCGCCGCCGATAATGCGGAAGTCGGCCGGCAGATGCCCCTCGGCGTCGAGGAAGTAGAGCGACGGATAGAGCATCGTCTGCGCCAGGTCGCCGGTCGCGCCGATGATGACGATGGCGTGCACGCTCATGTGCCGAGGCTCCCTGCCGCCGACTCGAACGCGCGGCGCTATCGGGTCCTACCTCAAACACTTCTCCTGGGGGAGAAGGAGGGGCCCATCGCGCAGCGATGGGAGGATGAGGGCGTACGCCGTTCGAGGCAAACCCGCGACGCCGTAACCCCTCACCGTCCCGCCGGGCTCCGCCCCGGGGGCCCCTCCCTCTCCCTGTGGGAGAGGTGATTTTTAGGCGTCGAAGACGATGACCGAGCGGGCGATCTGGCCGGTTTTCATCTCTTCGAAGGCGTCGTTCACCTCCTCGAGCTTGAGGCGGCGCGAGATCATCTCGTCAAGCTTCAGCTTGCCGGACATGTAGAAGTCGACGAACCGCGGCATGTCGACCGGGAAGCGGTTGGAGCCCATCAGCGAGCCCTGGATGCGCTTCTCGCCGAGGAACGCCGCGCCCATCAGCGTCACCGTCTGGCCGACCGGGATCATGCCGATGATGTTCGCCGTCCCGCCGCGGCGGATCATGTTGAACGCCTGCTCGTCGGTCTTGCCGAGGCCGATGGCTTCGAAGCTGTGGTTCACGCCGCCGCCGGTGAGCTCCATCACCTTGGCCACCGGATCTTCCTTCGAGGCGTCGATGAAGTCGGTCGCGCCGAAGTGCTTGGCGAGGTTGTCCTTCGAGCCCTGCATGTCGATGGCGATGATGCGCCCGGCGCCGGCGATCGCCGCGCCGTTCACCGCCGCGAGGCCCACGCCGCCGCAGCCGATCACGGCCACGGTCTCGCCGGGCCGCACGTGGCTGGTGTGGATCACCGCGCCGACGCCGGTGGTGACGCCGCAGCCGATCAGGGCCGCGCGGTCCAGCGGCATGTCCTTGCGGATCGCGGTGCAGGCGTGTTCGTGGATCAGCATCTGCTCGGCGAAGGCCGAGAGGTTCAGGTACTGGTTCATGGCGCCGCCCTCGACGAACAGGCGCGGCTCCTCGCCCTGGCCGCGGCGGGTGTCCGGGCTCTGGCAGAGCGACATGTGGCCGCTCAGGCAATACTCGCAGTGGCCGCAGAAGGCCGAGAGACAGGTGATGACATGGTCGCCCACCTTCACGGTGCGCACCTCGGAGCCGACCTGCTCGACGACGCCGGCCGCCTCGTGGCCCAGCACGGCCGGCAGCGGGTAGGGGTACTTGCCCTCCATGAAGTGCAGGTCGGAGTGGCAGACGCCGCAGGCGGCGGTGCGGATCAGCACCTCGTGCGGGCCCGGCTTGCCGATCTGGACGTCCTCGATCACGAGCGGCTTGTTCACTTCCCGCAGAACGGCGGCTTTCATCTGGACGTCTCCTTGACCCTTTGGCGACCGTGCTCGGCCGCTCGCCCGCGCAATATGGCGAGGATCAGGTTTTCGGCAATCACTTATCGGCAAATGGGGACGCACACCGGTTTACGCCGCCGCTGAGGCGGCCTCGGGCGTCCTCGGCGGCCGCCCGACCGGCCGAGCCGCGAGCGGGCGTCCGGCGCTGCGCTCCAGCGTCTTGATCCAGGCGGCGGCGCCCAGAGGCCGCCCGGTCGATGACGCCAGGCGGAGCTGCCGGCGCGCCTCCTCGGCCACGTCGACCTCGAAGAACCGGTCGAGGTCGGGGCCCAGCCGTTCGGCCAGGGGCGCGGGCGTCAGCAGCGCGTCGTTCCGGCCCTCCAGATGCGCGCGGACGCTGGACCAAGGCCAGTCGATCGCGCGCCCGACGATGCCGGCGCGGACGGGGTTCAGCCCGACGTAGCGGGCGCATTGGCGCAGGTACGCCTCGTCCATCGGAAACGATGCGAAGCGGCCTTGCCAAAGATAGCCGGTCCAGCCTTCGCGCCGGTTGACGGCGCGGGTGTAGCGGACGTGCGTGGCGCCGACCGCCTCGGCCAAAGCCTGCGGCCGCTCGGGCGTGGCGACGATGTGGACATGGTTCGGCATCAGGCAATAGGCCCAGACCTCCACCTCGGCCGCCGCAAAGGTCTCGGCGGCGATGGCGTGATAGAGGCGGTAGTCCTTCTCCCCGAAGAAGGTCGTCTGGCGCCGGTTCCCCCGCTGCGTTACATGATGCGGCGCCCCTGCAACCACGACGCGCGCGATCCTGCCCATGCCAACCCCTCCGTCGGCGATCAAGGAGCAGGCATGTTCGCTTTTTGTTCCGATCTGGTCAAGCCCTTTGACCGCGGCCGGGGTACGCTGCGGAAATAGGTGTGTGTCCCCGGATACCAGCTGAAATCGAGAATGGTGGGCCTTTGACCGCAAGCGAGTTGAACAATCTGTACAACAATGCGACGGCCGTCGAAGTGCCGCGTGAGGTCCATCTTCTTAGCCCAACGTATGGCGGCCGCAATTCGGCGGCGCAAATTAGCGCTGACGCCTTAGATCTTGGCGCTGCGGCACTCCGGGGTACGAATGCTCTTCGGACTAACCTTCTGAATTTGGGGCGTGATCCCACCGCCGTGGAGCAGACCATCCAAAAGATAAACGCTCGGAATCGCACCCTGGGGTTAGCTCAATGAGTTTTGAGTGGAGGGACCTAGCGGCCTCACTTCGCGAGCAAGAAAATTCTGCCGTTTTTCGTCGTCTCGTTGGTGCCGTGGGAGAGCAACCTCAGATTTCCCAAACGCCGGAGGAATACAATGATCCGGAGGGGCGAACCCGCTTCTATAAATTCGTGAATAGCGGCATCGAAATGGGCTTCCGTGATCGTGGGCTCAATCATATTCACCTCTTTCTGCGTCCCACGGAGGGTTATGAGTCCTATCGCGGGCCGCTGGATCGTGGGATCAACAAAGACGCAGATGAGTCGTCAGTGAGAGAGCTTTTCGGCGAGCCATCAAGCACTGGGGGAGGGAAACCAAGCGCACTTCTTGGATTTCGTCGTAGATGGGTCAAGTTTGACTTGGCAGGCTACGCTGTCCGCTATGAGTTTGAACCTGAAGATGGTCTCAATAAGGTGACTATAATCGCAGAATAGCTTGCTACCGCAGAGTGTGGCTCGGTCCGTTGGCCGACCGGGAACTTGCTGTCCCTTCCGAAGACCTCTGTCCCTTCCGAACCTCAAGGTCGCCGAACCCGGCGATCGATAAGGGCTCGGAATAAGGGAATAAGGGGACAGGAGCAATATTCCCTCTTTGTTCTCCCGCTACTAAGCTCGCTCGATGACCCGCTTCGCAAGCATCGTCCCACCCCCAGGCGCAGGCCCGCGATGGTGCTGACCAGGCCCTGAAACGATGTGAAGCTGTGAAGCTGAGCTCAGGCGCGCGCGAACGCACGCAGCGGCGGTCGCCGCGGCGCCGATGGAAGGCTCCCGGTCGGTGGTGGGCTTCCGCCATCTCTGTCGGGATCGAAGCGATCAACAACAACAAC
This sequence comes from Caulobacteraceae bacterium, assembly GCA_035294785.1. Classification (GTDB taxonomy): domain Bacteria; phylum Pseudomonadota; class Alphaproteobacteria; order Caulobacterales; family Caulobacteraceae; genus Poindextera. The sequence continues at coordinate 4,533 of DATGKF010000097.1, read as the reverse complement.
AGCAGCAGCAAGTACAAAGGCTTCGTCGTCTGCAGAGGGGCCACCCCCCGCCGACCAGGAACACTTCACATCGAACGCCGCGGACTGAGCGGATTAAAACACGGCTGCGGGGGCGCTCAGGAAAGCGCTTAGCGCTCGCCGCGCGCGACGGCGGCGGGGACGGCCGGGGACCAGACGGCGACCACCACCCCCTTACACCGCCGTCGCCTATGTCAACGACGCGCTCGGGCGCCTCACCCAACAGACCGAGTATCAACCCAGCGGCCACGTGGCCTACGTGCGCTCGAACGTCGTCTACGACGCCGACGGCCTGGTGCTCTCCGACCAGATCAGCCAGCTCCAATCCAGCGGCTCGACGCTGAACCAGACCAACCTCTACTTCTACAACGCCTCGACCAACGGCGGGGTCTACGACGCCGCCGGGGTGGGGACGGCCAAGGGGGCGGCCGACTGGAACGGAACCTTCGAGGCCGGCCAGCTCACCGGCGTCTACACCACCTCGACGCTGGTCAATTCCGCCGGGCACTCGACGGCGCAGCCAACCAACTTCACTGTCAACGCCTATGCCTGGGGCCTGGTCTCGACCGAGACCTCGATCACGTTCGACCCCAACACCGCCTCGGGGACCGAGTTCCACACCACCCTCGGCCACGACGCCAACGGCTTCCTGACCTCGGCCACCATCAGCGATGGCGCGCCGCACACCATCACCTACGTCAACAACATCGAGGGCGAGGTCCTAAGCCGCACCGACACCGCCGGGCCGATCAACGACTACTACTACCTGAACGGCCGCACGATCGGGGCGGTCGACAACGCCGGGCCGAGCCAGTTCGACTTGCAAATTGGGGACACGCACCATTTTCGCGCTGCGGACACGGCCAACCTTACTGACCTGGCCGAAAATGGTGCGTGTCCCCAATCTGGAGACACGGCGGTCAGACGGTGATGTCGAGGAGCGACTTGAACATGCGGTTCGCCGCGCGGGTGGTGGCGAGGGAGGCGTTGAACGCGGTCCTGGCGTTGAGCTGCGCGACGACGGCGGCGGCCGCGTCAGGGCTGCCGCTCGAGCCGGTGAAGGCGTTCATCAGGTTCGCGCTCGCGCCGTCGAAGCGCTGCACGGCGGTGATCAAGCCCGTTCTGGCGGCCGAAATGGCGTCCATGAAGCAAGCCTAGCGCTCGCAGCCTTAATCCATCGCGCACAGGCGTGGTGAACGGCCCGATCACCGTCTTTTGGTTTGCAACAATCGCTGGCTGTTCGTGACTTGCGCGAGGCGCCGCCGACCCTAAGTCAGGCAGGCTTTGCGCCGATTACCATCCGGCCGGGCGCGACAGCGTTTTCGCGTCTTGCCAGAGCGGCCAAACTTCTGTTTGTACGCCGGCGCCCCAAAATGGCGCGTGGCGCGAAAGCGTGCGAAAATTCAAGCTCCCGCAGGAGGGCCTTTCGCAGGCGCTCACGCGGCGAGGGATGGCGTTGGGCAAGACTGACGAAAGGCGAGGCCCGGATGGGGCAGGACTTCAGAGAGGGTCTCTATGACCCGCGGAACGAGCACGATGCGTGCGGCGTAGGGTTTGTGGCCAACATCAAGGGCCGCAAATCGCACGACATCATCGTTCGCGGGCTTCAGATCCTTCTGAACCTCAACCACCGCGGCGCCGTCGGAGCCGATCCGCTGGTCGGCGACGGCGTCGGCTGCCTGATCCAGATTCCGGACAAGCTGATCCGCCATTGGGCTGGCGAGCGCGGCCTGGAGCTGCCGCCGCCGGGCGAATACGGCGTCGCCATGTGCTTCCTGCCGACGGAGCCGAAGGCGCGCGAGTTCGCGGTGGCGCAGTTCGAACACTTCGTTTCGGTCGAGGGCCAGACGCTGCTGGGCTGGCGCGACGTGCCGACCGATCCGACCGGCCTCGGCAAGACCGTGCTGGAAGAGATGCCGCTGATCCGCCAGGCGATCATCGCCAGGGGGCCGGGCGTCAAGGATCAGGACGCCTTCGAGCGCAAGCTCCTGGTCATCCGCAAGCAGACCCAGAATCCGCTGGCCCGGCAGGCCAAGATCCACGACCTGCCGGAGTTGACCGACCTCTACATGCCGTCGTGTTCGAGCCGGACGGTGGTCTACAAGGGCCTGCTGCTCGCGCGGCAGCTCGAGACCTTCTACCTCGACCTCGCCAATCCGCTGACGGAGTCGGCGCTGGCGCTGATGCACCAGCGGTTCGCCACCAACACCTTCCCGTCCTGGAAGCTCGCCCACCCCTACCGGTTCATCGCCCACAACGGCGAGATCAACACCAAGCAGGGCAACTACAACTGGATGAGCGCGCGGCGGCGCACGATGGAGTCGGAGCTGCTCGGGCCCGACCTCGACAAGATGTGGCCGCTGATGCTGGCCACCGACTCCGACACCGCCATGCTCGACAACGCGCTCGAGCTTCTGCTCGCCGGCGGTTACCCGCTGGCGCACGCGATGATGATGCTGATTCCGGAGGCTTGGGCCGGGAACCCGCTCATGGACGCCAAGCGGCGGGCCTTCTACGAGTACCACGCCGCGCTGATGGAGCCCTGGGACGGGCCGGCGGCGATCGCCTTCACCGACGGGCGGCAGATCGGCGCGACGCTGGACCGCAACGGCCTGCGGCCCGCGCGCTTCCTGGTCACCGACGACGACCATGTGGTGATGGCGTCGGAGGCCGGCGTGCTCGACATTCCGGAAGCCAACATCACCCGCAAGTGGCGCCTGCAGCCGGGCAAGATGCTGCTGATCGACCTCGAGGAAGGCCGCATCGTCGAGGACGAGGAGCTCAAGCGCACGCTCGCAGAGGCGGAGCCCTACGACGACTGGCTGAGGGCCACCCAGTTCAAGCTCGAGGACCTGCCTGGCCCCGACGTCGCGCCGCCTTCGCCGGCCAACGACGCCGAGGCGCTGCTGCATCGCCAGCAGGCGTTCGGCTACACGCAGGAAGACCTGCAGTTCTTCCTCGAGCCGATGGCCCAGTCGGGTGACGATCCCGTGGGTTCGATGGGCACCGACACCCCGCTGGCGGTGCTGTCGAAGCGTCCGCGGCTGCTCTACGACTACTTCAAGCAGTGCTTCGCCCAGGTCACCAACCCGCCGATCGACCCGATCCGCGAAGAACTGGTGATGTCGCTGGTGTCGATGATCGGCCCCCGGCCCAACCTGCTCGGCCGCCAGGCCGGCACGCACAAGCGGCTCGAGGTCTCGCAGCCGATCCTCAGCAACCAGGATCTGGAGAAGATCCGCGCCATCTCGACGCTGGTGGACGGGGCCTTCCGCACCGCCACCATCGACATCACCGGGCCGGCCGCGCACGGCGACGTCGGGCTGGAGCGGGCGGTCGAGCGCATCTGCAACCAGGCGACGGAAGCGGTCCTCGCCGACAACAACATCCTCGTCCTCTCCGACCGCAACCTCTCGGCCGAGCGGAACGCCATCCCCGCCGCGCTGGCGACGGCGGCGGTGCACCATCACCTGATCCGCCAGGGCCTGCGGATGCAGACCGGCCTCGTGGTCGAGACCGGCGAGGCGCGCGAGGTGCATCACTTCTGCGTGCTGGCCGGCTATGGCGCGGAGGCGATCAACCCCTACCTCGCCTTTGAAACGCTCGAGCATTTGCGGGTTCAGCAGGACCTGCCGCTGAAGCCCTACGAGGTGCAGAAGAACTATATCAAGGCGATCGGGAAGGGGCTTTTGAAGGTGATGTCCAAGATGGGCATCTCCACTTACCAGTCCTATTGCGGCGCCCAGATCTTCGACGCCGTTGGGCTCTCGAGCGAGTTCGTCGACCGCTACTTCACAGGCACCGCCTCGACGGTCGAAGGCGCGGGCCTGGCCGAGATCGCCGCCGAGACGGTGCAGCGCCACCGCGACGCCTACGCCGACATCCCGATCTATCGCCACATGCTGGACGTGGGCGGCGCCTACGCCTTCCGCCTGCGCGGCGAGGAGCACGCCTGGACGCCGGAGACGGTCGCCAACCTCCAGCACGCCGTGCGCGGCGAACTGCCCGGCGCCTACGCCGCCTTCGCCGCCGCGATCAACGAACAGAGCGAGCGGCTGCTGACGTTGCGCGGGCTCATGCGCCTCAAGCCCGCCGACGAGCCCGTGCCGCTGGACGAGGTCGAGCCGGCCAGCCAGATCGTCCGCCGCTTCTCCACCGGCGCGATGAGCTTCGGGTCGATCTCCCGCGAGGCGCACACCACGCTCGCCATCGCCATGAACCGCATCGGCGGCCGCTCGAACACCGGCGAGGGCGGCGAGGAGAGCGACCGCTTCAAGCGGATGCCGAACGGCGATTCCATGCGCTCGGCGATCAAGCAGGTGGCGTCAGGCCGCTTCGGCGTGACGGCGGAGTACCTGGTCAACTCCGACGACATCCAGATCAAGATGGCCCAGGGCGCCAAGCCCGGCGAGGGCGGCCAACTGGCCGGCTACAAGATCGACAAGACCATCGCCAGCGTGCGCCACTCGACGCCGGGCGTCGGCCTCATCTCGCCGCCGCCGCACCACGACATCT
>DATGKF010000096.1:0-36299 GCA_035294785.1 Caulobacteraceae bacterium | reverse complement strand
CATGGCGGGCTTGAAGGACAAGCGCGGGTTCATCGACCGCGACCGGCTCGACCTCTCCGAACGGCAGGCCGTCGAATACTGGATGAAGCGCTGGGGCGTGACCCGCGACCAACTGACCGCCGCCCACCGCAAAGCCGGCCGAATGGTCAAGGACATCGCCAAAGAGCTGGGCAAGCGGCGCTGAGCGCCCGGGCTCGACCGCGTCAGGGGCGGCCTCGACTCGCGGTGGGGGAGGCCGCGCGTCCGCTCGACCTTCGTAGCGACAGCAACCGACGGATGCCCGTCCCACCGAGCCGGGGGCGTCAATCCGTTCCGGCCGTCGTGAAGCGCGACCGCGAGCAGCAGGCCGGCGCATCAGCCGCGATGCGTCGCCTGCGCGAGCAGGTCGGCGCGGAATTCCTGGAGAATGTGCCCGCCCCGAAGAACGTCACCCGAGCGGTATGCCTCCAGGGAAGATTGGAGCAGTCTCTTCAACTCGGGCGCAGCCGCCGGCGTCCGGAGCCGCCGTGCGACCAACGGGAACTTGTTGAAGAGCGTTTGGAAGGCGTTCTCGAGGTTGGTCTGCTCTTCGGGCGGGAGGAACGTCTGGGGCGTGAATTCGGTCGCGGCGCTAATCAGCACATAACTGATGAAGTCTACGTACGCCTCGAAGTGGCTAACGTGTTCGTGCATGATCGTCCTCACTGTACGACGCCGTACGACGTCCCCCGCGCCTGCGGGCGCACGACTGTCGTATTCGCGCCAGAGAATGCGCGGTAGTCGCGAATCTGGGGAGTCCGCCACGACTTGGGCGCCATCGTGCCTTCCAGAATTGAGTTTGCTTGCGGAACATAGACGTCGGGTTGGCGATAGCGCTTAGCCCCGGGTGCGGCGGTCTGGTCGTAGAGACGTCGGTTGATCCGTACGACGCCGGTCGGGCCTTCCTCTATCCCCTCCGAGCGAACCCACTCTCGGAATTGGTTGCGCACGGCGGCGTCGAGCTCCTTGCCGAAAAAAAGGGGTTGGGGAAGGCCCGGTGGCGGCGTCAGAGATCCTGTGCGTATGGACTGCTCGATCTTCGCGAACGCCTCGTTATGGAAGCGCTGGAGTTGTCGGTAGGCTTCTAGCTCGAAGTCTTCCGCGGACTTGAATCGTCCGAACGGACCAGCCGGACGAACGCTAATTTCGCCAACCTGCGGCCCGAACCGGTGGCCGAGCACAAGCAATGCAAGATCGCGCTCGGTGGCGCGCTGCTCGGCGGCAGAGGGTACGTGCTGAGGGTCAAACGGTATCCAATGAGCCGCATTGTTCTCTGCTAGCGCCTGCGCGGCGTACGGTTCGTCGAGGTCCGGGCGCCAGACCTTCTGGAGACTGTCGGCGAGGCTGATCGCCGGCTCGGTCAGGAATCCCTCGAAAGGGTGAAGCGGGTCGATCAGGTTCTGGATCGAACTGACGATGCCAGGGTGATTGATGTCCCTGTCTGCACTTGCTCCAGCGGCCGCGAAGCCTTGCCGGAACGCTCCCTTGATTGCGTTGACGGCCGGGCTGCCATGAGGAGGGCCCACGGAATCGGACCGGTCGGGAGGGGACCGTCGACGCCGTGTGCGTGCAGCCACGCCAACTCTGCCGCTGACGGCGGGCCTGCCTGAGCGGTGGTTGGACTCCTTGCTGCTGCCGATAGTAAGCCGGCGCCGAGTTCGCCGGGCGCGGTCAGTACGGGACTCGCGGTCCGACCTCCACCGAGGCCCCGACCCCACCCGCTTCCCTCCAGCGGCAGAGGTGGACTGGCCCGGCTAGGAGCCGAGGCGATCTGGGGCAGTGGTGGCGCGCTGAGGTTCGCAATGCCGCTGCGGTCGATTCCCGAAACGGCCGAACCGCCGCTGGTCGGCGGCAGCGATGTGCTTGCCGTCGTCAGCAGGTCGTCGCCCGCCTCCGGCCAGGAGGGCCGTTGCAACAGGCTGTTGAGGGTCGTCCAGTTGCCGAGGCCGAGCGCCTGGGCGTAGGCCATGTCGATCGGATCGGTCGGCAGCGCGTCGTTGTTGGCGAGCGGGCTGGGATGGATTCCGCCGCTCGCCAGAGCACTCAGGCCGAGCCCGATGACGCCGCCGGGATCGGGAGCGCCGAGACTGTCGCCCAGCCCGCTCGGGGCTGGATCGAAATCGAAAGCCACGCTCGTCTTCCGCGAGTACGCGCCGCAAGGACGCTCGAAAGACGAGAGGCTAAGGCCACGCCGACCCCGCTCAGGGCGCTGCTTATTTCAGGTTGAATGGCGGTGTCGCGGGCGGACCGCGTGGCGTCGACGAAGCGCTAGAACTTCCGCTCCACCTCGATCCCGATGCGCGCCTGGCTGGGGGCTTCGGCGCGGTCGGGGCCGACGGCGGCCAGCCAGCCGGCGTCGATGTCGATCTCGATCGGCGGATGGCGGCCGGTCGCGGCGGGCTCGTCGCCGTCGTCGTCGCCGTCCAGGTCCGGCCCCTTGCCGAAAGGGTGGAGCTCCCACTTCAACTGCGGTCCGATGAAGGCGCCCTGGCGGCCGCCGAAGCTGTGGTCGTCGCCGAGGTCGCCCAGCGCCTCGACGCCCAGGCGCAGCGACCCGACCGTCCGCCAGGTCGCGGAGGCGGCGCAGCCGTAGCCGGCGGCGTTGCCGCCGGCCGGCGCGTTCAGCGGCCGCTCGAGGATGAGGTTGAACAGTCCCTCGAAGCGGCCCGCCCGCTTGGCCAGCAAGAGCTTGCCTTCCACGAAATCGGCTTCGCCGTTCAGGCCGTGGCCATATTCGAGGTAGAGCCCGGCGTCGACGCCGACCTTGGGGATCGTCCCCAGGCGCCAGACCCCCTCGACGCCCACGTCGGTCCACCGCGAGCCGCAAGCCGGTCGTCGTGCAGCGCGCCGACCAGCGCCAGGCTGAGGTGGTCGCTGACGCCGTATTCGAGCTCGAACACCGTGGTCTGTTCCGCGCCGCCCACAGGATCGATCAGCCCGGCGGTGCGCGCTTCGAACTCGCCGAGCCCGTTCTGGACGTAGGGCGCGTAGACCTTCTCATCCAGCCTGGGATCGGCCCGCGCCGCCCCCGCCACGGCCAGCGCCGCCGCCGCCCCAACCCACACCGCCCGCACGCCGCACACTCCTAAAGCTGCGAGGCATTCGCATATCTGTATGAGAATGATTGTCAATTGCAGCGTCCGCGACCAGTGTGAGCCCCGGAAGGCGAGCGGACGGCTCTGGCGGTGTGACCCAGGTCACACACGCCGCCCCCCGTCCGTGCTCGATTGGGCGGTGTCGGAGGCGAACGCTTCGGCGACGCGCTATAACGGCGACGGAGGGTCTCGATCTCAGATGGCCGCTGACTTGAAAGGCTGGCTCGGCGAAATCGGTCTTGGCCGATACGCGGACGCCTTTGCGGCGCACGAGATCGGCTGGGATGTGCTGGGCGACCTTTCCGAGGACGACCTGAAGGAGCTCGGGCTCTCGCTGGGCGATCGCAAGCGGTTCTTAAAGGCGCTCGAGGGCTCGCCCGCCGCCGCCGCGGCGCCGCTGTCGCCATTGCCGGCGCAGGCCGCCAGCGGCCCGAGCGAGGGCGAGCGGCGGCAGCTGACCGTGATGTTCATCGACCTGATCGACTCGACGCCGCTGGCCGAGCGCTTCGATCCTGAGGTGATGCGGCAGGTGCTGGGCGACTTCCACAACGCCTGCGTCAGCGCCATCGAGCCGCACGAGGGGCACATCGCCCAGTACAGCGGCGACGGGTTGCTGGTCTATTTCGGCTATCCGCGCGCCCACGAGGACGACGCGGTGCGGGCGGTGCTGGCGGGCCTTGGCATCATCGCCAACATGCGGGCGACCAACGCGCAGCTCTTGGCCGATCACCAGGTGGAGCTGCACATCCGCATGGGCGTCGAAACCGGGCTGGTGGTCGCCGGCGAGGTGGGCGCCGGGTCGGCGCGGGACCGGCAGGCGATCGTCGGCGAGACGCCGATCCTGGCGGCGCGGCTGCAGACGCTGGCGCCGCGCGATGCGATCGTCGTCGGCCCGGCGACCGAGCGGCTGATCCGGGGCGCGTTCGAGCTGGAGGACCTGGGTCCGCAGGCGCTGAAGGGCGTCACGGAGCCGGTGCCCGTCTACCGCGTCGTCGGGCCGGCCGAGGCCGCCGACGCCTTCGAGATCCGCGCCGGCCGCGGCCTGACGCCGCTGGTCGGACGCTCGGCGGAGCTGGAGATGCTGCGCCAGCGCTGGCGCCAGGCGCGCGACGGGGAGATGCGCTCGGTGCTGCTGACCGGCGAGGCCGGCATCGGCAAGTCGCGCACGCTGAGGGCCTTTCGCGACAGCATCGCCGACGAAGACGCCGAGGTCGTCACCTTCTATGGCTCGCCCTACCACCAGGACAGCCCGTTCTGGCCGGTGCTGCAGCGGCTGCAGGCCGCCTTCGCCCTGGACTCCAAGGCCTTCACCGCCGCCGACACCGACCGCCTGCGCGCCGCGCTCGAAACCTTCGACGTCGACCGGGAGGAGGCGGCGATGGTGCTGGCGAGCCTGTTCGGCATGCCGGAAGACGACGACGCGCCGAAGATCGACACCTCGTCACTGGCGTTCAAGCAGCGCTCGCTGAGCGTCCTCGTCGGCATGGTGGAGAGCCTGACGCGCCAGCGTCCGATGCTGCTGGCGATCGAAGACGCCCACTGGGTCGACCCGTCGACGCTGGAGCTGGTGCGGATGATCCACGAGCGGCTAGGGAGCGCGCGCCTCTTGGTGCTGATGCTGGCGCGGCCCGAATTCCAGCCCGGCTGGAGCTCGCCGCAGCTGGTGCAGCTGAACCTGGACCGCCTCTCGCGGCGCGATCGCTTCGAGATGATTGAGAGCCTGACCGCCGACAAGCCGCTGCCGGACGTGATCATGAACCAGATCATCGCCAAGACCGACGGCGTGCCGCTGTTCGTCGAGGAGCTGACCAAGGCGGTGTTGCAGGGCGACATGCTGCGTGACGCGGGCAGCCACTACGAGCTGAAGGGCGTGGCGCTGGCGATCAGCATCCCGGACACGCTGCAGGGCTCGCTGCTCTCGCGCCTCGACCGGTTGGACCCAGGCGTGAAAGAGGTCGCGCAGACGGCGGCGATCATCGGGCGCGACTTCGACCGCGGGCTCCTGGCCATGATCGTCGGCAAGCCCGAGGCGGAGCTGCAGACAGCGCTCGACCGGCTGGTCGAGGCCGAAATCATCCTGCCGTCGCCGCGCGCCGGGAGCGAAGGCGCCGGGTATATGTTCCGCCACGCGCTCATTCAGGACATCGCCTATCAGTCGCTGCTGCTGGCGCGCCGCCGTCACGACCACGGCCTGATCGCGGCCGCCCTCGAGAGCCATTACCCGGAGATCGTCGAGCGGGAGCCCGAGCGGCTGGCGCAGAACCTGGCCGCCAGCGAGACGCCCGAGCGCGCGATCGACTACTGGCGCCAGGCCGGCCAGCGGGCGCTGGAGCGCGCCGCCTTCGAAGAGGCGATCACCCACGCCCAGGCCGGGATCGCGCTGATCGAGAGCCTCAAGCTGACCGGCCGCGATCGCGCCGTCCGCCTCGTGCCGCTGCTGTTGATCCGTGGCCGGTCCGAGTACCGCCTGGCGACCCCGCGCGCCGTCGGGACCTACCAGGAGGCCGCGCGCCTGGCGCGCGAGCAGGACCTGCCGGCCCTGCTGGTCGATGCGGCGCTCGGATGCGAGGAGGCCAACTTCTACCTCGGCGGCGCGGGGACGCAGGGCGTCGTCGTCCTCGAAGAGGCGCTTGCCGCCGTCGGCGACGGCGACAGCGTCGAACGCTGCCGCCTCTTGAGTCGCCTGGCCAGCAGCCTGCACACCGCCGGCTCGCTCGACCGCGCCGGCGACGTCACCGACGAGGCGATCGCGTTGGCGCGCCGGATCGGCGACGCCAACGGCCTTCTCGACGCCCTGCTGTGCGATCTCCTCGACATCGGCGCCCGCCCTCTGCCGGTCTCCGAGTTCCCCGAGCGGGCCAGCCGCCTTGAGGAAATCCGCCAGGTCGCCGAGGGCGGCGACGAGACATACGTCGGGGTCGCCAGCGCCCGCTGCCTCGCGTGCCACCTGGAGATGGGAGACCTCGCGAGCTTCGACTCAACGCTCGCCCGCTATGAGCAGGTCGTCGCGGTCGAGCAGGACCGCGTGCACATGTGGGTGTCGACCGCCGCCAAGGCCATGCGCGGCATCCTCGTGGGCGACTTCGTCCTGGCCGAGCAGTTCGCCGAGAACGCCCTCAAGCAGGCCGAAAGCGTCGACGCCGAGTTTCCGACCGGCGTCTACGGCATGCAGATGTTCACCATCCGCCGCGAACAGGGGCGGCTCGCCGAAGTCGCGCCGCTGATCAAGCGGTTCGTCGACGAGAACCCCGAGGAAAGAGCCTGGCGGCCGGGCCTGATGCTGATCGCCAGCGACGTCGGCTTCGACGCCCAGGCGGCGCGCATGCTGGACACGATGGCCGAGGAGGACTTTCCGGTTCCGAAGGACGGCAAGCGCCTGGTGACCTGGACCTATCTGGCCGAGGTCGCAGCCAGACTGAAACAGAGCGAGCACGCGCAGCGGATCTACGATGCGCTGCTGCCCTTCCAGGCGCAGGCGGTCACCGTGCCCTCCTGCACGCTGTGTTGCGGCGCCGCCGCCCGCTACCTCGGCATGCTCGCCGGCGCGCTCGGCGACTGGCGGGCCGCCGAAGAGCACTTCGAGTACGCGCTGCAGATGGACGAGCGGCTCCAGGCGCGGCCGTGGCTGGCGCACAGCCGGCGCGAGTACGCGCTCATGCTGTCGGCGCGAAACCGCAAGGGCGACCAGAAGCGGGCGGCCGGCCTGCTCGCCGAGGCGGCCGCGACCGCGAAGGATCTGAACATGTTCGCGCTCATCGAGCGCATCGGCGCCGCCGCGCCCAGCGTCGGCGTCGTGTGAGCGACCCAACCACTCCGGAGCGCCGGTGTCGGCGCCCCTTGGCCACCCAACAAGGAGACCCTCCCATGGCCCGTTTTCTCATCGAGCGTAACTTCGCCGAGCAGCTGGAAGTGACCAAGGATGGCGCCGCCGGCATCAAGCAGATCAACGACGAGGAGGGCGTCAAATGGCTGTTCTCCTTCCTCAGCGCCGACAAGAAGAAGACCTACTGCCTCTATGAAGCGGCCACCGCCGACGCCATCCGCAGCGCCGCCAAGCGGGCCAACCTGCCGGCCGACGTGATCATCGAGGTCAGCGATCTGCGGCCCGAGATGTTCGCATAAAAGGGGCCGGCGCCCGCGTGGTCGACGGGGCGGTCAGTCCGGCGGTCGCGGCCGCGCTGGAGGCGAGCGGCGTGCTGGCGTGGCTGTCGCCAGCCGCCCGCGCACGGCTGGCGGCGGCCGGCTCGCCGTTGGCGCTGGAGACCGGTCAGCTGCTCTGCCAGGCCGGCGATCCCGGCGACGCCGCCTACATCGTGCTGGACGGCGAAGTCGAGGTGCTGGTCCGCTCGGAGGGCGGCAAGCCGGTGCGGCTGTCCTCCCACCGCGCCGGCGCCCTGATCGGGGAGATGGCGGCGCTGGACGGCGGCGCCCGCTCGGCTGACATGGCCGCCGCCACCCGCTGCCGACTCTGGCGCCTGCCGCGGCAGGCGCTGCTCGACGCGTTTGCGGCCGAACCGACCGCGGCCGTGGCGCTGGTGGCCGAGCTCAGCCGGCGGCTCAGGGCGGCGAACGCCGCGTTCGAGGCCTCCAGCCTGCTCGATCTCGGCGGGCGGCTCGCGCGGCTGGTGATCCAGGAGGCCGGCGCGCGGGGGCTCGTGCCCCTGACGCAGACGGAACTCGCGCGCCGGCTCGGGGCCTCGCGCGAGAAGGTGAACCGCAAGCTGCACGCCTGGGCGGCGGAGGGCTGGGTGGCGCTCTCGCCGGCGGGCGTCCGCCTGGTCGAGCCGGATGCCCTGGCGGCGCTGATCGAGACGGCGCGCCGGCGCTAGCGGCCGCGCGCGCCTAAGGCGCAGGGTGAGGCTGCGTTTCGCCTGCGGGCTCGCGCGGCGCGCCGTCGATCTCGTAGGCGTAGATGTAGGTCCCGCCGCAGCGGCCGGTCGAGCCGTTGACGTAGGTCGCCGGGCGCACGCGGTCGGCGGCGTCGCCGCTCTTGGCGAGCCACTGCCTGACCGCGTCGAGGGAAAGGTCCGGGCGGATGGCGGCCGATGAAAGGTCGTAGGTCCCGGCGTAGACGACCTCGCCGGCGCTCGCCTGGAACGAGGGCGCGCCGAGGCAGAGGCGCACCTCGAAAATCAGCCGGCCGCCGCCGATCGAGGCGATGCGCCAACGGCCGGGCGGCGCCTCGAAGGCGGACCACTTGCCCCCGCGCTCCCAGAACGGGTTGGCGTAGGCGAGGAAGGCGTCGGGCGCATCGCCGGCCCCGGTCGACTCGCGACGCAGCACGATGGTGTCGCCGGCGTGCAAGCTCGGGCCGGCGACGCGAAGGATCACCACCGCGCGGTCCTTGGGAACCTGGGCGATCTCGTCCGGCGCCAGCGCGCGCAGGAGGTTCGGCTTGTCATCGCCCTCGGCCTTGGCGGCGGCGGTGGCGGCTTGCAGGACCGCCGCGGCGTCGATCGCCGAGAGGCTGAGGTTGAGCTTACCGGACCAAGGGCCGGTCTTGAACTTGACGGTCGCGGCGTCGGCCATATCGTTCGCCCACTGACGAACGACGGTTCCGTGCGGGGCGGCCGCGCCCACCCAGTCGCCGATGCGCGCCGCAACGCCGGCCCGGTCCAGCTTGGCGATGGCGTCGGCCTCGTCCTGCGGGATGGCGACCACGCGCCAGCCGCGCGCCACCATGCAGTTCTCGGTGTTCGCGGAGAGGGCGACTGCGCTCTTGGCCGCCATCTCCCGGTCCAGGAAGCTGCTGACCATGAAGCTGGCGCTGGCCCCGGGGTTCGGCTGCTGTTCGCGCGCGGCGAGCGCCAGGCAGTCGCCGACCGCGCTGTCGTGCGCCGCCATGTCGGCGCCAGGGCGGTTGAAATAGGTGTTGGGCCCGCTGGCCGTCGTCAGATTTGCCGGCTCCGCGCGGGCGGGGGAGGCGAGGGCGAGTGCGGCGAGCACCGATATCGCAAACCGCGCACTGGGGTTCGGCATCAGGTCATCCCTCCGGCGGCGGGTGCTTGGCCTCGAGCTTGTGGCCGTCCGGATCGAGGACGAAGGCGGCATAGTAGCCCGGGCCGTACTGCGGGCGAAGGCCCGGCGCGCCGTCATCGACGCCGCCGAACCGAAGCGCGGCGGCGTGGAACGCATCGACCGCCTCCCGGCTGGGGGCGGCGAAGGCGAGGTGAAAGCCCGGCCCGGGCGGCGGTCCGGCCTCCGGATGTCGCATGATGGCGAACCGCTCATTGCTCGCGCCGCGCACGCCGTAGCCGGCGACGTGGTCGCTGGAGACGAGCCGGACGTAGCCCAGCGCGCCCAGAACCGCGTCGTAAAACCGGATGCTGCGCCCCAAGTCGCGGACGCCGAACGAGATGTGCCCGAGCACGCGCCGGCCCGCTAAGCCGCCACCTTCAGCGTTCCGTCCAGAAGCTTGAACAGCTCCGTCCAGTGCCGTTCGGCGGCTTCCTCGTTGTACACGGGCAGGTCGCGGCAGGCGTAGCCGTGGCGGGCGCCCTTGTAGATGGTGATCTCGTTCTCGACCCCGGCTGCGGTCAGCGCCTCGCGCAGCCGGTCGGCCTGTTCGGGCGGGAAGCCGGCGTCCTCGTCGGCGCCGGCGATGTAGACGCGGGCCGTGATCTGGGGCGCGAGCAGATGCGGGCTGTCGGGCGCATCGGTGGCCAGGCGCCCACCGTGGAAGCCGGCGGCGGCGACCACGCGGTCGGGGAAGTTGCCGGCGGCGCGGAGCGCGAGACCGGCGCCCATGCAATAGCCGGTGACCCCGACCTTGGTCCCCTTCACGTCCGGCTGTTTCGCCAGCCAATCGAGGAAGGCTTCGGTGTCGCGGGTGGAGCGCTCGGGATCGGTGGAGGCCATGAACTTGCCGAACCGCTCGCGGCGGGCGGCCTCGTCCTTGAACACCTCGGCGATGTTGATCGGCTCGTAGGGGCCGGCGCGCCAGAACATGTCGGGCAAAAGGACGTAATAGCCGTGGTCGGCCAGCCGCTGGCTCATGTGGAAGAGCTCGGGGCGGATGGCCGGGGCGTCCATGAAGAAGATGACGGCGGGCCAAGGGCCGGCGCCGGTCTCGGGCTTGAACACATAGGACCGGGCGTCTCCGTCCGGAGTCGGAATGGCGACTTCCTGCATCGTTCGAAATGACCTCTCGTCTAGACCGCTGAGCGTTGGCCGCGCCAAGCGCGGCCGACAAGGAGCCTGGCTCCGGTCCTCTTTCGTAACGCGCCTTCGCCGGGCAATCGAGCCGCAAACGCCCGGCGGATTGCGCAGCCTCAGCCCGAAGCGACGAGGCGCGGCGGCGCCAATTTGAACAGTGGCTGGTCGCCGTCGAAGACCGCGACGCTCAGATGGTGCGGGCTATCGCGAAGCTTCTGTCGCGCCAGACGCCTGACCGAGGTCGCGTCTCGCGTGGTCACGAAGAGCAGGGTCGGGATGCTGTAGCGGTCATCCTCGACGTACAGGGCGTAGTCGTGCACCTGTCTTTCTCCCGAACTTGGCGCTCGGATATTAACGCCAGTCCGGCGGTTGAAAAAGTCGCAAGCCGACACTTTTCCGCCATATTTCGAGGCGGCCGCCCTCTCCGCCGCTCGTCCCCGCGCAGGCGGGAATGAGCGGTGGGTGTGGGGCCTACCGGACCAGCAGCTCCTTGTCGGCTTTGGCGGCGTCGGGGCAGCCGGTGAGGGCGAGGGCGACGCGCATTTCCGCCTTGATCACCTCGATCACGTGAGCAACGCCAGCCTGGCCGCGCGCGCCCAGCGCCCAGGCCCAGGCGCGGCCGATCAGGCAGGCGTCGGCGCCGGAGGCCAGCGCCTTGACCACGTCAAGGCCGGAGCGGACGCCGCCGTCCAGGAGGATGGTCATCCTGCCGCCAACCGCCTCGGCGATGGCGGGCAGGGCGGAGATGGTGGACGGCGCGCCGTCGAGCTGGCGGCCGCCATGGTTGGAGACGACGATCCCGTCGGCGCCGGCGGCCAGCGCCTGACGGGCGTCGTCGGCCTCGAGCACGCCCTTGATCAGAATCGGGCCGCCCCACTGCTGTTTCACCCAGGCGATGTCGTCCCAGGTGAGGGAGGCGTCGAAGTTGCGCCCGATCCAGCCCCAGAAGTCGCCGAGGCCCTTCGCCTCCGGCACGGCGGCGGCGATGTTGCCGAAACTGTGCGGGCCTCCGTTGAGCTGCACGTCCCACAGCCAGCCGGGGTGCATGATCCCGTCGATGCCGCGCGCCAGCCACTGGAACGGCTGGGCCGGGCCGGAAAGGCCGGTGCGCATGTCGCGGTAGCGGGTGCCCGGCACGGCCAGGTCGACGGTGAACAGCAGGACCGGGCAGCCGGCCGCCTTGGCGCGGGCGATGTACTCGACCATGAATCCGCGGTCCTTCAGCATGTAGAGCTGGAACCAGGGCGGCTCGACCTTCGCCACCTCGTCGACGTCGCAGATGGTGAGCGAGGAAAGGCAGAACGGGATGCCGGCGGCCTTGGCGGCGGCGGCCGCCTGACACTCGCCGCGGCGGGCGTACATGCCGGCCATGCCGATCGGGCCCAGCAGCAGCGGCATGGGCAGCTCGCGGCCGAGGATGGTCGTCGCGAGGTTGATCTTCGAGACGTCGCGCATCACTCGTTGGCGGAGCTCGAGACGCTGGAAGTCGTCGACGTTGGCGCGCAGCGTCTGTTCGGCGTAGGCGGCGCCGTCGACGTATTCGAACAGCACCTTGGGCAGCCGCCGGCGCGCCGCCTCGCGGTAGTCGGCGACGTTGACGGGTCGGCTCAACGCAGCGCCTCGGCGACGTCTCTCGTGGTCATGCGACGGCCCTTGGGCGGGTCGGGCGGCGGCTGCACCGAGGGCGGCGCCTCGAGCTTGGCGGTCAGCCGCTTCACCGCGCGCGGCTCCTCGTCGAACAGCTCGGCCAGCTGGTCGGTGATGACGCCGCCGAGTTGCTCCACGTCGACGATGGTGACCGCGCGCTTGTAGTAGCGGCGCACGTCGTGGCCGATGCCGATGGCGATCAGCTCGACGGGCGAGGCGGTCTCGATCTCGGCGATGACGGCGCGCAGGTGCCGCTCGAGATAGTGGCCGGAGTTCACCGAGAGGGTCGAGTCGTCGACCGGCGCCCCGTCGGAGATCACCATCAGGATGCGCCGCTGCTCGGTGCGATGGATCAGCCGCTGGTGGGCCCAGAGGAGCGCCTCGCCGTCGATGTTCTCCTTGAGCAGGCCCTCGCGCATCATCAGGCCGAGGTTCTTGCGCGCGCGCCGCCAGGGCGCGTCGGCGGCCTTGTAGACGATGTGGCGAAGGTCGTTCAGCCGGCCGGGCGAGGGCGGCTTGCCCAGCTTCAGCCAGTCCTCGCGCGTCAGCCCGCCCTTCCAGGCGCGTGTGGTGAAGCCGAGGATCTCGGTCTTGACCGCGCACCGCTCCAGCGTGCGAGCGAGGATGTCGGCGCAAACCGCGGCGACCATGATCGGCCGCCCACGCATGGAGCCGGAGTTGTCGATCAGAAGCGTCACCACCGTGTCGCGGAACTCGGTGTCCTCCTCCTGCTTGAAGGAGAGCGGCGCCGTGGGGTCGACGATGACGCGGGTCAGGCGCGCGACGTCGAGAATCCCTTCCTCCAGATCGAAGGTCCACGAGCGGTTCTGCTTGGCCATCAGCTTGCGCTGCAGCCGGTTGGCGAGGCGGGAGACGACGTTCGACAGGCTGGCCAGCTGCTGGTCGAGATAGGCGCGCAGGCGCCCCAGCTCCTCGGCCTCGCAAAGCTCCTCGGCGCCGATCACCTCGTCGTGGGCGGTGGAGAAGACCTTGTAGGGCGGCTCGCGGTGGCCGGGGTCCTTGACGTCCGGGCGCGAGGCCTTCTCGCCATCGCCCATCTCGGCGTCGTCGTCGCTCATCTCGGCGTCGTCGTCGGCCTCGGCCTCGGTCGTCTCCTGCTCGGAGCCGTCGGCGTCGCGCTCGGACGTGCGCGAGGGATCGGGTTCGGCGCCTTCGCCGTCCTGGTCGTCCTGGTCCTCGCCGCCGTCGTCCTGGATGTCGCGCGGCATCTCCGGCGTGTCGTCGTCGCCGGAATCCTCCGCCTCGTCGCCCAGCTCCTCGCCGAGGTCGAGGTCGCTGATGATCGAGCGCGCCACCCGCGCGAAGGCGGCCTGGTCCTCGATGGCGTTGGCCAGCTTGTCGAGGTCGGGCCCCGCCTTCGCCTCGATCTGGTCGCGGTGACGATCGACCAGCATCTTCGCCCCGTCGGGGGGCGCGTCGCCGGTCAGCCGCTCGCGCACCAAGAGGCTGATGATGTCGGCGATCGGGGCGGCGTCGGGGTCCTCGAAGCGGTTCAGCCCCTTCTTCTCGACCGCCGCGTCCAGCGCCGCGGTGAGGTTGGCGCGCACGCCCATCAGGGCGTTGGCGCCCAGCGCGTCGATGCGCGCCTGCTCGACCGCCTCGAACACCGCCCGGCCCTGGACCGACTGCGGCCGCAGGCGCGCATGCTGGGCCTCGTCGTGGTGGGCGAGGCGAAGCGCCATCTGGTCGGCCAGCCCGCGGATGCGCGCCGTCTCCTTGCCGGAGAGGTCGCGCGGCGGGTGCGGCAGGATGGCGTGGTGGCCGCTAAGCTGCGGCCCGTCGCCGGAGAAGGTGACCTCCAGGTCCGGCTGCTCGGCAAGCGACCGCGCCGCGTGCGCCAGCGCCCGCTTGAAGACGTCCGTCGGAGTCTCGTTCCTACCCGCCATGGCGCGCCGTCATAGCGCGCGGGGCGAAGGCGGTGGAAGGGCGGAGTTGAGCGGGGCTGCTGGCGCAGGCCGGGCATGAGCGGCGCTATGCGTCCGAAGCAGACATCGCCATCCGGCTGGAAAGCGGACGTTTGGTAAGGCCCTACACACCGACTCCGACCCAGGTCTCGGCGACCGCCAACATCCTGCGCCCTTCCTCGAGGCGGCCGAGGACCATCAAGAAGAGGCCCGTTGAGACCCGTTCGAGGAAGCCCCACTGCCAGATGGCGCTCCGCGCCTCGCCGGTCAGGTCGGCGAGCTGCGTGCATCGGTCGAGCCCCAGGCGCACGGGATCGCCGGCCAGCAGCTCATCGGTCCAGCTCCGCATGGAAATGGCCACGTCGTAGGCGCGTTCGCCGAACAGGGGATCCGGATCGACGAATTTGAAGCCGCCGCCGTCGAGGGTCTGCAGTGCGTTGTGGTCATGAGCGTCGCCGTGGAGAAGGACGGCCCGGGCGGGATCAAAGGCGCTCTCGCGGTCTGTGGCGAAGGCCATCGCCTGCGCGAGCACCCGGCGAGAGCAGGGTTCGCCGAGCTGCGGATGCCACTTGGCGATCGAACCGGCTAGATTGCGGGCCTTCTGCGCGCCTGACTGGAAACCAGCGGGGTCTGAGAACGGCGGCCAAGCCTGGCGCAAGGTCTCACAGATGATCTCGATCCGGCGTGGGATGGGGAGACCCAGGTCGTGCAACATTGGGCCAAGGCGTTCCAACAGGATCGCGCGACGGGGCTCGTCGTAGCTGAGCAGGCTGGCGTAACCGCGGCCAGCGGCGATACGCAAGACCGCGACCTCGTTGGCGAAATCGTCGTGGCCGGGTGAACCGAGCTTCAACACGACCATTTCGCCGGCGGCTGTGGTGGCGCGCGCGACCAGCCCCGCCGACCCGCCGTGGAGCGGCTCGCCGACCGTGATGCCCCAATCGCGTTCCAGACCGGCCACGAGGTCCGGCAGCGCGTCCAGCCAACGAGCACCCAAGTCGCCCGCAGCCATGGCGCGTTGTCGCACCTCCACGGGGATAGCGACATGTCGGGTCATCGATCGGCAAAGCGGATGCTGAGGCGGTCCATGGGCGACTTTAGCCGTTTCCGGCGCACGCTCGCTATGAGTCGGAAGCGGACTCCAGCGGCTCGCCGGCAAGCGGACACTGTCTTCGTCCGTCCAAGAACGCTATGGCTGCTCCCCAATCGGGAGCGCGGCGGGGCCGAAGCCCGGTCCGGCGCGTTTGGCCTGACAACATCATCTGCGCGGCCTGCACGAGGGTCGCGCCAGTCATTGCGGGCTGAGCAGCCATGAAGGACAGACTGAAGACGGGGTTCGCCGATCGGCTCAAGACGGCGGCAGCCGCCAAGCAGGCGATGAGGGACAAGTTGCGCCCGAAACCGACGCGGATCGATCCGCAACATGCGCAGCGCGCCGAGCTGCGCGCGGCCGAGTTGGACGCGATCCGGGAGGCGAGAGGCGCCGCCAAGGCCGCCAAGCGCCAGGCGGCCGCGGATGCGGTCATCGAGGCAGAACAGGCGCAAGCTGCGGAACAAGAGGCCGCGTTGGTCGCCAAGAGGGGCCAACGCAAGGAGCGCAAGGCTCTCTCGGCCGCCGAAGGCAAGGCCAAGCGAGATGCGAAGTACGCTGCGCGCCAGGCCCGCAGATAGCGCAGCGAACCTCCGCTTTGGGTGGTAAGCGGACTCAGGCGGCCCGCCGGAAAGCGAACATTCGGCGCCTTTCCCTTGCCCCCGACTTCACCGCCTAGCTAGGGTCTCGCTCGCGCCAGGGGGGCGGCTTGCGAGCCCATGTCACACGTCTTCGTCTCCTATGCCCGCTCGACGGCCAAGCAAGCGCAGTTGGTCGCGGCGGCCCTGCGCGGCCTCGGGCACGCGGTGTGGCTTGATGACGAGATTCCGGCGCACCGCGCCTACGCCGATGTCATCGAAGAGCGGTTGCGGGAGGCCAAGGCCGTCGTCGTCATCTGGTCGGCGGATGCGGCGAAGTCCGAGTGGGTTCGCTCGGAAGCTGACCGGGCGCGCGCGGAGCGCAAACTGGTCCAGTTGACGGTCGACCGAGCGGCGCTGCCGATGCCGTTCGATCAGATCCAGTGCGCCGATCTCGCGGGGTGGGACGGCGATCCCGCCGCCGCCGGCTGGAAGCGGGTGGCGGATAGCGTCGCCACACTCCTCGGGGCTCCGGCCCAGCCGGGGGAAGACCCGCAGCCGCGTTCCGCCGCACCGGCGGCCGAGACGCCCGAACGGTTCTCCGTCGCGCTTGCGCCCTTCGCCGACCCGGCCGGCGCAGCCGCGGGCGACGGCTTCGCCGACGGGCTGAGCGACGAGCTCGCCACCGCGCTCGCCCGCTTCCCCATGCTTCTGGTCGGCGCCATCGGCCCAGCGTCGGATGGGCGCTACCGGCTCGAGGGGAGCATCCGCCGCTCCGGGCCGCGGGTTCGGATCAACGTCCATCTCCGCGACGCCGCGCAAGGCGAACGGATCTGGGCGGAAGGCTTCGACGGCGCGCTCGACGACGCCTTCGCCTTGCAGGACGACGTGGCGAGCATGGTCGCCGGTCGCGTCGAGGCGGCGATCCTGACGCACGAGACCCGCCGCATCGCCGGCCGTCCGGTCGAGCGGCTTTCGGCGCACGAACTGTGGTTGCGCGCCCGGGAGACGATACGGCGAGGCGGCCTCGAACAGGTCGACGAAATCGAGGCGCTGGCGGAGCGGGCCGTGGCCCTGGAGCCCGGCCATGCGCTGTCTCTCTCGCTTCTGGCTTGCGCCCTCGGGTTCCGTATCGCCTACGCCGGCGCTGGAGCGGACCTGGCGGCGCTGAGCGCCAGGCTCCAGCAGACGGTCGACCGGGCCACGCTGGCCGGCGCGGACGATCCGGAGGTGCTGGTCTGGGTCGCCGAGGCGCTCTTGACGGCCGAGAAGGACATGGTCGTCGCCAGGGCGTTCGCCGAGCGCGCGTTGGAGATGAATCCGGGGTACGTCCTGGCCTGGGACATTTCGGCCAACATCCTCCTGCAGGCCGGCGAATACGAGGAAGCGTACGCGCGTTACGAGCGCTTCCTTCATCTCGACCCGAAGTCGCCGTGGCGGACCTGGGTGCTGCCGAGCATGGGCTGCTGTCTCGTCGCCATGGGACGCTTCGACGAGGCCATCGCGCCGGCCAAAGAGGGCCTGCAGATCGCCCCCAACAACCCGTGGGGCGCGGCGGGGCTGATCGCCGCGCTGGCCCATTCCGGACGCGTCGACGAGGCGCGCGAGGCTCTGGCCCAGTTCGATCCACGGCAGGCCGGAGTCTTCAAGACCAGCCAGTTCGGCCCCAAGCTGACGGGCCTCATCGAGGAGGCGCTGAAGCTCGCCGGCTGGACCGGGTGGGCCGCGTCCTAAGCCCTGCGGCGCGGTACGCCACCGTCGCCGTTCTTGCCCCCTGCGGGTCAGGGTCTAATCTCCGCCGGACGGGGGGCTAGGCCCCACGCGTCGCGATCCGGATGGCGGTGAAGACGTTACGGATGAACGTGGCGGTGGTCCCACCGCATTCTAGGGATGGACGTGATGAGCGACGCAGTCGGCCCCGGCGATCTGGTTCTGTGCGTCAACGCCGCCCCGAACCATGCGACCGGAAGGCCGGTGCCGCTGCGAGCCGGGGAGACCTACCGTGTTGTCGCGGTCATGGAATTCGCCTGCCCATGCGGGCGATCCGATGCGCTGTTGGATGTTGGAATCGACTTCGCGTGGTGCCAGACGCGCTTCCGGCTCCTGCCGAAGCCCAAGGCTCAGGCCAAGACGCGCCGCGTATCGGCGCCAAGAGAGAAGGAGACGGTCCGATGAGCCGCGCCTTTCCAGGCGGTCGCTGTCCTGGGACCGGTGGTCACGCTCCGGCAAGGCGGATAGGCGCTGGCCGATCACCGACGGGACTCAGGAGTAGCGCGCCTCCTGAGGGCTCGGCCGTGTTTCCGCGACGGCCGCCACCGCCCAGGCCAGGTCGGCGAGATAGGCGTCGACCACCTGGGCATGAAACGGCGAAAGCATCAGGTGCAGGGACGGCGGCTCTGTGGTCACCCCGGTGAACCAGCCGCGCTCGCGCAGCTTTCCCCAGACGGCGAAGGCGTTCACGTCCGCGCGGGTGAAGGCGACGATGCCGAGCTTCGGTTGGCCAAGCACGGAGAACCCCAAGGCGCGGACGCCGTCCTCGATCCGCTCGCGCGTCCGCGTCACCACCGCCTGCTTGGCCCGATAGCCCTCGACGCCAAGGACGTTCATCACCGCCCAAGCCGCCGAGATCGCCCCGCCCGGGCGGGTGCCGGCCAGCGTGGGGGTGATCATCCGCCCGCCGGGCCAGTCCTTGAAATCGAACTGCATGAACGTCTGCAGGTCGGCTGAGCGGAAGAACACGGTGGAGGCGCCCTTGGCGCAGTAGCCGTACTTGTGCAGGTCCGCCGACATCGAGCGCACGCCGGGCAGGGCGAAGTCGAAGGGCGGCAGCGCCGTCCCGTTCATCCGCACGAAGGGCGCGATGTATCCGCCGACGCAGGCGTCGACGTGCAGCCAAAGATCGCGCGTCAGCGCGAGGTCCGAGAGCGCCTCGATGGGATCGATCAGGCCATAGGGGAAGTTGGGCGCCGAGCCGGCGATCAGCACGGTGGACGCGTCCGCCGCCGCCGCCATCGCGGCCGGATCGGCCAGGAAGTCCGCGAGCGGCGTGCGACGCACCTCGATCTCCATCATCGCCGCGGCCTTGTCGAAGGCAGGATGGGCCGAGCGGGGCAGCACCACGTTCAACGGACCGGTTGCGCCCCGCGCCTGACGGGCGAAGTCACGCGCGGCCTTCATCGCCATGGTGATGGAGTCGGTCCCGCCCGACGTGATGGCGCCGGATGCGCCCTCGGGCGCGCCCAGCAGTTCGAGGCCGAAGCCGACGACCTCCTCCTCCATCCGCTTCAGGCTGGGAAAGGCCACGGGCCCGAGGCCGTTCTCGGACTGGAAGAGGGCGTAGGCCTCCTTCTGGACCTGCTCGATTTCCGGCCCGGCGTTGAACACATAGACGGCGGTCTTGCCCTCCCGCCAATGCACGTCGGCGCTGGCGTAGGAGGTCATCCGGGCCGCAAGATCGGGCCACGGCGCACCGCGGAGGGGAAGGGGTCGTCTCATGCGCCGCTCCTTGGCCCGCTGTTCGCTCGGCGCGGCAAGATGCGTCGAGCGCGTTCAACCTCGCCTTGTCGTGACCCGAGCGCCACAGGTTTCGAGGGGACCTAGCGCCAATCCTCGAAGGTGGGGGGCGGCATCGGCGGATGGTGGCTTGCGAGCACCGGCCCGTCGGACCTTGTCCAGAAGAAGCCCGAGTGACTGTTGTCCATCTGGCGGATCGTCACCTTGGCCGGATCGAGCCCCGCCATCATCCGCGCGTTGACGCCGAAGATGAACCCGTCCGCGGCCACCGCGAAGTGGGTGGCGCAGCCGCAGGTTTTGCAGCGATGGAAGGCGATCGCGCGGTCCGCCCACAGATACGTCTCGGTGGCGACCGGATCGGGCCTCATCAGCAGCTTGGCGTGGTCCGGAGGGTGGTAGTAGCTCCAGAGCGCGCCGTAACGCCTGCAGAGCGTGCAGTTGCAGTCGAGCACCCATTCAGGCGGCTCGGCGATCTCGAAGCGGACGGCGCCGCAGTGGCAGGCTGCGCGGATCATCTTGACGCCTTCGTCTCTGCCGCCACGATACGCGTCCCACGAAAGAGTCACCAAGCGGCTCGCCTCGCCGGATGCCGCGCCGCGTTCGAGCCCGCCCTATGCCGCCCGGTACGGCTTGCCCTGGCCGGTCTCCGCCAGCGCTTTGAGGCTCTCAAGGTAAAACCCCCAGATGTTGTCCTTGGTGCGATAGAATTCGGCGGACGCGCCAAGGCCGAGGTGCGCGAGCCGGACGTGCGCGCCGCTGTTCGCCGGCGCGATGCTGAAGCGGATGGTCGTGCCGACCCACTCGTGCGGATCGGCGCCGCCGGAAGCGGCGAGCGCCGCGTCCGACTGGTCGGAGGCGGTGCAGCGCCACTGGACGAGGCCAGGCTCGTTCCGCTCGACGATCACCTCGGCGAAGAACCCGGTCCCTGGAAAGCGGAAAGCGCAGACGCCGCCCACACGTTCGTCGATCACCGCGTCGGTGGTCCACCACGCATCGCCGGCAGCGGCGATCAGCCGGCGGACCGCCTCCGGCTCAGCGCCAACGTCGATCGCGTGGGTGAAATCAGCCATCGTTCCCTCCCAAAGAAGCGCCCTGCGCGCTCAGCCATTGATTTCCGCTCAAATCAAGGCTTGGCAACCCAGTGCGGGAGGGCGGGCCGTTACTCCGCGGGCGTGGGGCGGACGTAGACCACCTTCGGCCGGCCGAGCCAGAGCACGCCGAGCAGGACGCCGGCTGCGAGACTCAGGCCGAGCGCCAGGTAAGGACGCTCTTTGACGAATGGATCCACGGTGTGAGCGGCGGCCCGCACCCCGCTTACCGTCCGCGTGTAAGCGCGGCGCGCTCGCTGGGTGGCGTTGTCCAACGTCTGGTCCAGGCCGTTCGTGACGGCGGGGCCCTCGGCGATGAAGGATTCTACAGTCATGGGCTCAGCTCCGCAGGTTGAAGGCGGTTGGCCGCGGCGCTGCGCCTGCTGCAGGAGCCGCGGATCGAAAGGACAACCGCCCACGCCCGCATGCGTTCCGAAAAGCCACGCTCGCGGCGCTCGCGGATATCTTTGCGGCGGGGCGACGTCAGCGCCTTGCAATCGGGCGCTGTCGGGCCATGTGTAGGGCGCTAGCACTCACACGACGTGAGTGCCAGTTCGGCCGCGCCTTCGCGAGCCCCTCAACATCGGAGAATCCCGCGCATGGCCTTTCGTCCCCTGGGCGATCGCGTCGTCATTCGACGCGTCGAAGAAGAAGCCAAGACCAAGGGCGGGATCATCATCCCCGACACCGCCAAGGAAAAGCCGCAGGAAGGCGAAGTGATCGCCGTGGGCCCCGGCGCCAGGGACGAAGACGGCAAGCGCATTCCGATGGACGTCAACGTCGGCGATCGCATCCTGTTCGGCAAATGGTCCGGCAGCGAAGTGAAGCTTGATGATGAGGAGCTCCTGATCATGAAGGAGTCCGACATCCTGGGCGTTCTCGATCCCGTCGCCGCACTGGCGAAGGCCGCTTAAGGGGGCGCTCCCGCCCGCCCGACTTTCCTCACACCCGAAAGATCAAAGACAGATGGCCGCCAAGACCGTTCACTTCTCCACCGACGCGCGCGATCGCATGCTGCGCGGCGTCAACGTGCTCGCCAACGCCGTGAAGGTCACGCTGGGGCCGAAGGGCCGAAATGTCGTCATCGAGAAGTCCTACGGCGCCCCGCGCTCGACCAAGGACGGCGTCACCGTCGCCAAGGAGATCGAGCTGGAGGACAAGTTCGAGAACCTCGGCGCCCAGCTGATCCGCGAGGTCGCCTCGCAGACCAGCGACAAGGCTGGCGACGGCACGACGACCGCAACCGTGCTCGCCCAGGCCATCGTGGTCGAGGGCCTGAAGTCGGTCGCCGCCGGCATGAATCCGATGGATCTGCGCCGCGGCATCGACAAGGCGGTGATCGCCGTCTCCGAGGCCATCAAGGCGTCTTCGAAGAAGGTCACCACCAACGACGAGATCGCCCAGGTCGGCGCCATCTCGGCCAACGGCGACAAGGAAGTCGGCGACATGATCGCCAAGGCCATGGCGCAGGTCGGGCATGAGGGCGTGATCACCGTCGAGGAAGCCAAGACGCTCGAATCGGAACTCGACGTCGTCGAAGGCATGCAGTTCGACCGCGGGTACCTGTCGCCCTACTTCATCACCAACGCCGAGACGATGGAGGTCGAGCTCGAGGACCCCCTGATCCTCTTGTCCGAAAAGAAGCTCTCTTCGCTGCAGGCGCTGCTGCCGCTGCTGGAAGCGGTGGTTCAGTCCACCCGGCCCCTGCTGATTATCGCCGAGGACATCGAAGGCGAGTCCCTGGCCACGCTGGTGGTCAACAAGCTGCGCGGCGGCTTGCGCGTCGCCGCGGTGAAGGCGCCGGGCTTCGGCGACCGCCGCAAGGCGATGCTCGAGGACATCGCCGTCCTCACCGGCGGCCAGCTGATCAGCGAGGACCTCGGCATCAAGCTTGAGAACGTCACGCTCGACATGCTGGGCAAGGCCAAAAAGGTCACCATCACCAAGGACGCCACCACGGTCGTGGACGGCGCCGGCGAGAAGGCGGCGATCCAATCCCGCATCGGCCAGATCAAGACGCAGATCGAGGACACCACCTCCGACTACGACAAGGAAAAGCTGCAGGAACGGCTGGCCAAGCTGGCCGGCGGCGTTGCGATCATCAAGGTCGGCGGCTCGACCGAAGTCGAAGTGAAGGAACGCAAGGACCGCGTGGACGACGCGCTGAACGCCACCCGCGCGGCGGTCGAAGAGGGGATCGTTCCCGGCGGCGGGCTCGCCTTGCTCAAGGCGTCGAAGGCCCTGCAAGCGCTGAAGGGTCTCAACGCCGATGAGGACGCTGGCATCGCCATCGTGCGGCGCGCGCTGCAGGCTCCCATCCGCCAGATCGCCGATAACGCCGGTGTCGAAGGCTCGATCGTGGTCGGCAAGATCCTGGAGAACACCTCGGCCAACTTCGGCTTCAACGCCCAGACCGAGGCCTATGTCGACCTGGTCAAGGCCGGCGTGATCGATCCCACCAAGGTGGTTCGCACCGCACTGCAAAACGCCGCCTCGGTCGCGGGTCTGCTGATCACCACCGAGGCCGCCATCGCAGCGGCTCCCCAGCCAAGCGCCGGCGCGCCGCAGATGCCGGGCGGCATGGGCGACATGGGCTTTTAAGGACACGGCCGATGGCCAAGGGTCAGAAGAAGAGCAACCGCGAGATCCGCAAACCGAAGGCGGCGAAGGCCAAACCCACCGCCTCGGCGCGCGAGTTCCTTCCGCCGCAGAAAAAGCGGTAGAGTTGGCGGTTCGTCGGGGCGGTCAGTGGACGCGAATGATCCCGTCCACGGCGCGCCACTCCGAGGGCTGGATCAGGCGCTGATGCGCGACGCGCACGGAGTGCAGCGCGCCGTCCAGTTCGCGCTGCCAATGGTCGAGGAACCCCTGCAGCGTCGGAAAGCGCGGGGCGAGGTCATAGTCCTGCCAGACGTAGAGCTGCAGCAGCGCCGGATGGTCCGGCAGCCGGTAGTGGATCTCCGCCGTGGTCAGTCCGTAGCCTTCCAGTTGCAGCAAGAATGCGCGGCTCACCATGATGTTCTCCTGGCTTGACGGTGATGCATCTGGGGCGGGCCGCGCGAGCGGCCGCTTTGCCGTGGACTTGGCGCCGCGGCGGGCAGAAGCCTGAGCGGTTTGAATCGACGCCCCATGTCGAAACGACTCACTTGTTCCCGGACATCAGCGCACGCGGCCGAGTCCGGACGCAACCTCAACCGACGTCTGGTTTCAATTTGGTATCGACGAAAGAGTCCCTCGCCTGGCGGCCGTCGCAGGGGCGGGAGGCGGACACGTTGAGCGTCGACTAGCAGGCCGCGCGATTGACCCAGATCAACGCCGTCAGCGCACAACGGCCGACAGTCCTCATCATCAAGGCGCCCAAGGCGAGGACAAGTCAGATGACAATCGTCGAAACCGTAGACAAGCCGCACGCAGCCATGCCGCAAGACCAGGTCGCCAACAGTCCCAAGGAACCGTTCGGCCGGCCGGTCGTCAGCTTCGACGCTTCGCTAGGCCGCCGCACCACCCGGTCAGGCGCACGAGGGGGCTTGGCCAAGATGTTCCACACCCTGTTCGCGGGACGTAACAGCTAGGGCGCCGTGCGCGCCATGATCGCAGTCAGCGTCTGGCCCTGAAGCGTTAGCTCGTCAGCCAGCCGTGAGCATAGCTCGCGGACGCCCACTGGATACGAGGCCGCGTCGTTGGAGACTTCGGTCGCGCGCCGGGCGATGGCGTTGAGGTCTTGGGTGAGGATTTCGATCTGCTCATGCGCCAACTTGTGGGCCTCAACCTGCAGACGGTGCAGACGCTGAGCGCCGGTGTCGCGGCCGAGATCGTGCACGTTGCTCGCAGTGTCGAGCGGTTCGGTAGGCGGACCGGAAGTCCCGGTCTGCTCGGGGTCAGCCATGGCGTTCACTCCAGCCAGTCCATCGAGATGCACTCGATCGGCTCGAACCTACCGGCGAATTTGGACAGTCGCGTGGCGCACGCCACCCGAAGCTGCCGCGGGCGAGCCCGACACATGAGGAGCCGACGCCCAACAAGCTGACCTTTGGTCTATAGGCTTGAGGCTCGAGCAGCCAAGGACAAGCGGATGGCCGGACCCAGGGACCTCAACGAAGAGCTGGTGCGCAGCCTGCCGGACAACGCCCCGGTCGTGATGGTGAACCTCGTGCGGTTCCGCGAGCGGTCGCTGGACGGAAACGGTTCAGGCTGGGATGCCTATTTGCGCTACTCCAAAGGCGACATGCCGCTCCTCAGAAAGGTGGGCGGCACCGTGATCTGGGCTGGCAATGTCGAGGGCGTCTCGGTCGGCGACCTTGGAGATGGTCGCTGGGACTGGGTGGTGTTGGTGCTCTATCCTTCCCGTGCGGCCTTCCTTAAAATGATGACGTCGCCGGAATATGCGGCGATCAACGTCGACCGCGAAAACGGGGTGGAGGACCACGTCATCCTCGCCGCGAACCAGACCTACTCGAAACTTGCCGTCACGCCAGCCCCAGCTTGACAATCGGCATGAGGGCAAAGTCGCCGAACGCTCGCGGAGCGCCCAGCGCGGTGCGCCATGCGCGGGCCGAGCTAGTCGGACGACGAAGCCAGCAAGCTTGGAGCGCGAGATGAACGACGCTTCGTGCAGCCACCTGGCGGTGATCCGCCGTGTTACGCCCAGCGCCAGGGGCTGCGAGGAGTGCCTGGCCATCGGCTCGCCCTGGGTTCATCTGCGCATCTGCCGCGTTTGCGGCCACGTCGGCTGTTGCGATCAGTCGCCGAACCGCCACGCCACCGGCCACTTTGAGGCGACGGGGCACCCGATCATCGAGGGGTACGACCCGCCGGAAGGTTGGGGCTGGTGCTATGTCGACGAGGTCTTTCTCGATCTCGGCGATGATACGACCGAGCAGGTCGGGCCAATCCCACGCTACGTCTGAGGAAGAGGCCGCCAAGCGCGGCGCGCCAAGTCAGCGGGGCCGTTCAATCCTTTTCATATTTGAAGCTCACGCGCAGACGGCTGCGAAAGCTCTCGATCTCGCCTTTCTTGTCGAGGGTGATGTCCAGTTCGACGACCTCTGCGACCCGCAGGTCCCTTAGCGACTTTGCCGCAGTCGCCAACGCCTCCTTGGCAGCGTCTTCCCAGCTTGTCTTGCTCGTGCCGATGACCTCGGTGACGCGATAAACGCTCATGACGTATCTCCCGATCGGTATACCGCGAGACACTGTGGCGCCCCGAATTGACCTATCGTCAAGGACCACCGGACGCGGGCGTTTCGTCCTGGCGCCGCGCATTGATGGGGAACCCTGCAGGCCGGCAACCGGTTTGCACTGTTAAGCCGGCGACCGCCACGGTCGCCGCATCGCGGCGGGCTGCCCGCCGAGGAGGATGACCATGCGTCAGAAGATTGCCGCTGCGGCGGCGGCGCTGTTTCTGAGCGGAGCGGGTGTCGCCGCTGCGGCGACCCTGCACTTCACCGCCGACCTGAAGGGGTCGAGCGAGGTGCCTGCAAACGCGACGACCGGCACGGGCCAGGTCGCGGCGACGCTGGACACCGCCACCCACGTGTTCACCTACCACGTGACCTATGGCGGCCTGACCGGCCCGGCCACCGCCGCCCACTTTCACGGACCCGCCAGGCCCGGCGTAGACGCTCCGCCGGTCATCACGATGAAGAGCCTGCCGAGCCCGATCGACGGCGCGGCGATGCTGACCTCGGCCCAGGCGAGCGACCTTCAAGCCGGCAGGTGGTATTTCAACGTGCACACCGCCGAGCACAAAGGCGGCGAGATCCGGGGCCAGCTCGAAGCCGCGCGATGAGGCGGCGAAGACCAGCCGCGAGGTTGAGTAGAGGCTAGTTCGCCTGCGTGCGTCCCCGCGGCCTTGGCCGCCCTACATCAAGGCGGCGCCCCCGCGCCTCCGGGCTACCCGGCCGGAGCGGCGGAACCGCGGCTACGAGAGCGGCTTGAGTGGGCGGGCCGCCCTGACGTCTAGCCTTCTCTGAAGCCTGAAATCGCCCAGGCCAGTCCCCAACCGACGACGAAGGTGCTGACGGGGGGCGCGAGCGCGGCGACGACGCCGATCTCGATCGTGAGACCGGCGTGAGCGGGCGCCAAGAGGGTCACCCCAAAGGTCACCAACCCGACGGACATCAGCCACGCCAGGGAAATGACGATCCACAGCCGCATCAGTCCGGTGCGCAGACGCGCCCTCGTATCCATCGCCCGGCTCGCTTCTCGACGACGCCAACCTGGCCCGAACTCTCGACCTTCCTGCGAAGCCTGTCCACCGTCGGTCCCGGCGGACTTTGCGCCGGCCGCGTCGTGGCTTAGCGTTTCGCCATGCTCTTCAGACAGGCCATCCTCGCCAAGGTCAGGGCCGGCGAGGTGTCGGTCGCGTTCCGCCGGTGGACGAAGCCGTCGGTGAAAACGGGCGGATTCCAGGTCACATCGATCGGGCGCCTCGCGATCGACGAGGTCCGGCCCGTGCGCGAGGCCGACATCACGGATGCGGACGCGCGGCGCGCGGGCGAGGCCTCGCGGGCCGACCTGATGGCGGCGCTGGCGAAGGGCGGGGGCGAGCTCTTCCGCATCGCCTTCCATCTGGAGGGCGCCGACCCGCGCATCGCGCTTCGGGAAGACGACCAGCTCTCGGCGGCCGACCGGGCGACGCTCCACAAGCGGCTCGCGCGGATGGACGCAAGCGCGCCCTGGACGACGCTGGTCATGGATCTGATCGCCGCCCATCCCGGCCGACGGGCCGGGGACCTCGCGCCGATGGCGGGGCTTGAGAGGCTGGAGTTCAAGGCTCGCGTGCGCCGCCTGAAGGCGCTCGGCCTCACGATCAGCCTGGAGACGGGCTACCGCCTTTCCCCGCGCGGGGAGGCGCTGCGGCGACTTGACCGGGCGTCCGGGCCGCTCATCCGAGGGCCCGGCGAGGGGGAGGGTGGCGTTGGATGAGCGGCGCGATGACCATTTCGTTGCGCCGTCACGTCGCATCTGGATAGGTTTCTCCGTCAGGCGGCGGGTGCAGCCGACTTGTCAGGGCGAACGGGGGAATGGGGATGGCCAGGACCGATCTGCTCATCGGAACGCGCAAGGGCGCCTGGGTGCTGTCGAGCAATGGGCGAGCCGGCGAGTGGCGCCTGCAGGGCCCGGAGTTCTTGGGTCAGATCGTCAGCCACTTCGTGCAGGACCCGCGCGATCCCAGCGTCCGTCTGATCGCGGCCGCCACCGGCCACCTGGGCCCGACGGTCTTCCGCTCCAAGGACGCCGGCGCCAGCTGGACCGAGGCGAGGATTCCGCCGGCGTTTCCGCGCGCAGCCGACGAGGCGAAGGCGCGCTCGGTCGACCATACGTTCTGGCTCGAGCCTGGCCACGCAAGCGAGCCAGGCGTCTGGTGGGCGGGCGCCTCGCCGCCTGGCCTGTTCGTCAGCGACGATCACGGCGAGACCTGGACCAGCGTCGACGGGTTCAACGAGCATCCGATGTACGACAAATGGGTTCCGGCCGACTCCGGCACGCCGGACGGCCCGTTGCTCAACCAGGTCGTCATCGATCCGCGCGATGCGGCCCACATGTACGTGGCGACCTCGACCGGCGGCGTGTTCGAGAGCCGTGACCGCGCCCGGACCTGGGCGCCGCTCAACAAGGGCGTCGAGGCGAACTTCATGCCGGACCCCTATCCGGAGTACGGGCAGGACGCGCACTACATCGCGCTGTCGCCGACCAAGCCGGACCGCATCTACCAGCAGAACCATTGCGGCATCTATCGGGTCGACCGGCCGGAGGACACCTGGACCCGCATCGGCCGCGCCATGCCGGAGGAGATCGGCGACATCGGCTTCACCATCGTGCCGCATCCGCGCGATGCCGACTGCGCATGGGTCTTTCCCATGGATGGCGCCGACGTCTGGCCCAGGGTGAGTCCGGGCGGCCGGCCGGCGGTGTATCGCACCGATGACGCCGGCCAGAGCTGGCGGCGGCAGGACCAGGGCTTTCCGCACGAGCAGGGCTGGTTCACGGTCAAGCGCCAGGCGTTCTGCGCCGATACCGCCGATCCGGTCGGCCTCTATCTGGGCACGACGGGCGGCGAGGTGTGGACCAGCGGCGACGAGGGCGAACGATGGCGCTCGATCGCCGCGCACCTGCCGGAGATCTACTCCGTCGTCGCCGCCAGCGGATGATCCGTGTTCTGATTCCATCGCAGCTGCTCGCCTATTCCGGCGGTCAGAGCCGCGTCGAGGCCGAGGGCGCGACGGTGGATGCGGTGCTGGACGACCTCGATCGCCGCTTTCCGGGATTGAAGTTTCGCGTCATCGACGAGCAATCCCGCATCCGCAAGCACATGCGCATCTTCATCGGCCGCGACGCCGCTCGCGACGTGCGCGCCCCACTCGCCGATGGCGACGAGTTGCTGATTTTCGGCGCCCTCAGCGGCGGTTAGGCGACGACGTCTGCCTGCGACGGCGGCTGAAGTCGCCCGGGCCGCGGCAGCGCAAAGTCGGCGTTGCAGGACTGCCGGCTGGGAACGGCTCGGCCAGCCCGCCCCCGCGACATAGGCGCCAGCTCCGCCTACTTTCCCTCGACCAACTCAACCGTGGGGACCCCAATGTCACTCTCCGATCTTGCGTCTTTGGGCAGCTTCGTCAGCGGCTTCGCCGTGCTGATCTCGCTCGTCTATCTCGCCCTGCAGGTCAGGCAGACGGATCGCAACCAGCAGACCTCGATCAGGCACAGCCGCGTCTCGCGGACGGTCGAGCTGCACCTCGCGCTCGCGGACCCGGGCATGGCGGATGCCTGGCTTCACGGCCTGTCGCGCCCGCACGAGACGACGCAGACCGAACTCGTCCAGTTCATCAACCTCTGCCGCGCGCACTTCTTCCACTTTGAGGACTCGTTTTATCAGCGCCAACAAGGACTGTTGAACGACGCCGCGTTCGAGACCGTGGTCGCCGGCGCGCGGTTGGCGGCAAGATCCCCCGGCTTCCGGGCGGCCTGGAGCATAGCGCGCCCCAACTTTGGCGGCCGGTTCCTCGACTTCATGGACGGTGAGGTCGCCGGCGCCGCCGTCGAGCCGCCCGTGGACCTGTCGCTGGAGGCATGGAAGGTCGCTTTCGCGTCGGAAGAGGCGCGGTCCGCGTAGACGGCGGCCGCGCGGAGCGCCGCTCGTCGAATGTGGTTTCGGGCCGGGAAACGGACGATCCTCTGGCCGCCCCGCGTCCCGGCCGGTACGTCGTCGTCGGGGTCGAGCCGCAAGGATGGCCATGTTCCTGATTGAACAGATTCAACGGATCGCGAGCCAGGAGCCTGGCAAGCTGGCCGCGGTGCATAACGGCCGCCCGGTTCCCTACCCGCTGTTCTGGCGAATGATCGAGCGGAGCCGGCGCGACCTGCAGGCGAGCGCCGCCGGCCACGGCATCGCCATCCTGCTCGTGCGGGATATGCTCGATGCCTGGATTCTCAGTTTGGCGGCGCGCAGCCTCGGCCTTCACGCTTCGCTGGTCGCCAATCGCGACCAGGCCGTATCGTTCGAAGGCCTCGACGTCGCCTGTCTGGTCACTCTGAACGATGAGCGGATGGCCGGGGTCGCGGCGCCAACGGGCGCCGCCGCGCTGGCGCTGGACTCGCCGTCTCGCCAACCCGACCTCGAAGGCGGACCGCTGCCGCCGCTGCCCGACGACCTCGCCGCTGGCGCACAGATCCTTCTGACCTCCGGCACCACCGGCGCCAGCAAGAAGGTGCAGCTCCCCTACGGCGCCACACGCGATCTGATCGACGACCGCGTGGCCGAATACCACGCGCTCGGCGACGGGTTCCGCCGCCTGGACGCCTCCGCGGTCATCAACATCATGTCCATGGGCCTGTGGACCGGCGGCGGGTTCATATGGCCGACCATGGTCTGGGGGCAGGGCGGCGCGGTGGTCATGTACGACGCGCCGGACGTGCAACGCGCGTTCGATTGGCCGGGGCTGACGCACACCCTGGCCACGCCGGGGCATCTGGCCTGGCTGATGGCGCTGCCGGAAGGCTCGTTTCCTCACCTGCCGGACATGCAGCTTGCCGTCGTGTCAGGCGGTCTGAGCCCGGCCCTGACGCACCAGATCCAGCGGCGGCTGACGCGAAGAATTCTCGTCAATCTCTCCTCGACCGAGGGCGGCGGCTTCGCCCGATCGGTCATCGAGACGGAAGAAGATCTGCGCTGGTACAAGCTTCATCCTGGCCGGGTCATCGAGGTGGTGGACGACGCTGGGGTCCCGCTGCCGCCAGGGGAGTTGGGCCGGCTCCGGGTCAACGTGCGCCCGCGGCTGGCGACCGGCTATCTCGGTGATCCTCAGACGAGCGCGACCTTCTTTTCCGACGGCTGGTTCTATCCAGGCGACCTGGCGGTTTTGGATGGCGAAGGGCGCATCGCCCTCTACGGCCGCACCACCGACATCGTGCATATCAAGGGCGACAAATATCCCGCCGAGCCCTGGGAAGGGGCGATTCAGGAACAGCTGCAATGCGACGGGGTCTGCATCCTGTCCGGCAGTTGGCGCAGCGAGGAAGAGCAGCTGCACCTGTTCATCGAGAGTCGTCGCCCGATCACGCCACAGGCGCTCGCCGCGGCCTTGCAGACGACTCTTCACGGGTTTGCCGGCGTGCACGTCCACATGGTCCCGTCGCTGCCGCGCACGCCGAATGGCAAGCTGCGGCGCATCGAACTCGCCCGGCAGCTGCATGAGGGGGTTTTCGGTCCGAACGCCTGAGCTTGGGCCGCACGGCCACTGGCGCCGCGCGCGGTTCCGGCCCCGCGCTCCGCTAGGCGTCGAACTCCAGACTGGGGAAGCGGCAGCGACCGTCGATGCAGTCGGCGAGGTAGGCTGCGAGGCCAATGTCGCCCGTCCACAGGGTGGCCCGGCGGCGGCCGACGGCCTTAGCCTCGGCGTCGCTCTGGGCGACCGCGTGCATGGCGAACGCCCGCGCGCGGTCCAGCCACAGCTGATCGCCCGTCCGCTCGAAGAGCTTCAGGAAGGCATAGCCGTTGCCGTCGGTGCCGTGGCAGAAGTTCGCGCCCTTGATCAGCGGTCCGGCGCGCCAGACCAACTCGCCGGCGCCGACCAGCAGGTCGTCGATTGGCTCGTCCAGGCCTGCGAAGCCATAGATCATGCCGGGCGCGCCGTGGCAGATCTGGACCACCATCGGAACCTGCGTCGCGCCGACGCCAGGCGCCCAGTTGACGCCCGCCTCGCCGTGCAGCGCCGTCGCTTCGAGCGTCCGCGCCAGGGAGGCCGACCAACGTGACCAAGCCTGCGGCTCGGTCAGCTCCCGACCGGCGATCAGGGCGAAGGCGATCCCGGCGAACCCGTGCACGGCGCCCAGGTACGACCCTTTCCGGCCGTACAGGTCCTGCACCCAGATCACGCCGCCCGCCTCATCGTCGACGCGCGCGCGGTCGAGGGCTTCGACCCCTTGCCGATAGAGTTCGGCCCAGCGCGCCTCGCCGGTCCAGCGATGCATGGCCAGCGTCGCCAGCATGGTCCCGGGCGCGCCCCACATCATCTCGAGCGCCGGGTCGTCGACGTTCTCGGCGACGACTGCGGCCAAGTGGTCCGCCGCCTCGCTAGCCGCTGTCGTCCGCCATTCGATGAGTCGAATGCCGGCGTCGCCCATGAGGTAGGATCGGGTCTGGAAGTTCAGCCCAGCGAGCATGCGCCTGTTGACCTCGAGGTGGTCGCCGAGGCGGTCCGCGAATATCGGGCCTGGCGCGGCCGCGCCGATACGGATCAGGTGGTCCAGTCCCAGCGTGACGCCGGCCGATCCGAGATAAAGGTTGCGATAAGGCGGCGTTCCTTCCGCCGCCTCCTCCCGAGGGTGGATGGCCCAGGTCCCGGCCTCGCTGGCTTCGGTGCGGACTTCGGCGACGATCGCCTCGATCGCCCGCCGCGCCCGGTTCGCGTCCCAGCCCGCCTCGCCGAGCGGCTCGTGTCGTTCCGGATCGAAGAGGTCGGGCATGCCGCGGTCTCCCACCGGCGCGTCCCGGTGTCCACCCAGCGCCGACGCTCGACAGGTTCGCGCTGGCGATGTTATCCGGCCTGCATGGTCAACCGACCCGCACGACCGACGCGAACGCCGCGCTAGCTCTCCCGCGGGCTATGCGCGCAAGGCTGCGCGTAGCTCAGTGGCAGAGCATCCCGCTTGGGACGGGAGGGTCGTTGGTTCAAATCCAGCCGCGCAGACCATTCATCGAGGAAGGCCGGCGTCCTGCTGTCGGGCCGGCCTGGTGTCGCGCGTCTTTATGGGTGTCCGCTTCCACCATGCGAGCGCTTCCATGACCGCAATCGATCAACAGTTCGCCGCCGTCCTGCGGCAAAGCCCGGCCAAGGGCGGCTGGACCTACGTGGTCTGGCCCGGTTCCGTCGCGTTCTTCGGGACCCGAGGCCTGGTCAAGGTCAAGGGATCGGTGGACGGCCAACCCTTCCAGAGCTCGTTCATGGCGATGGGCGACGGCGCGCACAAGCTCCCGATCAAGGCAAGCCTGCGCAAACTCATCGGCAGAAAGGCCGGCGACCAAGTGGTCGTCAGGCTCCTGGAGCGCCTCTGAGAGGTGTCGGTTTGCGGGCCGGCGGCTTAGTCCCGACCGGGCGTGGCCTGGGTGTCGTGGCGGAGCCAATGACGGAAGCGGATCACGAGAAAAGCGTCGAGCGCGAAGATCGCGATGGAAACGCCGCGCGCCCAGACGCCGTGCAGCGTCAGGTCGCCGCCGCGCCCTGGCAGGTAGAGGACGCCGGTGACAATCCCGATCAGCGGCGCGAGGACGAGGCTCCAGATCGCCCAGATGCTGAACCCGACAACAGCGATCGAGATCATCCACGCGAGGGCCCGCTGCCCGGCGCTGGGGGGCCGGTGCGGCGCGGCCGCGCCGACGCGGCCCTCGAGGCGATCACCGATGCCTTCCAGCCAACGGGCGATCTGTCCGTTGTAGTAGCCGCCGACGTCGAACAGCATGAAGCCCATGTAGCCGGCGCGCTCGACCGCCAGCTCTACGCTCACCCGCGCGCCGTCGGCCGCCGGATCAACGTGGAAGGTCGCGATGGCGGCGTGCCCGAAGCTGACCCCTCGGGCCGTGAAACCGTCGGCGGTGTCGGCGACGTTCCACCCCAAGATTTCGGCAACGAAGCCGCGCGCCGCAGCCAACGCCTCGTCGGGCAAATGCCGGTAGGTCTGCGCGCCGGTGAAGTGCTTGAACCTCCAGTCCATGGCCGCCCCAGGTTCACGCCGCCGTCGCTGCAGGCAGCGGCGATCCTGCCACGGCCCCGGCGCGTCTGCACGCACTGGCCTTCCAGCGGCGATTGGTTTGCGCGTCGAGGCTTGGTAGCTTCGGGCGCTCGGCGGCGTCTGGGCCGCCTGAAGGGGGAAGATCATGAGAGACGTCAGAGGCTTTGGCCGCGGCGCTGCGCTGGCTGTGTCGCTGCTGGTTTCACTTGCGGCCGGATCGCAGGCGCAGGCCCAACCCCGGCTGTTGGAAACCTATGTCGCGCGGCTGAGCGTGCAGGACCACTACAACTCCAACGGCGTGCGGCTGCTGACGGCGGCCGGCATCATCCGCCAGGACCGCGCCAACTACTATGAATTCGGCAGGCGCGACCCCGAGGACCAGCCGGACGCGTTCTTCTCCAGCCTCGCCAATCGCGCGCTTCTGGAACAGATGCTGCTGAACGGCACGATCTCGCCCTCGACGAACAACGAGATCGTGAACGGCACGCCGCTGATCGTGGTCAAGGTCTACCGCCACTTCGTCGACGTCGACGTCTATCGCTGATCCGCGCCGGTCGAGCCGAACTGGGGACGCTCACGCGAAGCCGGCGCCGGCCTCCGGATGTTCGGCCATGAAGTGGCGCAGCGCCTTGAGCAGCTCGGCGGCGTGACGCAGGTGCCCGCCGCCCGCGCACGCGCGGATGTCGTCGACGATCATGTCGCGGACCTCCTGCGGTCCGGCTTCGGTGCGCATGATCGAGCGCGCGACCGAGGCGGCGACGGCTTCAGGAATGTGCTCGTGCTCCCCGATCGCGTCGACCTCCTCGCGCGTGAGGCCCGAGAGCGCAATGCAGTCCTCGATTGAGATCATCGGCATCTCCCTGGTTCGCAAGGCTGACCTTAATGCGCCGCCGATCCAGCGCGTTGATGCAGGTCAAGTCTCCGGCGATGCGCTGTCACACTCAAACTGAGCTCGCCTGTTGACGCCGGGCCGCTGCGGCGCGCCTGATCAGGCGGCCGCACCCGAGGAGGAAGGCCCTTGCCGCTGGTCGTCGACTGCGATTCCCACGTCATGGAGCCCGCG
Source organism: Caulobacteraceae bacterium (assembly GCA_035294785.1). Lineage (GTDB taxonomy): Bacteria > Pseudomonadota > Alphaproteobacteria > Caulobacterales > Caulobacteraceae > Poindextera. The sequence continues at coordinate 1,900 of DATGKF010000096.1, read as the reverse complement.
GATCTCTGGCGAACGCACCTGGAGCCCAAGTACCGCGACCGCGCCATTCGCATCGAGCGCCGTAACGGCGTCGAGCATCTGATCATCGGCGAAGAGAGCGTGCTCTCCGGTGTTCTGGCCGGGCTGGGCGGGGCGCATCTCGACCGGCGGGGCGTCTTCGCGCCGGGGATGAGCTACGCCGATGGCTGCGAGCCGGCGAGCTACGAGCCGGCGGCCCGGGCGAAGCTCTTGGACGACTGGAACGTCGACGTCGGCGTGCTCTTCCCGACCATCGGCATCCTGCCTTTCCCGACCGAGGACGTCGAACTGGCCTCGGCCTACTGCCGCGCCTACAACCGCTGGCAGATGGAGTTCCATCAGGGCGCGCCGGGCCGCGTGGCGCCGATCGCGGCAGTGAACTGGCGCGACGTGGACGAGGCGGTCCGCGAACTGGAGACCTGCCTGAAGGCCGGCTTCAAGGGCCTCTTCGTCCCGCCAGAGGTAGTGGACGGCCACCGGCCGGGCGAGGCGCACTTCGATCCGATCTGGCGCGTGTGCGAGGAGGCGGGCGTTCCTGGGTGTCTGCACGTGGTCGTTCGCTTCACCGGCGGCGGCGCCTTCGGCCAGTGGCACCAGACCCGGCCGGGCAGCGTCTTCTCGTTTGTCATGGGCGCGACGGGCCAGCTGATCCCGGCCATGGCGAGTCTGGTGACCGACCTTCTGTTCGAGCGCTTCCCGAAGCTGAAGATCGTCAGCGTCGAGGCCGGCTGCGGCTACGCCGCCTACCTGATGGACCGGCTGGACGAGAAGCACGACGTGCTGCGCGCCATGCTCCCGGCGCCCATGACGCTGAAGCCCAGCGATTACATCCGTCGCAACTGCTGGTTCGTCGCCGAACCCGAGGAGCGGACGATCGGGGCGATGCTCGACTTGGTCGGCGAGGACAAGATCCTCTGGGGCAGCGACTACCCGCACGTCGACTCGACGCTGGAGGCCCCGAAACTCATCCGCCAGTCGGTCGCCGGCCTCTCTCCCGAACGCCAGGCCGCCGTGCTCGGCGAAAACGCGCGGCGCGTGTTCGGCCTCTAGCTAGGCGGCGAGCAGCTTTTCCGGCCGCATCGGCGGGTCGCGGATGCGGACGGCCGCGAGCTTTTCGGCGCTGTGGAACCGCGAGCCGAAGCCGCCGCCCACGAACGGCGAGAGCGTGCGCAGGTTCGCCTGATCGATCACAGGGCGCTCCTGCAGAGCGACTTCTGGGTGCACAAGGCCAAGCTCGAAAACAAACGCTTTCAGGTGCTCAAGATCGGCACGCCGGCCAGGGCGATCGACCTGGTGCGCCACGCGGCCAAGGCGATGAAGAAAGCGGCCTGAGCGTCCGTCCGGCGCCGGCGCGCGAACGTCAGTCCTTCTTCGGTTGGCCCTGCGCGGCCTTCGCGCCCTCGGCAGTCGGCCGGCCTTTGAGGAGCCACTCGAGCCCCACGCCGACCAGGGCGCCGAGCAGGGGTCCGGCGAGATAGATCCACGTCGAATGCAGATCGCCGCGCACGAGGTCCGGCGCCAGCGAGCGGGCGGGGTTCATCGACGCGCCGGTGACCGGCCCGGCCCACAGGTCCGCCAACGCGATGTAGCCGCCGACGGCGATCGCGGCGTTGGGACCGACATTGCGCGCACCCGCCGCGGCGCCGAGGATCGTGTTGACCAGCCCCGCCGTGAGCAGAGCCTCGACCAACACCGCTTTCACGTCGGATACGCCTGGCGCAGGCGTGGTTGCGCCGAACTTGCCGACGAGACCGAAGACCAACCGCAGAACGCCCGCGGCCGCCGTGGCGCCGGCGAACTGCGCGACGACATAGGCGGGGACACGCGACCACGGGAAGTTGCGCCGCACGGCGAAGGCCAGCGTCACGGCCGGATTGAGGTG
>DATGKF010000095.1:0-12735 GCA_035294785.1 Caulobacteraceae bacterium | reverse complement strand
AGAGCGCGCCTCGCGCCAACGTCTCGACGATGCGCCGCCGGGTGGGATCGGCGAGGGCGGTCATACTGTCCATGCGCGAAAAATGAAGCCCCCACTTAATTAAGTCAATACTAAAATATGTGGAACGCGCCCGATAGCCGGGACGTTTTTTCACGGGGGCGCCCATCGTCAATCAAGGCGCCGTCCGCACCGGCAGAGACGCGACCGGCGCCGCTCGCGAAGGAGCGAACTTATGTATCTCATGCCCAAGACCGCGATCAGGCTGACCCTGAGCGCGGCTGCCGCGGCCAGCTTGGCTCTGCTGGTTCCCGCCGCGCCGTCGCAAGCGCAGCCCGCTTACGAGGAAACCACCGCCGGCGGCGACGTCACCATCACCGCGCCGCGCGTCGAGCGCGATCCGTACACCGGCGCCGAAATCGACACGGTGTTCACCACCCGCATCGTGAGCTACGCCGACCTCGACCTGAGCACCGGCTGGGGCGCTCGCACGCTGCGCAACCGCATCATCCGCGCCGCGCACGACGCGTGTGAGGACCTCGCCATGCGCTACGTAACCTCGGTCGATGATGACCAGGATTGCGTGCGCGGCGCGGTGCGCCGGGCGATGTATCAGTCGCCGATCGGCCCGTCGGCGTTCGACGATCGCTACGAGTAGGAGCGATTGTGGCGGCGGCGGCCTGGCGGCTACGCCGCCGCCTGCTTCACCGCGCCGGCGATGTCGCGCACGACCTGGGCGACCAGCTTGGCGTCGTCGCCCTCGGCCATGATCCGAATGAGCGGCTCGGTCCCCGATGGCCGCACGACGATGCGGCCCGAGGCGTTCAGCCTCGCCTCGCATTCGGCGATGACCGACTTCACGTTGGCGTCGTCCAGGGGTTTTGCGCCATTGGCGAAGCGGACGTTCTCGAGCTTTTGCGGCGCAGCCTCGAACTGCTGGGCGAGCGCGCTCATCCTCTTGCCTGACTGCACCAGCACCGCCAGGACCTGCAATGCAGCGATCAATCCGTCGCCGGTTGTGGAGAAGTCGGACAGGATCACGTGCCCGGACTGTTCCCCGCCCAGGTTGAAGCCGCCCTCCCGCATGCGCGCCATCACGTAGCGGTCGCCCACCGCCGTTCGCTCGAGGCCGAGGCCGCGGTCGGCGAGAAACCGTTCGAGGCCGAAGTTGGAGTAGACGGTGCCGACGACGCCGCCGCCCTTCAGGCGGTCGTTCGTCGCCCAGTCGGCGGCGATGATGGCCATGATCTGATCGCCGTCAACGACCTCGCCGCGCTCGTCGCAGATCAGCACCCGGTCGGCGTCGCCGTCGAGCGCGATGCCGATGTCGGCGCGATATTCGCGCACCGCCTTGGCCAGGGTCTTTGGATAGGTCGAGCCGCACTCGAGGTTGATGTTGAGGCCGTTGGGGCTGACGCCCACTTCCTTCACCTCGGCGCCCAGTTCGTAGAGCGCGGCGGGCGCGACCTTGTAGGCGGCGCCGTTGGCGCAGTCGATGACCACGCGCAGACCGTTCAGATTGAGCCGCCGCGGGAAGGTCGACTTGACGATCTCGACGTACCGCGCCTGCGCGTCGTCGATGCGCTGCACGCGGCCGAGGTCCGCCGGCTCGGCCAAGCCTTCCTGGAGGCCCTCGTCCATCAGCGCTTCGATGTTGAGTTCGATCTCGTCCGACAGCTTGTAGCCGTCAGGGCCGAACAGCTTGATGCCGTTGTCGGTGTAGCTGTTGTGCGAGGCCGAGATCATCACCCCGAGGTCGGCCCGCAGCGACCGCGTCATCATCGCCACGCCGGGGGTCGGCAAGGGGCCGAACAGGCGCACGTCCATGCCGACGCTGCCGAACCCGGCCACCAGCGCCGGCTCGATTGTATAGCCTGACAGGCGCGTGTCCTTGCCGATCACCACCAGATGCCGACGGTCGCCGGCGGTGCGGAAGAGCTTGCCGGCGGCCAGGCCGACGCGCAGCGCCACCTCGGCCGTCATCGGATGGCGGTTCGCCTGTCCGCGGATGCCGTCGGTGCCGAAGTAGGCGCGCGCACTCATGATCAGGGGCTCTCCAGTCTTCGCGAAACGGTCCGAAATGCAGATTTATTCGGTTCGCGCGCCGCCAATGCTAAATCCAGGCCACCCGGACGCCAAGTCGCGCTCGGTTTCAGACTGCAACAAGCAGCGCCGACAAGAATAGCCGGCGCCGCAGCCACGGGCGGGACATACGAAAAGCCATGTGCGGCATCATCGGCATCGTCGGAACCCAGCCGGTCGCGGCGCGCCTGGTCGATAGCTTGAAGCGGCTCGAGTACCGCGGCTACGACTCCGCCGGCGTGGCGGCGATCGAGAACGGCCATATCGCGCGGCGCCGGCAAGCGGGGAAGATCGCCGGGCTCGAGGCCGTGCTGGCGGCCGAGCCGCTGACCGGATCGACCGGCATCGGCCACACCCGGTGGGCGACGCACGGGGCGCCGACGACGCCGAACGCCCACCCGCACATCGCCGGCCGCGTCGCCGTCGTGCACAACGGCATCATCGAGAACTTCGCCGCGCTGAAACGCGAGCTGACCGCCGCCGGCCGCGTGTTCGAGAGCGAGACCGACACCGAGGTCGTGGCGCACCTGATCGACGCCGAGATGGCCGCGGGCCTGGACCCGATCGCGGCGCTCAAGGCCGCGCTCGACCGCCTCGAAGGCGCCTTCGCCATCGCCGTGATGGTCGAGGGCGACGAGAACCTGATCCTCGGCGCGCGCCGCGGCCCGCCGCTCGTGGTCGGCTACGGCGACGGCGAGATGTACCTCGGCACCGACGCCATGGCGGTCGGCCCCTTCACCCAGCGCGTCGCCTACCTGGACGAGGGGGACTACGTCGCCATCGACCACAAGGGCGCTCGGGTGTTCGACGCGAGCGGCGCGGCTGTCGAGCGGCCGGTGATCACGGTGCCGGCGTCCGCGGCCCTGGTCGAGAAGGGCAACTACCGGCACTTCATGGAGAAGGAGATCCACGACCAGCCGGACGCGGTGCAGCACACGCTGGCGAGCTACCTCGATCCGATCAAAGGCCGCGCGGCGGTCCCGGGCGGGTTCAGCTTCGCCGACCTCGAGCGGCTGCAGATCGTCGCGTGCGGCACCGCCTCCTACGCGGGCATGATCGGCCGCTACGTGTTCGAACGTCTGGCGGGCCTGGTCACCGACGTCGAGTTCCCCTCCGAGTTTCGCTACCGCGACCCGGCCGTCGCGCCGAAGACGCTGGCGCTGGGGATCTCCCAGTCCGGCGAAACAGCGGACACCCTGGCCGCGCTCCGCTGGTGCAAGCAGCAGGGGCTCACGACCGCCGCCATCGTCAATTCGCACGGCTCGACGATGGCGCGCGAGGTCGACATCTTCTGGCCGACCAACGCCGGCCCCGAGGTCGCCGTGGCCTCGACCAAGGCCTTCACCGCCCAGGTCGCCGCGCTGACCGCGCTGGCCATCGCCGCCGCCGTGCAGCGCGGCCGGATCGATGCGGCGGAGGAGGCGCGGCTGGTCGGCCTCCTTTTGGAAGCGCCCCGCCTGATCGCCGAGGCCATCTTCGACGAGCACACGATCCATGCGCTGGCGCTCGAGATCGCCAAGGCGCGCGACGTGCTCTACTTCGGCCGCGGCGCGATGTATCCCCTGGCGCTCGAAGGCGCGCTGAAGCTGAAAGAGATCAGCTACATCCACGCCGAGGGCTACGCGGCCGGAGAGCTCAAGCACGGACCGATCGCCCTCGTGGACGAAAATACGCCAATCATCGTCATCGCCCCGTCAGACGCGCTCTTCGACAAGACGGTCTCGAACATGAGCGAGGTCATCGCCCGGGGCGGGCGCGTGATCCTGATCACGGACGCCGAAGGCGCCCGGCACGCGCCGGCGTCCGCGCGCGTCATCGTGACGCCGGCCGCCGACCCCCTGATCGCGCCGCTCGTGTTCGCCGCGCCGATCCAGCTGCTCGCCTACCACGTGGCCGTGCAGAAGGGCGCGGACGTGGACCAGCCGCGCAATCTCGCCAAATCGGTCACCGTCGAATAACCGCCCTAGCGGCCGCCTCCGCCGCCCGCTCCGCCTGCGCCGGCTCCTCCCGCGCCTGCCGCGCCAGCGCCAGCAGCGCCGGCACCAGCGGCGCCCGCACCGGGGGCGCCTGCTGCGCCCGTACCGACAGCTCCAGTTCCAGCCCCGCTCGCGCCCGCGCCAGCGCCTGCTGCGCCCGGAGCGCCGTTCGCGGCGGGGGTTCGTGGGCCGTTCGCGGCGGCGGCCGGACTGGCCCCGTTGGCCGCGGTCGCGCCGGTGGCGCCGATGCTGGCCGGAGGCGTCGCCCCGGCAGCTGGCGCGGCGGCAGGACCACCGTTCGAGGTCGCGCCGTTCGTCGCGCCCGGCGCTTGAGGCGTCCCCGCCCCGTTGATGGCGCCGCCGGGGATCGCGCCGCTGGAGAGGGAGGCTGGAGCCGATGAGTCCACCGCCGGCACGCTGATCGTATCGTCGGGCGGCCGCGACAACGCGCGCGCCAGAAGCGAGAGCAGGATCAACACCAAGACGGCGCCGCCGACGCCGAGCCAGACACGCCTGTCGCGCCACCAGCCCGGGCGGGTCAGCAGCGGGTGGGACGGATAGTCGGGACCTTCGATAGCCATGGCGAACTCCGGCCCCCCGCGATTCCAACACCCGGCCGTGGCGGGTGGTTCCGTCGCCCGCGCCCACTGGCCACCGGCTCCCGGGCAAGCTAGGTGAAGGCCCGATGAAGCCCGTCCGCAAAGCCGTGATGCCTGTCGCCGGCCTCGGCACGCGGGTGTTGCCCGCCGCCAAGGCGACGCCGAAGAACCTGCTGAACATCGTTGACCGGCCGATCCTGACCTATGTCGTCGCCGAGGCGCGCGCGGCTGGGATCGAGCACATCGTCTTCGTCACCGGACGCGGCCAGGGCGCGATCGAGGACTATTTCGACGCCCTGCCCGAGCTCGAGGCGGCGCTGGAGGCCAGAGGCCGCACCGAGATGCTGGCCGACCTGCGCGAGGTGCTGGCGAGGCCGGGCGAGATGAGCTTCGTGCGCCAGAGCCGGCCGCTCGGCATCGGCCATGCGGTCTCGTGCGCCCGCGACCTGATCGGCGATGAGCCGTTCGCGGTGGTCTATCCCGACATGGTGATGGCCGCCGATCCGCCGGCGCTGAAGCAGGCGGTCGAAGCTTACGAGCGCGTCGGCGGCAACATCATCGTCGTCGAGGCGGCGCCAGAGGGCGAGGCGCACAAGTACGGCATCGTCTCGTTGGCCGAGGGCGGCTCGGGCCGGCTGCAGCGCATGACGGGCATGGTCGAGAAGCCCGCTCCCGGGACCGAACCCTCGAATCTGTTCATCTCCGGCCGCATCATCCTGCAGCCGGAAATCTTCGACGTTCTGGCCGCGCAAGAGACTGGCGCCCGCGGCGAGATCGAGCTGACCGACGCCATGGCGCGGCTCATGGCCGACCAGACCTTCCACGCGCTCGAATACGAGGGAACGACCTACGACTGCGGCGACAAGCTCGGCCTCTTGCGCGCCAACGTCGCTTTCGCCCTTTCCCACCCCGACCTCGGCGCCGGCGCCCGAGCGATGATCGAAGCCGAGCTGAAACGCTAGGCCGTCGAGGCGGCCAGCCTCGCAGAGTCGACGGACCCGTCATCGGCGTGTCATTTTGCGCGGCGTAACACGGCGCATGGCATGCGTAGCGGCCGATTCGGTGGGTCGCCGGCGGCGTCCGGGCGCGGGTTTGGAGGCGGTCATGCGGGTGCTGGTCCTGGGCGGCGACGGCTTCTGCGGTTGGCCGACGGCGCTGCATCTCTCGGCGCTCGGGCACGACATCGGCATCGTCGACAACCTCTCGCGGCGGGGGATCGACGCCGAACTCGGCGTCCAGTCGCTGACGCCAATCGCGCCGCTGGCCGAGCGCATCGCCGCGTGGCGCGCCGTCGCCGGTCCGACCATCGAGCATTTCGACCTGACGCTGGGGCGCGACTACGACGACCTCCTGGCGTTGCTCGTCGACTGGCGGCCCGACGCCGTCGTGCACTTCGCCGAACAGCGGGCCGCGCCCTATTCGATGAAGTCGTCCAGACACAAGCGCTACACGGTGCAGAACAACGTCTGCGCCACGCACGATCTGCTGGCCGCGGTCGTCGAGTCCGGGCGCGACATCCACGTCGCCCACCTCGGCACGATGGGCGTCTACGGCTACGGCGCCACGGCCGGCGCGATCCCCGAGGGCTACATCAAGGTCAAGATGGAAGGCCCGGACGGCTGGGTCGAGCGCGAGATCCTGCACCCCGTCGCACCGGGCTCGATCTATCACATGACCAAGACCCAGGATCAGCTGCTCTTCCAGTTCTACGCCAAGAACGACGCCTTGCGGATCACCGACCTGCACCAGGGCGTCGTCTGGGGCTGCCAGACGGCTGAGACCCGCGCCGATCCCAAGCTGGTCAACCGCTTCGACTACGACGGCGACTACGGCACGGTGCTGAACCGCTTCCTCATCCAGGCGGCCGTCGGCCATCCGCTGACCGTGCACGGCTCCGGCGGACAGACGCGCGCCTTCATCAACATCCAGGACACCGTCCGCTGCATCGCGCTGGCGCTGGAGCACCCGCCGCAGCGGGGCGACCGCGTGGCGATCTTCAACCAGATGACCGAGTGCTGGCGCGTCCGCGACCTGGCCGGCATGGTCGCGCGGCTGACCGGCGCGCCGGTCGAGTTCCTGGCCAATCCACGCAACGAGGCGAGCGAGAACGAACTGGCTGTCACCAACAAGACCCTGCTCGGCTTCGGCCTGGAGCCGGTCACGCTGGAAGCCGGCCTGATGAACGACATCGTCGAGATCGCCCGCGCCCACGCAAGCCGCGTCGACCTGACCAAGATCCCGAGCGTCTCGGCCTGGAACGCCGACCGCGCCGCCGCGCTCAGCGACGACGGCGACGCCGAGCGGCTGCGCGCCGTCTGACGCGAAACCGGCTATGGGAGGGCCGCCATGGCCGCCCTGCCGCCCAATTTTGTCCTTCTGCAAGTGATCCCGGCGCTGGACACCGGCGGCGCGGAGCAGACGACCCTCGATGTCGCCCGCGCGGTGGTCGAGGCCGGCGGCCGCGCCGTCGTCGCCAGCGAGGGCGGGCGGATGGCCGCAGAGTTGGAACGCCGCGGCGCCAAACTCGTGCGCATGCCGCTCGATACGAAGAATCCGCTGGTCATCCGGGCCAACACGGGCCGGCTGGAGCGGCTGATCCGCGACGAGAGGGTCAGCCTCGTGCACGTCCGTTCGCGGGCGCCGGCGTTCAGCGCCTTCGCGGCGGCGAGGCGGGCGAACGCGCCGGCGATCGCGACGTATCACGGGCTCTACTCGTCGGGTAACCCGCTCAAACGCTGGTACAATTCGGTGATGACCCGCGGCGTCGTGACCATCGCCAATTCCGACTTCACCCGCGACCACATCATCGCCGAGCATGGCCTTGCCCCCGATCGGGTCATCTCGATCCCGCGCGGCATCGACCTGGCCAGGTTCGACCCCGGCGCCGTCTCGTCAGAACGGATCGCCGCCCTGGAAGCCACCTACGGGAAAGGCCGCGGCCGGACACGCTTCCTGCTGGCCGGGCGTCTGACGCGGTGGAAGGGACAGGTGCTGGCGCTCGAAGCGGCCGAGCAGTTGCTCGACGCCGGTCGATCGGACTTCGCCCTTATCATGGTCGGCGACGATCAGGGGCGCACCGCCTACAGACAGACGCTGACGCAGAACATCCTGAACCGCGGCGTCGTCGGCCACGTGCTCGTGGCGGGTCATTGCGACGACATGCCAGCGGCCTATCTCGCCACCGATGTGGCGTTGGCCCCTTCGCTGGCGCCGGAAGCCTTCGGCCGTACGGCCGTCGAGCCGCAGGCCATGGGACGCCCAGTGATCGCCGCCGACCACGGCGGCCAGCGCGAAACCGTCGTCGATGGCGAGACCGGCTGGCTCGTGCCGCCCGGCGACGCCGGCGCGCTCGCCCGCGCCATGATCGAGGCGATGGATGCCGGGCCGGCGCAACGGGCGATCATGGGGGCCGCGGGGCGCGCCCGCACCGGCCGTCTTTATTCGGTCGCGGCCATGTGCGAAGCCACGCTCAACGTCTACGCCGAGGTGTTGGAGGGACGTTTGTGAGCCGCAAACCACGCGAGATCTCCAAGATTCTGGTGATCAAACTGGGCGCGCTCGGCGACTTCGTGCAGGCGCTGGCGGCGATGGCGCACATCCGCGCCGCGCACCCGAAGGCGCACATCACGCTCCTCACCACCCCGCCGTTCGAGGCGCTGGCCCGCGCCAGCCCGTACTTCAACGACGTGGAGAGCGACGGCCGTCCCGCTGGAATCGGCGACAACATCGGCATGATCCGCCGCCTGCGCCGCAATCGCTACGACCGCGTCTACGACCTGCAGACCTCCTCGCGCTCGAATCTCTACTTCTACCTGCTCGGCCCCTTCCCGCCCCAGTGGTCGGGCACGGCGTTCGGCTGCAGCCTGCCGCACCGGAACCGCGACCGCGGCCGCATGCACACGCTGGAGCGCCAGGCCGAGCAGCTGAAGGACGCCGGCATCTGGCCGAACGCGCCGATCACGTCGGGCTCGGCGCCGCCGCCGGACATCAGCTGGATCCTGAAGAAGGGCGCGGCCGCTTCGGCGCGGCCGGCGAACACCGCCGGCACGTCGCGCCCCTACGTGCTCTTCGTCCCTGGTTCGTCGGAGCACCGGCCGGAGAAGCGTTGGACCATCGACGGCTTCGCCGAGCTGGGCGAAGCGCTGCGCAAGCGCAACCTCGAGATCCTCATCGTCGGCAACATGCAGGAGAGCAGCCTCGCCCGCGCCATCCAGCGCAAGGTGCAGGCGCGCGATCTCACCGGCCGCACCGACTTCGCGCAGATCGCGGCGCTGGGCGCGCGGGCGACGCTGGCGGTGGGCAACGACACCGGCCCCATGCACCTGATCGCGGCGGCCGGCGCGCCGACGCTGGTCCTCTTCTCGTCGGCCTCCGATCCTACGCTCTGCGGGCCGCGCGGGCATGTCGCGGTCCTGCAGGCGGCCAACCTCGCCGAGCTCTCGGCGCGCGACGTGATCAGCGCCGTCGACCGGCTGGCGCCCCCGCCGCCGCCCTCCCTCTATCGCACCGCGCCTTGATCGCGCCGCCGGCCTTGGTCATATGTTTGCCGGAGCGTAAGGTTTGCTTGCTTCGCTCGTAACAGAAACGGCTCAAGGAGAGCTTGCCTATTCGTCGTCCCATGCCAGCGCCCCCGTCCAAGGACGGCCCGCGCATCAATGAAGATATCCGTGTCCCCCGCGTGCTCCTGATCGATGAGCAGGGTGAAAAACAGGGCGTCATGCCCACCGCCTCCGCGCTGGAGGCCGCCGAGGAGGCGGGGCTCGACCTGGTCGAGGTGTCGCCGAACTCCGACCCGCCGGTCTGCAAGATCCTCGACTACGGCAAGTACAAGTTCGAAGAGCAGAAGAAGAAGGGCGCCGCGCGCAAGCGGCAGAAGCTGGTCGAGATCAAAGAGATCCGGCTGCGCCCCAACATCGACACGCACGACTACGACGTCAAAGCCCGCGCCATGCACCGCTACTTCGAGGAGGGCGACAAGGTGAAGGTCACCCTGCGCTTCCGCGGCGGCGAAATGCGCCATCCCGAACTCGGCATGAAGCTGCTGCAGCAGGTCAGGGCCGACTTCGATCCGGTGGCCAAGGTCGAATACGAGCCGCGCATGGAAGGCCGCCAGATGATCATGATCCTGGCCCCGCGCTAGGATCGCTCGCGCTTGCCGCCGCCGGCGGCTGCGCTTACCAGCGTTCCGCATGACCGCCGTCGTATCCGACCTGGCGGCGCTGCGTTCGTCGCGCGCGGCGCTCGCGACCCTGTTGATGGTCATGGTCATCAACATGCTGGGCTTTGGCGTGATCGTGCCGTTGCTCCCCTTCTACGCGCGCTCCTTCCATGCACCGGTCTGGGAGATCGGGCTGCTGTTCAGCGCCTACTCCGCCGGCTCCTTCTTCGGCGAGCCGTTCTGGGGGCGGCTGTCAGACCGGATCGGGCGAAAGCCGCTGCTGGTCTCGACGGTCACCGCCAACTGCCTCTGCTACCTGGCGCTGGCGTTCGCGCCGAACATCTTCGTCGGCTGCGCGGTGCGCTTCCTCGGCGGCATGTGCGGGGGCAACAGCTCGGTCGTGCAGGGCTACATCGCCGACGTCACCCCGGTCGAATACCGCTCCGGACGCATGGCCGTCCTTGGCGCGGCCTACAACATCGGCTTCATCTTCGGCCCCGGCCTTGGCGGCCTGCTCGCCCGCCCCGGAGAAGGCCCCGCCGGCTTCCAGCTGCCGCTGCTGGTCTCGTCGGGGCTCGCGGGCCTCTCGGCCCTCGGCATCTTCCTGATCGTGCGCGAGAGCCGCACCCACGTCGGCCACGCCGCGGTGCAGGGGCCGAACCGCTGGACGATGACCGGCCGGGCCCTGCGCCATCCGGTGGTCGGGCGGCTGATGCTCCTCACCTTCGTCGCCGGCCTCGCGTTCAACGGCATCGAGTCGACCTTCGGCTTCTGGGCCTCGCACCGCTACAACTGGACGCCGGCCAACATCGGCTTCTGCTTCACGGTCGCGGCGATCACCTCGGCGCTCGGCCAGTCGCTGCTGACGGGGACGCTCTCGCGGCGCTACGGCCAGGCGCCGATGCTGGCCTTCGGCATCGTGGTGACCGTGCTGTGCCTGGTGCTGCAGCCGCTGTCGCCGATCGGCGCGACGACGGTGGCCATCATGGCCGTCATGTCGCTCGGCCAGTCGATCGCATTCCCCAACACCTCGGCGCTGATCTCGCGCTCGACCGACCCGGATCGGCAGGGGCAGATGCTGGGGCTCAACAACGCGATGGGCGCGATCGCGCGGCTGATCGGACCGCAAGCGGCGCTCGCCCTCTTCTACTGGAGCCCGAACATGCCGTTCTATGTCGGCGCCGTGGTGACCGCGCCCGCCATCCTGCTGGCGCTCGCCGCCGGCCGTGCGGCGCAGCGGGTGTCGCCGGAGCGCTGAAGTGAGCGACGCCCCCATCGCCGTCATCGGCTTTCGCCCCCACACCTACTGGACCCCGGCCGTGGTTGCGACCGGCGCCGGCGACGAGGTCGAGGTGATCGAGCGCCGCAAGCTCACCTTCGCCACCGGCGGCGAGCGCAACGTCTTCCACCACGCCGCCGAAGCCCCGCCCGCCGAGGCGCCCGCCCTGGTCGAGCGCGTGCGCGCCGCCACGACCGCCAACGCGGTGGCCGACCTCGCCGGCCTGGTCGCCGACCTGCAGAACGCCGGCTTCGACATCGCCGCCGCGGTCGTGCCGACCGGCGCCGGCAGGCGGCCGGAGACGCTCGAGGAGATCGTCCGCGTGCATGCGCTGATGCATGCGGCTGAGGGCCACTTTTACCGCGACGTGGTGGCCGCGGCCTGCGAGACCGTCGGCCTGCCGGTCGTCCGCACGCCGGAGCGCGAACTGGCGGCCCGCATGGCGGCGCGCCTTGGCATCGACCAGCCGGCGCTGGACGAGCGCCTGAAGGCCATGGGCGCGCGCCTCGGCCCGCCCTGGAGCCAGGACCAGAAGCTCGCGCTCCTCGCCGCCTGGCTGGAGCTGCCCTGAGCGCGGGCGATGCACGGGCGTGCAAGGGAAACGGCCCTTCTCCCCTCGAGGGAGAAGGTGGCCGGGCGCAAGCCCGGTCGGATGAGGGGCCGCGCCGAGCCATGTGGTTAGCGTCAGGGCCGAGCTTCATTGGCCAAGGCGAAGGCCTCGCGCAATCGAAGGCCTCGCATCGCTAGTCACCGCGTCCGGCGCGGCCCCTCATCCGTCTCGCTGACGCGAGCCACCTTCTCCCGCGAGGGGAGAAGGGACCTCGATTAGGCGTAGCTTTCCGTCATCGCCGAATAGACCAGGGTTCTGAGGTCGCGGCGGAGGGTGAGGCGGGCGTCGGTGCCCATCACCTGGGTCATGAACACCACGGCCAGGTCTTCCTTCGGGTCGATCCAGAAGGCGGTCGAGGCCGCGCCGCCCCAGTGGAACTCGCCGACCGAACCCGGCAGGCGCGTCTTGGCCACGTCGATGTTGACGCCGCAGCCGATGGAGAAGCCGATGCCGTCGTAGCCGCTCTCGGAGAAGGCGCCCGGCGGGGCCATCTCGGCCAGGCCCTTGTTGTCGGGGAGGTGGTTGAGGCTGAACAGCGCCACCGTCTTCGGCGAAAGGATCTGCACGCCGTCGAGCGTCCCTCCGCCCAGCATCATGCGGCAGAAGCGCATGTAGTCGTGGGTGGTGGAGACCAGGCCGCCGCCGCCGGATTCGAGGCTCGGCGGCTTGGCGTAGGTGCTCTTGCCTGCGTCGTCCTGCAGCTTCAGCCCGCCGCCCTCCTTCGGCTGGTAGCAGCTGGCGAAGCGGTCGGTCTTCTCCGGCGGGGTCCAGAAGGCGGTGTCGTTCATGCCGAGCGGTTCGAACAGGCGCGTCCTCAGGAACTCGCCGAAGCTCATGCCCGACAGCTTCTCGACCAGGTAGCCCATCACGTCGATCGAGACCGAGTAGTTCCAGCGCGTGCCGGGCGAGAACTCGAGCGGGATCTGCGCGAGCTGCTGCATCATCGTCTCGAGGCCGCCGGGCGTGTCGAAGGCGTTGATCTTCATCTTGCGGTAGGCCGCATCGACCGCGGTCCGCATCATGAAGCCGTAGGT
>DATGKF010000094.1:0-3447 GCA_035294785.1 Caulobacteraceae bacterium | reverse complement strand
CGGGCGGCAGCGTAGGCGTGTAGACGTAGTCCTGATGGCAGCGCAGCGTCATCGGGTCGGCGCGAGCGGCCGTCACGCCGACGGCGACAAACACCAGCCCCGCCGCCAGTGCGAGGCGCGCGAGGCTATTGCGTCGCGACGACATAGTCGCCGCGGATGGGATCGGAATCCACGATGCGCCGGTAGCTGCCCTGGGCGATCGCGGGCTCGACTTCGGTGACCGTGACGACGCCGAGCGTCACCATCTCTTGCTTGAGCACCGCTCCGGTGGCGGGATCGGTCAGCGTCTCGCCGATCCGCTGCAGGCTGAGCTGGTCGCCCACCCTCACCCCGGCCTGCGCGCCGGCGTTGATGTAGATGACGCCGCTGTCGGCCTTGACCACCTGACCGCGCCAGGGGATCGCCGCGAGCGCCGTGGCGATCTGCACCACCGCGTCGTTCAGGCACTTGCGCGTCGCGTCGCCCAGCGGCGAGTTGAAGAAGCTGTTCGTCGCGATCGGCACGCCGGCGTAGTTGCTGCTGAGGCCGGCGGTGAGCGCCACCAGCTTGTGCTGCACCGTGAAGGCCTTCACCACGACGCCGGTGCGGGTGTCGATGACGCGCAGGTCGATGCGGACGTCGCCCTTGCTGCCGCCGAAATTGAACGCGGTCGAACCGCCGATGCTCAGGCCGAGGCCGCTGCCGGCGCCGGGCGCGGTGTAATCGGTGATCGAGCCGACCACCAGGTATTGCGCCGGCAGCATGTTCCCCGGCCGCGGCGCGCTCGTGCCCGTGGTCACGCCCGACTTGGCCATGTCCATTTCGGTGATCATCTGAGCGGCGGCGTCCCGCTCGACCAGGATGAACTCGTCCGACTCGTCCAGCGCCGTCGCCAGGAGCGCTGCGACCGGACCGCCGACGTTCGTGGCGCTCGCGTTCGCCGCCGGCCCCTGGAGGTCGATGTTCCCGACTGCGATCGTGCGGCGCGGCCCCGGAATGACCGGCACCCTCACGTTGAGGACGGCGACCGTCGGTGCGGCGGCCAGGGCCGGAACGGCGGCGATCGCCGCTCCGGAGGCCGCCAAGAGGAATGCATTGCGTCGATTGATCATTGAGCGCCCTCCCGGTGAACGGGAGGAGCCTACGCAGGTCCAACCGACTTCCATCCCCCAAACGGGGTATGCGTCAGCCGAGGAGCCTGGTGAGCGCAGCCTGGCGGTTCACGCCGGTCTTGGCGAAGATCGCCTTCAGCTGCGCACGCACGGTGCCGCGGGCGACGCCCGCTGCGGCGGCGTATGAGGCGACGTCGCCGCCATCGACGAAGTGCAGCGCCACGCGCGCCTCGGTGCTCGTCAGGCCGTAGAGTCGGCGGAGCTGCTGGAGGCGGTTCTCGCGCCGCAGCTTCTGCACCTCGGCATACACCGCCAGCCGGCGGCGGATCTTCGGGTCGCGGCTGCGCAGGATGTCACGCAGGCGGTCGGCTGCGTCGGGATAGAGTTCGCCGTACGCCCCGACGTCGAGCTCCGTGTCGTCCAGGTCGTCCATCGACTTCGCCCGCGTTTCGCGCGCACCAGCATGCCGCCAAGCGAGGGTATTGGCCAGCATGACGACTGGCGTTCGCCCGCCGCCGCGCTAAGGTCGGTGGCGAGCACTTTGGCGAGGGGGTGGGCCTTGAGCCTCGATCTTGCGATCAGGCCGCCGTTTACGGGCGTCCATGTGGTCGCCATGGACCGGCCGCGCGCCACGGTTCGCCTGGCGGGCGCGATCGAGCGCTGGTCGAACCGGGCGCAGCAGGCGCTGCTCAACCATCTCATGCGTCGGGTGCTGACGGCGCTGGACGGCGACCGCGCCGACCTGATCCGCGAGGTCAACCGCTTGCGCGCCTGGCGAATGCGCGTCGAGCCGCCGCACCCGGCGCACGCCTCGATCGAGGCGGTGCGCGTGGCCGCGCCATATCGGGAATTCGCCGCGCCGTCAGGCCCGGCCGACTGGTTCGCCCCAATCCGCGGCGAGCCGAGCGGCTTCGTCTTCTATGTACACGGCGGGTCCTTCGCGTTCGAGCGCAGCCCGGCGGTGACCGACCTGGTCGCCCAGTTCGCCGCAGCGGCCGGCGCCCGGGTCTTCGCGCCCAACTATCGGCTGGCGCCGGAACACCCCTGCCCGGCGGCGGTGGACGATGTGGTCGACGCCTTCCGCTGGTTCAGGCGCAACTGGCCGGACGAGCCGGTGGTGGCGCTGGCCGAGTCGGCCGGCGCGTCCATCCTGCTCGCCGCGCTTCAGCGGGCCCGGCGGGTCGGCCTGGCGATGCCGGACGGAGTCTTGCTGCTGTCGCCATGGGTCGACCTGTCGCTGCAGAGCTGGTCGGTGATCGCCCATTCGCTGGCGGGGACCACGGGCACGACCGCCTACGCGATGGCGATGATGGCGCACCTCTACCTGGGCGACATCCCGGCGACCGACCCCGTCGCCTCGCCGTTGTTCGGCGATTTTTCCGACTTCCCGCCGATCCTCATCCACGCCAGCAGGGCCGACCCGCTGCACGACGACTCCGTGCGCCTGGCCGAGCGGATCCGCGCCGAGAACGGCGACCTCACCGTCCGCCTGTGGACGGCCGAAGGGCACGTCTGGGAGAAGGGTCGCCCGTCCGCCAATGCGCGCCAGTCCATCGAGCTCGGCGCGGCCTTCATCCGCGAGCGGCTGGGACAGCCGTAGTCCGGGCCGTGGCGCTCAGGGCGCCTTCGAGCCGACGAAGGGCGGAATGTACACCTTGGCCGGCGCGTCGTCCTCCTTCCGGGGCTGCGCCAGCACGGGCGCGTGCGCGCCGATTCCCTCGAGCACGCCGGTGTGGAACCCCTGGCGCGGCTCGAGGAAGAACTGATTGATCTGAGCCTTCGACTCCACGGAAATCCGCGCGTCGAAGTAGTACTGCGGCACGCAGGACGCATGGTTCACGCGCTCGTAGCCGCCCCAGTACTCAAAGTCGTCGCGACGCTCGCGCAGCCAGGTGAGCCGTTCCTGCACCTCGGTGTTGGTGGGGTCTTCCAGCAATTCGTCGATCGCGTCCTCGATGGAGTCGTGAATGTCGTCGAGCACATCGTCGATATCGGCCTGCGTGCCGTCAAACACGGTGATGAGCATGTGGGTCAGCAGGTGGTTCCAGTTGTCCAGCGCATCCGGATCGGTCGGACCGGTCGGAAGGTCGAGGCCAGGCGGAGCGCCTTCGCCCGGCATATGGAAAGGCGCTGTCGGCGGAATCATTCCCCCGGTGCACTCCGGCGCAGGGGCCGGAACGCCGTCACCCCCGGCCGGACCGGCGGTCGCGGGCTGGCCGCTTGGCGCGGGGGTCGTCCCGACGCTCGCCTGGCTCGTCGGCGCCGGCGTGGCGGCGCCGACCGCGGCGTGGGCCGGCGGCCCGACCGGCGGGGTCTCTTTGGCCTTGGCGGCCGCGCAGCGCTTCTCGCACTCGGC
>DATGKF010000093.1:0-17093 GCA_035294785.1 Caulobacteraceae bacterium | reverse complement strand
TTGGGCCTCCATATACTTCACGCTTCTTAGCCGAGCCCAACGACGGCGTGGGTTTCAGTACTTCATGACGTTCTTCATTGCTGCGTTCGCGACGGGACTTCTCGTTTCGCTAGTGGTTCGGGCGCAGAGCGGCGCGGAAGCGAAGGCTGCCGCCCAACAAGGTTTTCCCGCGACAGAACTGAATTGCGCTTACGATACCTTGGCGCCCGCGGACCGGGCGGCGTTGGCCAGCACGCTGGACAATCAAATTCGTATTAGGGCCGCCGGCGGAAACGTCGAACCGGCAGACGAAGTCCCGGCGCAGCTCGAAGCCGCTGTAAGCGCCGCCGTGCAGCAGTGCTACGAAAAATTCCACTGGGACCAGGGCCACGCAAAGCTGGCGGACGACTACGTCGCCGATACAGTCGCGGACCGAGAGTACACGGCAGCGCTCGTTGGGCGCGGAGCGAAAGTAGAGCAGATCGATCGCGTGTGGAGCAATCTGACGGCGGCTGACATGCTTGCCCTTGATGCCTCGAGTGCATCGCCCGAACTCGTCTCCCACCTGGTGTCGGGCGCGAAGGCGGTTGGCTTGCGCTTAGACACGGCCACGCTCCAGCTACTTGCCGGGGTGATGAAAGTCCGGCGCGAGAAGACGACTGAGGAGCAAGCCTGGGTTCGTCCGGCCGGGTAAGGCAATTCCGCCAACGTCTGGGAGGACAGGTTCGCCCTAGGTTCGGGCCTTGACTCGATAATTGCGATATGGATTAAATATTGCACTAGAACGCACCCACCTCGGAGCCGCGCCAATGCTCACTACGCTCACCCCCGTCGTCTTCTACCGTGACCCGATCGCGGCGATGCGGTTCCTGGAGGCGGCGTTCGGTTTCGAGACCACGGCGCTGGTCACCGACAAGGAGGGCCGCGTCGGCCACGCCATGATGAAGGTCGGCGAGAGCGAGATCGGCATCGGCCAGGAATGGGCCTCAGCCGAACTCCTCGGACCGGCCTCGCTCAAGAGCCCGGTCTCCCTGGGCGGCGCCGGCAGCCAGTTCATCCGCGTGCAGATGTCCGAGGGGCTCGACGCTCATCACGAGCGCGCCCGCGCCGCCGGCGCGACCATCACCCAGGCGCCCGCCGACCAGTTCTACGGCGACCGCACCTACCGCGCCCTCGACCCCGAAGGCCACGTCTGGAACTTCGCCCAAACCGTCGCCACACCCACCGACGCCGAGATGGAAAAGGTCAGCGGTCTGACCTTCAAGACGTCGCTCTAATCACCGGGAAACAAACGCAAATCTAAGAATCTAAGGAGATCGCCCCATGTCCGACTTCAAACGGCCGTCGATTACGTCCGGCGTCAGCTACCGGGATCCGAAGGCCGCGCTGACCTGGCTCGAGCAGGAGTTCGGCTTCGAGCCCATGATGGTGGTGGTGAACGAGGACGGGACGATCGGCCACTCCGAGATGCGCTTCGGCGACAGCATGATCTTCGTCGGCCACGAATACGACGCCAAGCACAAGAGCCCCGCCTCGCTGGACGGGGTCAACACCCAGTCGCTGCATCTGCAGGTCGACTCGGGCCTCGACGCGCTGTTCGAGCGGGCGAAGAAAGCCGGCGCCAAGGTCCTGCGCGAGCCGGCCGACCAGTTCTATGGCGAGCGCAGCGCCATGGTCGCCGATCCGGAAGGCCACACCTGGAGCTTCGGCCAGGTGATCAAGGCCATGTCGTTCGACGAGATGGCCAAGGCCGGGGGCCATCAAGAGATCCGGGAGCGGCTCTAAAGATGACCGCGCATCCCGCCAAGGCGGCCGAGCGGCGGCTGATCGCCTTTGCGAGCACATTCCCCGAGGCCTGGGAGGATCATCCCTGGGAGCACACCGTCTTCAAGGTCGGCAAGAAGGTGTTCGTGTTCTTCGGCGGCGCGGCCGGCGGCGATGACGAGCTTTCCATGACCGTGAAGCTGCCCGTCTCGTTCGAGATGGCGCTCACGCTGCCGTTCGTCAGCCCGGCCGGGCACGGGCTCGGCAAGGCGGGCTGGGCGAACGTGCGCCAGCGCGACGGCGAGGAGATCGACTTCGCCACCTTCGAAGCCTGGATCGTGCAGAGCTACCGCGCCGTCGCGCCGAAAAAGCTGGTCAGGCAGTTCGACCAAGCGAACGGCTCATGACCGCGACGGCCGCGCTGGACGACATCCTGGCCGCGCTCGCCGATCCGCACCGCCGCCGCGTCGTCGACCTGCTCAGCCGCGGGCCCCGGCCGGCCGGCGAGCTTGCGCGCGCGGTCGGGCTCGCCCCGCCGGCGATGAGCCGCCACCTGCGCACGCTGCGCCACGCCGGGCTGGTCGAGGAATCCCACCCGGCGTTCGACGCGCGGGTGCGCGTCTATGCCCTGAGGAGCGGCGCGATGGACGAGCTGAAGCGCTGGCTGGAAGAGACCGAGCGGCTGTGGAGCGAACAGCTGGCGGCGTTCAAGGCCCACCTCGAGCGACCGGTCCCGCCGGCGCCGGCGAAAGAATGAGCTCGCGGGTTCTGGTGGCGCTGCGCGTTTCGGCGACGCCGGAGCGGGCGTTCAAGGCCTTCGTCGGCGAGATCGGCGTCTGGTGGCGGCATAACCCGCTGTTCCGCTTCACGCCGCGCGAGCCCGGCGTGCTCAGCTTCGAGCCCGGGCCGGACGGGCGGCTGATCGAAACCCGCGCCGGCGGCAAGGTGTTCGAGATCGGCAAAGTGCGGGCCTGGGAGCCGCCGCGCCGGCTGGTGGTCGGCTGGCGGCAGGCGGCCTTCGCGCCGGAGCAGGACACCGAGGTCGAGGTCACCTTCGAGCCGGTCGAGGGCGGGGAGACCCGCGTCACCGTCGTCCACACAGGCTGGGACTCGGTCCCGCAGACGCACGTCGCCCGCCACGGCTTCCCCGACACGGTGTTCCTGACACGGCATGGCGAGTGGTGGCGTACCCTGCTCACCACCTACAAGAGCCGGATCGCGGAGGACGGATGAGCGTGGCGGAGCAGGACGAGGTCGTCGCGGCGGCGCCGATCGCTCCGCAGCGCGGTCGGCGGGCCGCGTTCGGCTTCATCTATGCCACTGCGGTCATGAACGCCCTGTCGTTCGGGCTGATGATCCCGGTGCTGCCGGGCCTGATCCGCTCCTTCTTCGGCGGCGCCAACCTGACGAGCACGGCCGAGGCGGCCGACTGGCAGTTCGTCTTCACGCTCACCTGGGGCTTCATGCAGTTCGTCTCGGGGCCGGTGCTGGGGATGATCTCCGACCGCTTCGGCCGCCGGCCGGTGATGCTGATCTCCATCCTCGGGCTTTCGCTCGACTTCCTGGTGATGGCGTTCGCGCCGACGCTGGCGTGGCTGCTGCTCGGGCGGGTGCTGAACGGGGCGACGGCGGCCAGCTTCTCCACCGCCAACGCCTACGTCGCCGATATTGCGACGCCGCAGAACCGCGCCCGCTATTTCGGCTGGATGAGCTCGGCGTTCAGCGTCGGCTTCCTGCTCGGCCCGACCGCCGGCGGCCTTCTGGCGACGCTGCCGGTGCACATCGGCCACTTCGCCCTCGACGGCATCCGCACGCCCTTCCTGGTGGCGGCCGGCATCTGTGCGGTGAACTGGGTCTACGGCCTTCTGGTGCTGCCGGAGTCGCTCGCGCCCGAGCGGCGCATCGCCCGTTTCCAGTGGGGCCGCGCCAACCCGGTCGCCAGCCTCTCGCTCCTGCGCGCGCACAAGGATCTCTTGCCGCTGGCGACGATCAACTTCCTGAACCAGCTGTCGCAACAGGTGCTGCCGGGCATCTTCGTGCTCTACACCCAGCTGCGCTACCACTGGTCGCTCGGCTTTCTGGGCGTCACCTTCTTCATCACCGGCGCGCTCGGCATCGCCGTGCAGTCGCTTGTCGTCGGGCCGGTCGTACGGCGCATCGGCGAGCGTGGGGCGGTGATGGTCGGCGCCGCCGCCGGCATGACCGGCTTCGTCATCTACGCCTTCGCGCCGACCTCGGGCTGGTACTTCGTCGGCATGCCTATCTTCGCCCTGATCGGACTGATGCAACCTGGCCTGCAGGGCCTGATGACCCAGCACGTTTCGGCCTCAGAGCAGGGGCGGCTGCAGGGCGCGGCGCAATCGACCGGCGGCATCGCGGCGATCATCGGCCCGATCTTCCCGCTCACCTTCGCGCTGGCGCTTCGGCGCACCCCGGACCTTCCCGGTCTGCCCATCCTCATCGCCGCCGGCCTGCTCGGAGTGGCGCTGGCCATGGCCGTCCGCGCCGCGCGTCCCGTGCGTCAGCCAGCTTAGCGCTAACGGCTCGCGCTCGGCGGGTGACTCGTCGATAGTGGCGCGATGACCGCCGCCGAGATTGCAGAGGGCGAGCAGCCCGTTCGCCTGACCACGGCGCGGCTCGTCTTCGTGCTCATGGTGGTGCTGCTCAACACCACCTCCCTCGGCATCGTCTCGCCGGTGTTGCCCCTGCTGGTAAAGCAGCTCGTTCACGGCGATCCGGCGCACGCCACCCAGCACGCCGCCGAGGCGATCGGCGTCTTCGCCGCCGCCTGGGCGCTGATGCAGCTGCTGTTCGCCCCGGTGTTCGGCGTGCTCTCCGACCGCTTCGGCCGCCGGCCGGTGGCCATCTTCGCCATGGCCGAGCTCTCGCTGGACTACGTGATCATGGCGCTCGCGCCGACGCTCTCGTGGCTCTTCGTCGGCCGCCTCTTCTCCGGCATGGCGGCCGCCGGGCGCGCGGCGATGTTCGCCTATGTCGCCGACGTCGCGGACGACAAGGACCGCACCCGCTACTTCGGCCTGCTCGCGGCCGCCGGCGGGATCGGCACGGTGCTCGGCCCGGCGGTGGGGGGCCTGTTCGGCGCCATCAGCCCGCGCGCGCCCTTCTGGGTCGCCGCCATCGTCGGCGTCTTCAACGCGGCCTACGGGTTCGTGGTGCTGAAGGAGTCGCTGCCGGCTTCGCGCCGCACGCCGTTCAGCTGGCTGCGCGCCAACCCGTTCGGGGCGCTCTGGATCCTGTTCGAGGCGAAGGGGCTGATCCCGCTCGCGCTGATCATGATGCTCGCCAACATCGGTCTCTCAGCCTTTACAAGCATCTACGTCCTCTACGTGAACTATCGCTACCACTGGGGATCGGGTCAGGCGGGACTGGTGCTGGCCGCCTACGCCGCCGCCAACATCGCCAGTCAGGCGCTGCTGGCCGGGCCCGCGTCGCGGCGGCTGGGCGAGCGCGGCGCGATCGTCGTCAGCTTCCTTTCAGGCGTCATCGGCATGGGCCTGATGGCGCTCGCCGTCTGGCCGCCCTTGCTCTGGGTCGGGGTCGTCGCCGTCGCCCCGGTCAACATCGCCATCGCCGCCATCCAGGCGTTGCGCTCCAAGCTCGTCGAGCCCGGCGAGCAGGGCCGGCTGCAGGGCGCGATGATCAGCCTGGCCGGCGTCTCCGGCATGATCGGCCCTGTGGCCGTCGCGGAGACCTTCGCCTGGTCGATCGGCCCCGGCGCGGGCCTGCATCTCCCGGGCCTCTCGATGCTCGGCGGCGCCGGCGTCTTCCTTCTCGCCATCTTGTTGGCGGTCGTGTTCTTGAAGCCGCGCGGCGTACGCGGCGCTTAAGCCTTACCCGGAATTCATTGGCGGAGCAGGGGCGGCGCCGTCAGACTGCGCCCTCGATTCAGGAGCTTTCCAGCGTGAGCGAAGCCGCGGCCAGCGTCGATGGACCTGCGCGGCGCGGCCGGCCGGCCGCGCTCGGCTTCATCTATGCCGCCATCCTGATGAACGTGATGTCGATGGGGGTGATCATCCCCGTCTTCCCGTCGCTGGTGAAGTCGCTATCCCACACCGGCGACGCCGGCGGCGCGCGCATCATGGGGGTCTTCGCCGCCGCCTGGGCGCTGATGAGCCTGGTCGCCGCGCCGATATTCGGCAACCTCTCCGACCGGTTCGGCCGCCGGCCGGTGCTGCTGGTCTCCATGTTCGGGCTGGCGTTCGACTACGTGGTGATGGCGCTCGCGCCCTCGATCGCCTGGCTCTTCATCGGCCGTGTCATCTCCGGGATCACCGCCTCCAGCGGCGCGGCGGCCGGCGCCTACGTCGCCGACGTCTCCGGCGAGCACGACCGGGCGCGCAATTTCGGCCGCTTCCAGGCCGCGGCCAACGCCGGCATCCTGTTCGGGCCGGCGCTCAGCGGGGCGATCACCGCCTTCGGCCCACACCTGCCCGGCCCGATCGGGAGCCTGTTCACGATGTTGGGCGCGCGCGGACCCTTCTGGGTGGCCGCCGGGCTCGCCTTCGCCAACGGCCTCTTCGGCCTTTTCGCCCTGCCGGAGTCGCTGAGCCACGAGCGGCGCGCCCCGTTCAGCTGGCGGCGCGCCAACCCGATCGGCGCCATCGCGCTTCTGTTCAGTCACGCCGGCCTGCTCGGCATGGCGGCGATCGTCTTCCTCTGTCAGTTCGCCGGACAGAGCTTCAACAGCATCTTCCAGTTCTACACCCACTATCGCTTCGACTGGGGTCCGACGGACTTCGCCCTCCTGGCCATGGGCCTGGGCGGCGGCAGCATCCTCGTGCAGAGCTTCCTCGCCGGCTGGACCGCCGAATGGCTCGGCGAGCGCGGCGCGGTGCTCTTGGGTCTCGTCATCCAGGTGGGCGCCTTCCTCTGCGCCGGCCTCGCGCCGACGCCGATCTGGTTCTGGGTGTCCATGGGCGTCTTCATGATCTCCGGCGTCGCCAACGCCAGCCTGATCTCGCTCTTGTCCAAGCGCGTCGGCGTCGACCAGCAGGGGCAGCTTCAAGGATCGCTGCAGATCCTCTTCGGCCTTACCGGCCTGGTCGCTCCGCTGGCCTTCACCAACCTGTTCGCCTGGGCGATCGGCCCCGGCAAGGGGCTGGACCTGCCCGGCGCGCCCTTCGTCGTCGGCGCCGCCCTGACCGCGGTGGCCGTGCTGATGGCGATCATCTACGCCCGGCCGATTCCTGGCGCGCCCGTCGCCTTGATTGCGCCCGAAAGCTTCGCTGAATAGAGCGCACAAACAACGTCCTCCGCGGAGCCGCTGATGCGTGTTCTAAGCCTCGCCATTCCCGCCGCACTGCTGAGCCTGGCCTTCGCCGCGCCGCTCGCCGCGCAGACCGTGCCCACCGACGCCGCGCAGATGCGCCTTTCCTTCGCGCCGGTGGTGCGTAAGGTCTCGCCGGCCGTGGTCAACGTCTACAGCCGCCGCCTGGTGCGCCAGACCATCGACCCCTTCTTCCAGATGTTCGGCAACGGCATGGGCCTCAGCCGCGAGCGCATCGCCCAGTCGCTGGGCTCCGGCGTCATCGTCCGCCCCGACGGCGTCATCGTCACCAACAATCACGTCATCGAGGGCGGCCAGGACATCATGGTCGTGCTCGGCGACCGGCGCGAGTTTCCCGCCAAGGTGCTGCTCGCCGACCCGCGCGCCGACATCGCCGTCCTGAAGATCGACGCCGGCCCCGCGCCGCTCCCGACCCTGCAGCTCGCAAGCGGCGACCGGGCGCAGGTGGGCGATCTGGTTCTGGCCATCGGCGATCCGTTCGGCGTCGGCCAGACGGTGACCAACGGCATCGTCTCGGCGCTGGCGCGCTCGAACGTCGGGGTGACCGACGTTTCCTACTTCATCCAGACCGATGCGGCGATCAATCCGGGCAACTCCGGCGGCGCGCTGGTCGACATGAATGGCGATATGATCGGCATGAACACAGCGATCCTCTCGCAGTCCGGAACCTCGTCCGGCGTCGGGTTCGCCATCCCCGCCGCGCTGGTCCGCCACGTCGTCGACCAGGCGCTGGGCGGAACGACCACCGCGCGCCAATGGCTGGGCCTGAAGACCCAGGCGGTCACGGCGCAGATCGCCCGCTCCATGGGCATGGACCGGCCTCAAGGCGTGCTCGTCACCGATGTCTGGCCCGGCGGGCCCGCCGACCGCGCCGGCCTGAAGAGCGGCGATCTTGTGCTGGCCATCGACGGCGCGCCCGTCGACGACGACTCCTCGCTCAACTACCGGGTCGCCACCGCCAATGCCGGCGAAGACCTCTCGCTCACCGTCCGCAAGGACAAGGGCGCGGAGGAGACCGCGCGCCTGCGCCTCGCGCCGCTGCCGTCAGAGCCGGCCAAGGACGAACAGACGATCGCTGGCCGCAATCCGTTCGACGGCGCGACCGTCGCCAACCTCTCGCCCGCCGTGGCCGACCAGCTGGGCCTCGATCCGTTCGCCGGCGCGCACGGGGTGATGGTGACCCGGATCGCCGGCGGGCTCGCCGCCAACATCGGCCTTCAGCCCGGCGACCTCATTCGCCAGGTCAACGGCCGCGCGCCCACCACCGTCGGCGAGCTGAAGACGCTGCTCGCCGCCGACCCGGGCGGGGTCTGGAGCGTGGTCATCCAGCGCGGTAGTCAGACGATCACCGCGCAGTTTCGGATCTAGCGCGAGGGGAGGGGACATGAGGCTTCGATCGATCACCGCCGCGCTGGTCGCCGTCGCGGCCGCCGCGCAGGCCAGCGGCGCCACGCCGGCCTCCATGGCCAGCCTCGCGCCGACGCGGGTCGGACAATGCATGCAGACCACCGTGCGCGAGGTGGGCACGCGGCTTGAAAACACGCCCGGCTCGGGCAGCGCCATCGCCTACGCCGACGGCGTTTCGCAGGTGTCGTACGATCAGGTCCCCGGCATCGACGCGTCCCGGCGCGGCGATCCGGTCAAGCTCTGCCTCGTCTCCCTGCCCAGGAACTGTCCGCTAGGCGACGACCGCGGCAAGGTCTACAGGGCGACGAACCTGCGCACCGGCAGAACCTGGACGGCCCCCGACTCCGAACACAGCTGCGGCGGCGCCTAGACGCGGCGCCGGCGCCATCCGCCGAAGATCGCGCCCGGTCCGCCCAGGAGCCCGAAGTAGAAGCCGACGTCGTAAGGGACGCCCGTGCCGGTCTCGAACATGTGCACCGTCCACGGCAACAGGTGCGGCGCGAACAGGTCGACCACTTCGACGATCAGCATGAACGGCGCGATGATCCCGTGCCAGAAACCCAGCGCCAGCTGCGAGATCCAGCCGCCGGCCGCCGCATGATGCGACTCCGCCGAGCCGGCCACGCAGGCCGTCAGCAAGAGAACCAGAACCAGCGCCCCCGCGAGCTTCAACGGTGAGCGCATGGCTCGCCTCCCTCAGGCTATCGTCGGATGAGTCTCAGGATGAGCACCAGGAGGGCCGCGCCCACGAAGGCCGCGCCAAACGCGCCCCAGCCCCCGGAGATGTGGATGTGCAGCACGTTCGCAAACAACCAGGCGCCGATGAAGGAGCCGATCACGCCGACGACGATGTCGCCGATGATGCCGAAGCCGCGTCCGCGAACCACGAGCCCTGCGAGCCAACCCGCGATGCCGCCGATGACGATGACGATAAGCCAATGCACCATGGTCGGATCCTCCGCCTTGCAAAGCTTAACGCTGCGGCCCCACGCCCGTTCCGTCAAGCCGGCCACTTGGTCGCCGGACTCGGCTCGTCCGCCACCCGGAGGCTTGACGCAGCGCCGGCCAGGGCGGTCTGATCGGGCGGGGAGGGCCTTGTTCGATGCGCCACGTCGTCCGGATCGGCGCCGCGCTCGCCACGCTCGCGATCGTCGCCGTCGCGGCGCGGGCCCATGCGGCGACGCCATGCGCGGAGCTCGTTGCGGCGCATCTGCCGCACGCACAGGTGACCAGCGCCGCTGACGCGCCGGCCGGCGGCTTCACCGCCTGCAAGATCGACGTGGTGGCGGCGCCGACGGCCGACTCCGCCATTGGCATCGAGGTGTGGATCCCCGAAGGCGCCGCCTGGAACGGCCGCTATCTCCAGCTCGGCAACGGCGGTTTCGCGGGGGCCATCTTCTCTCAGCGCCTCGCCGCGCTGGCGGGGCAGGGCTACGCGGTGGCGATGACCGACGACGGCCACAAGGCGCAGGGCTTCAACCCTGACGCCAGCTGGGCCATCGGCCACCCCGAGAAGGTCAGGGACTTCGGCTGGCGAGCGCTGAAGGAGACCACGGTCGATGCCCGCGCGCTCATCGCCGCCCTGCAGGGCGCCAGACCCAGGTACGCCTACTTCGACGGCTGTTCCGACGGCGGGCGCGAGGCTTTGATGGAAGCCCAGCGCTTCCCCTACGACTTCGACGGCGTCGTCGCCGGGGCGCCGGCCTACAACTTCTCCGGCCTGCTGACGCTGGGCGCCTATGACATGCAGGCGCTGAACGCGCCCGGCGCCTGGCTTGGCCCCCCTCAGCTCGAGGCGCTCGAGGCCGCCGCGCTCGCCGACTGCGGCGGCAGCGCCTTCATCGCCGCGCCAGCCGCCTGCCATTTCGATCCGGACGACGCCGCCTGCGCGTCCGGTGTTCGTCCACCCGCCTGCCTGAGCCCCGCCCAGGTCGAGGCCGCGCGCGCCGTCTACCGCGGCATCACGGTCACCGGCGGCGGCGATGCGCGGCTCGCCTACCCGGGCTACTCGCCGGGCGCCGAGGCCGAGCCCGGGGGCTGGAGCGCCTGGCTGACCGGCTCCTCCCGCGATCAGCGCGATCTCGCGCTGATCCACGGCTTCGCGACCGGCTTCTGGGGCGGCTTCGTCTATGGCGATCCAAACTTCAACGTGCTGGCGCTCGATCTGCAGCGCGCGCCGGTCGACGCTGCGCGCGTCGCCGCCGAGGTCAATGCGCTCGACCCGGACCTGGCGCCCTTCCGCGACCACGGCGGCAAGCTCATCCAGTTCCATGGATGGAACGACCCGGCGATCCCCGCCCGGGGTTCGATCGCCTACGCAGAAGCCGTGCATGCGCTGCTGGGCGACACGTCGGGGTTCTACCGCCTCTACCTCGTCCCCGGCATGCTCCATTGCGGCGGCGGGCCGGGCCCAAGCGGTGTCGACTGGCTGGCCACGCTCCGCGCCTGGGTCGAGGACGGCAAGGCGCCGGGCGATCTGGTTGCGCACGCCCCGAGCGGCGCGACCCAGACGCTGCGCCCATGGACGCCATGACCCCCTTCTTTGCCACGCGGAGGCCCATGAACTCCGGATCGTTCGGCCTCGCCTGCGTCGCGCTCGCGTTGGCGCCGGCGCTCGCCGCCTGCGGCGGCCGAGGCGCGCCGGCGAACTCCGCCTCTGCCGCCGCCCCGCCGCCCGCCGCCGCGGCCGAGGCGCCTTCGGCGGCGCCCGTGGCCGGCGGCGCCGACGCGGATGCGGCCAAGGCGTTCCTCGTCGGCGTCTACGCCGAGTACCGGCAAGGAGATGATGCGGATCCGGCGCTCTACACCAAGCCGGCGAACTATTTCGATCCGCCGCTCGCCGCCCTCATCCAGACGGACAACAAGCGCTCCAAGGCCGGTTTCCAGACCGCGCTCGACTACGATGCGCTGTGCGACTGCCAGGATGAGGCCGGCCTGCACGCCGACGTCCAGGTGACGAGCGCGTCCGCCACCGCCGCGACCGCGGTGGTGACGCTCACTTATCCCGGCCCGCCGCCGCCCGGCGGACCGACCAAGATCGGCATCGACCTGGCGAAGGCGGCCGGGCAGTGGCGCATCCACGACCTGCACGAAAGCGACGTCCCGAGCCTCGTTGCGCTGCTCACCACGTCGAACGCCACGTCGAAGCGGATCAACGACGCGGCGCCTTGAGCCCCCTCGCCGGTCCGAAGAGGGCGGCTTCGCGAGCGCGGAGGGAGTCCTAGAACTCCCAGCCGACGCCCGCTCCGCCTCCCGCGCGGCCCTGGGTCGTGAAGTTCACACCAGCGCGGAAAGTCGTTCGGTCGTCGTTGAAGCGGAAGCCCGCTCCAACGGCGAAACCAACCTGTCCATCGAAGACGCCGACGCCGGCGGTGACGATGCCTCGTCCGGCTTTCACGGGCGTCGGCATGTAGGCCGTCGCCATGGCCGCGGCCGCGGCCGCGTCGGCGCGCTTCGAAACGACGTTTGTGTAGGCGTTGGCCTGGGCCAGGGTGCTCGCACCCAGCTGATTGAGCTGGTTGACGTTCACCGCGTCGGTTCCCGCCACGCCCGGCGCGACGTTGACGATCCGCCGCTCGTCGCCCGGCGATCCCACTGAAACGGTGTTCGCCTGGTCGGCCACCGACCCAGCGCCCAGCGCCACCGCGTTCGCCGCCGTCGCCTGCGCGCCGGAGCCCAGCGCCTCTGCGTTCGCCGCCGTCGACTGCGCGCCGGCGCCCAGCGCCACGCCGCCGTCGGCGCTGGCGTTGCTGCCCGCCCCGACCGCGGTCGTGTTGTTGGCGTTGATCTTCTGGCCGGCCTGGAAGCCGACCGCCGTATTGCCTGAGCCGGTCACGCTGCGGCCCGACTGGGCGCCCGCCGCCGTGTTGTCGTCGCCGGACACGAAGTCGGACGCGCGCGCCCCGTCGCCGGTGTTGTTGCTGCCGGTGACGAAGGAGGACGAGTCGGCGCCCGAACCGGTGTTCAGGTCCCCGAGGATGCCGATGGAGGAGAGCACGCCCGAGCCGGTGTTCAGGTTGCCGCTCACCGACACCGACGATCCAGCCCCTGAGCCGGTGTTCCCGCTGCCGACGATGAAGTTCGAGGACCGATCGCCGGAGCCGGTGTTGAGGCCGCCGGTCACCGAGACCGACGACTGGTCGCCGAGCCCGC
The DNA here is from genome assembly GCA_035294785.1 of Caulobacteraceae bacterium. Lineage (GTDB taxonomy): Bacteria > Pseudomonadota > Alphaproteobacteria > Caulobacterales > Caulobacteraceae > Poindextera. Next base: position 4,483 of record DATGKF010000093.1, on the reverse strand, counting down.
TGTTGAAGCTGCCGACGACCGAGACGGACGCGCCCGAGCCGGCGCCCGTGTTGCCGGTGCCGGTCACCGACACCGAGGCGAACTCGCCGAGGCCGGCGTTCAGGTTGCCGGTGACGTCGAACGAAGAGCCCGCGCCCGCGCCCGTATTGCCGTCGCCGAGGACGTCGACCGAGCTCAGCGCGCCCGAACCGGTGTTGCCGATGCCAGTCACCGACGTGGACGAAAGCTCGCCGTCGCCGGTGTTGTCGCTCCCGACCACATGGTTGGAGGACGTCACGCCGGTCCCGGTGTTGTTCGAGCCGGTGACGTGCTGGGCGGCGTTGCCGCCGACGCCGGTGTTGCCCGAGCCGACGATGCTCTGGCCGGCATTGTCGCCGATGCCGGTGTTCAGGTTGCCGGTGACCTCCAGGGTCGCCCGCGCCCCGACGCCAGTGTTGCCGCTGCCCGAGAGCTGGTCTGACGCGGCTGTCCCGATGCCGATGTTGTCGTCGCCGGTGACGAACTGCGAGGCATTGTTGCCGACGCCGATGTTGTGATTGCCGGTGACCCCGTTCGAAGCGCCGTCGCCGACCCCGACGTTGTCGTTGCCGACGATCCGCCGCGACGAGAGATAGCCCGCGCCGGTGTTGAAGCTTCCGGTGACGCTCTCGGACGAGCCCCAGCCGTCGCCGGTGTTGTCGTCGCCGAAGATGAACATCGACGACTGCGTGCCGGTGCCGGAGTTCTGCGATCCCGTCACGCTCCACGAGGACTGCAGCCCGTCGCCGGTGTTCTGATCGCCGCTGACGCTGAAGTCCGACTGCCAGCCGGTGCCGGTGTTGCCTTCGCCGATCACCTGCTGGCCGGCGAGCGAGCCGCCGATCGCGGTCTGGTCGGTCGCGCCCACGCTGCAGGCGTTCGGCGCGCAATAGTTCTGCGCCCAGGCGCCGGCGGCGCCCAGGTCGATGGCCAGCAGCGATGCGCCAAGCAACAGCGCGCGCCCCCGCGTCCAGCGCGGTCGTTTCGAGATGACGGAGTCCACGGTGTTCGTCCCCAGGTTCGCACCGCCGCGCCCAGCTGCGGGGGTGGAATTGAGGCGACGCTATCGACGGCGCATGCCGCGGGCTTGGACGGGACGGCGTATGACCAGGACTGGGCGGCGCAAACCGGCGCTACAATGCTTACGGCGAACGCGATAGAATCGCCGGTACGCCCAAAGTTTGCAGGTCTGGTCGATGTCCGACGCCGAGTTCCGCCTGATGCGCTTCTCCAGCGATCAGCTGCCTGTGAGCGAGCGGTTCGACATCTGGCGCGATACGATGACGCGCAAGCTGCTGCGCCTGGCCATCGATCCGATTTCCGAACAGCCGTTCCGCGCCAAGGCGGCGCTGCGCGCGCTGCCCCTGGTCAAGGTCGGCTTCGGCTTCGTCGGGCCGGCCATCCACCACCGCACGCGCGAGATCGCCGCGGCCGAGAACGACGACATCGCGCTGTTCGTCAACCTCGCCGGCCGGTTCGTCATCCGCCGTCCCGCCGGCGAAACGGTGCTCGAAGCGGGCGATGCCTGCATCGCCGAGTGCGGCGAGGTGGCCTCCTACGTGATGCCCGAAGCCGGCCGCCACCTTTGCGTGCGCATCGAGCGCCGCGCCCTCGGCGCCTTCGCCCGCCACGTCGAAACGGCGGTCGGCCGCCGCATCCCGGCCGAGACCGAGGCGCTCAAGCTGCTCGTCGTCTACGCGCGCACGCTGCCGGCCGGCGATGCGGAGCTCTCGCCCGCCGCCTGCCGGGTGGTCGTCGACCATCTGGCCGACCTGATGGCGCTGCTCGTCGGCGCGGGCGGCGAGGCGCAGGCGCTGGCTGCGAGCCGCGGCCTCGCTGCTGGCCGCCTGAGCGCGGTCAAGGCGCACATCCGCGAGAACGCTGCCGATATCGAGCTCACGCCGGAGGGGGTGGCCGCCGGCCACGGCATCTCGCCCCGCTACCTGCGCCAGCTTTTCGAGTCGGAGGCTCTGAGCTTCACCGCCTACCTGCTCGAGCAGCGCCTGAGCCAGGCGCACGCCATGCTCTCCAGTCCGCGGTTCGCCGCCGAGCCCATCTCCTCCATCGCCTACGACGTCGGCTTCGGCGATCTCTCCTACTTCAACCGCGCCTTCCGACGCCGCTACGACAAGACCCCCCGCGACCTCCGCGCCGAAGCGGCCAGGCGCTGGCGCGACGTGGACGGCTGACGCGGCGCCGTCAGCGGCCAGGCTTGACGCGCCGCCCGCCCTTCGGTGACTCCTGCGCCCGGATGGAGGACGCCATGACCAAGACCACCGAAGCGCCGTCGGCGCTCATCGACGGCCGGATCGCCGAGCTGGGCGATTGGCGCGGTCAGACGCTCGCCCACGTCCGCGCCCTCATCCACGCCGCGGCCCCCGACGTGGTCGAGGAGTGGAAGTGGCGGGGCGTTCCGGTCTGGTCCGACCACGGCATCATCTGCACCGGCGAGACCTACAAGAGCATCGTCAAGCTCACCTTCGCCCAGGGCGCAGCGCTCCCGGACCCCAAGGGCCTGTTCAACGCCAGCCTGGAAGGAAACGTCCGCCGCGCTATCGACATCCACGAAGGCGAGGCCATCGACGACGCCGCCATGAAAGCCCTCGTCCGCGCCGCCACCGACCTGAACCGCTCGAAGAAGAAGGCTCGCTAGCGGCCCCTCAAGCCGTCAGCGTCGGGACGGTGTTGGGCTCGCCCGCGCCGTCGGCCAGGCCCTCCTGTGGGAGCCGCTCGCCGCGGAGGGGCAGCGGCGGTCCGATCCAGAGCGCATCCTCCAGGTGGTCGCGCTTCTGATTGGTCGTGTTCGGATGGACCAGGATGCTGAGCCCGCCGTGGTTCAGCATCAGGAACGGCACGAGACTGCCGAACGCCTCGGCCTCGAAGGCGACCTGGTACATGGCCTCGGTGTGCGGCCCGACCTCGACCTCGTGCCAACGCCCCAGCCGCACCGTGAACCGCTCGCCGATCCACTGGCGCAGCTGCTCCGCCGCGCCCCGTGTCGCGCCCGGGTCGTAATAGATGTGCGCGTGGTAGCTGGCGATTTCGGCGATCGGGCGCACCGTCTTACCCATGTCCGGCCCTTTCAAGTCAGCCGCGGTCGTATGCGGAGGCTTCCGGAACAGCATAAACCGCGGCCGCACCCGCGTCGCGCCGCGCGGGGTAATGTCACAGCCAGCACAGCCGGCGCGTCAACGCCCTAGCAAGTCAGGGAGCGCGCACATGCGGACAGTCGACGTGCTCGTGGTCGGTGGCGGTCTCGCCGGCCTCGTCGCCGCCGCGTTCGCCGCGAAGGGCGGGGCTGGCGTGCGTCTTCTGGAGGCGTCGCCTGAGTTCGGCGGGCGCGCGCGGACGCGGACCGTCGCCGGCTATCACCTCAACCAGGGCGCCCACGCCTTCTATTGCGGCGGATTCCTCGACACGGCCCTAAAAGATCTCGGCGTCGCCGCCGTGGCCGGAAAGACGCCCGCCCTGGCCTCCGGCTTTCTCGTCGACGGCGACACGCTGCACCAGGCGCCGTTCCGCGCCGCCGGCCTTGCCGGCACGACGCTTCTGTCGGAGGCGGAGAAGGGCGAGCTCGCGCGCCTCTTCCGCCGCTTGCGCGATCCGTCGACGCAAACGGCGCCCGGGACGGTCGACGACGCGCTGGGCGCCCTGTCGCCATCGCCCAAGGTCCGCGCCGTGCTCGCCGCGATGATCCGGCTCACCAGCCTCGTGCATGCGCCGACGACAGCCGATGGCCCGGCGTTGCTCGACCAGCTCCGCGGAGGCCTCACGCGCAATGCTCTCTACCTCGACGGCGGCTGGGGAACGCTGATCGAGGGCCTGCGCTCCGCCTGCGCCGCCCTGGGCGCCGACCTCCGCACGAGCCGCCGCGTCGAACGGATCGAGCCGGGGCCGCCTTGGCGGGCGACGCTCGCCGATGGAACCGCGATGACGGCCGGCGCCGTCATCTTGGCCGTGCCGCCGTCCCAGGCGGCCGCGCTCCATCCTGCCATCGGCGCGCTCCCGTCCGTGGTCGACGCCACGCCGGCGAGGGTGGCCTGCCTCGACCTCGGCCTCGCCAGCCTGCCGCGTCCCGACGTCCTGTTCGCCCTCGGCGTCGACCGGCCGCTGTATTTTTCGGTCCACAGCGCCGCGGCGCGCCTCGCCCCGGCCGGCGGGGCCCTCGTGCACCTCGTCCGCTATCTCGAACCCGGCGAGACGCCGGCGCGCGGTCACCTCGCCGAACTCGAAGCCTTCATGGACCTGCTCCAGCCCGGCTGGCGCGGCCACGAACGCGCCCGCCAGGTCCTTCCCGCCATGCCGGCCATCTCCGCCATCCCGCTCGCTGCGCACGGCGGCCTGAACGCCCGCCCGCCCGTCGCGGTCCCCAACGCCGAGGGCCTCTTCCTCGCCGGCGACTGGATCGGGCCGGCCGGTCTCCTCGCCGACGCCGCCGCCGCGAGCGCCAGGGCGGCCGGGGAGG
>DATGKF010000092.1:0-9495 GCA_035294785.1 Caulobacteraceae bacterium | reverse complement strand
CTGCCGCACGCCGCGTTGCGCGTCTATGTGATGGGCCAGCGCGGCGTCGACCGCGAGCCGGCCACCGAGAGCGACATCGCCGCCATGGCCGCGCTCGCCAAGGAGGCGATGGAGGCCGGTGCGATCGGCTTCGGCACGTCGCGCACGCTCAATCACCGTTCGTCCGACGGCTCGCCGATCGCCACCCTGACCGCCGGCGAGGATGAACTGACCGGCATCGCGCTCGGCATGGCCGCTGCGGGCCGGGGCGTGCTGCAAGTCGTCTCCGACTTCGCCGACGAGGACGCCGAGTTCGGCATGCTGCGCCGCGTCGTCGCGGCGTCCGGGCGGCCGATGTCGTTTTCGCTGGTGCAGGCGCCGATGCGGCCGTTCAACTACCAGTCGCTGCTCGCGCACGTCGAAGACGCCAACGCCGCCGGGCTGACGATCCGCGCGCAGGTGCCCGCGCGCGCGGTCGGCGTCCTGCTGGGCCTCGAGTTGACGGTGAACCCGTTCACCCACTACGGCGCCTACAAGGAGATCGCCGCCCTGCCGCTGGCCGAACGCGTCAAGCGGTTGAGCGACAAGGCCTTCCGCGAGCGCCTCTTCGCCAGCCGGCCGGACGCGGGCGTGCGCGGCGCCGGCGGCGCCTTCGTGCGCATGTACCTGATGGACAAGGAGCCGGACTACGAACCGCGCGCGTCCGACTCCGTCGATGCGATCGCCAAGGCGAAGGGCGTGCGGCCGGAAGACGTCGCCCTCGACCACATGCTGACGAACGGCGGGCGCGGGATGATCTACGTGCCGTTCCTGAACTATGCCGAGGGCAACCTCGATCCCGCCTACGCGATGATGAACCACAAGGACGCCATCCCTGGCCTCTCGGATGGCGGCGCGCACGTGGGGATGATCTGCGACGGCAGCTTCCCGACCACGCTGGTCACCCACTGGACGCGCGACCGCACGCGCGGGCCGAAGCTGCCGCTTGAGCAGGTGATCCGCATGCAGGCGCGCGACACCGCTCGCGCCGTCGGCCTCTGGGACCGCGGCGTGCTCGCGCCCGGCTACCGCGCCGACCTGAACGTGATCGACCATGAGCGGCTGACCCTGCACGCGCCCGAGGTGGCTTATGACCTCCCGGCCGGCGGCCGGCGCCTGCTGCAGCGCGCCAGCGGCTATGAGGCCACGATCGTCGCCGGCCAGGTGACCTACCGCAACGGCGAGGCCACGGACGCCCTGCCGGGCCGCCTCCTCCGCGGCGCTCAAGCCGCCCCGGTGGCCGCCGCGGCGGAATAACCGCTCCCACACGGCCGTCTCGCCCCGCACAATCGGTGCGGGCTGGGGCGATTCGAGGACAGATGCGATGCGGGCCGGCGGGTTGATCGTGGCTGCTGTCGCTGCCGCCGTGGCGCTCCCTGCCGCCGCCCAGGATCGGACGGGCGCCTTCCTGACCGGCGCCGACCTCGCCAGCCGCTGCGCCGCCGCCAGCGTCTCGGGCGAGTGCATCATGTACGTGGCCGGGGCGCTGGACGCGGCGATGGCCATGGAAGCGGCGCTGCGCGGCATGGGGCAGAACGTGCGCACCTTCTGCCTGCCGGCGAGCGCCACGTCGCGCGCGGTCGCCCAGAGCGTCGCCGCCTACCTCGCCCAGCACCCGGACGCCCGCAACGCCAGCGCCGCGAGCGCCGTGCACGCCGCGGCGGTCGCGGCCTACCCCTGCGGCCCGCGCTAGCTTAGTTCGAGCCCTTCCAGGTCGCCGGCCTCGCGCCAGGCCTCGATGAGTTGCACGAAAGCGACCGGCCCCCGGCCGTAGGGGCCGTTGCGGGCGGCGAGCGCGGAGGGCTGGCCCTCGTTGTTGTAGTAGCCTGGCGTGCACTCCTCCTGGAACCGCTGGCGGAGGATGGCGGAGTCCATGATCGTCCGCACCCAGGCGTCCTCGGCGGCCTTGCTGGTCTCCACCTGCCGCGCCTGCCGCTTGCCGGCTTCGGCGACGATGTAGGCGACATGCTTGGACTGCTCGTTCAGCATGTGGGGGAAGTTGGCGGTGAACCCCGACTGGCTGTTGGAGATCAGAAAGCAGTTCGGGAAGCCGTGCACGTGCATTCCGTGCAGGGTCGAGACGCCGTCCCTCCACGTCTCCGTCAGGGTGACCCCGCCCCGGCCGGTGATCTCGTAGCCGGCGCGGCGCGTGTAGCTGGTGCCGACTTCGAAGCCGGTCGCATAGATCAGGCAGTCGACCTCAAAGGTCTGGCCATTGGCGACAATGGCGGTCTCGGTGATGCGGTCGACGCCGCGGCCCTCGGTGTCCACCAGCGTGACGTTCGGCCGGTTGAAGGCGTCCAGGTATTCGTCATGGAAGCAGGGGCGCTTGCAGAACTGGTTGTACCAAGGCTTGAGCGCCTCGGCGGTAGCGCGGTCCTTGACCACCTGGTCCACGCGCGCCCGCACCTGCTCCATCTTCTGGAAGTCGGCGATCTGCATGGTCTCGGCCAGCGCCTCCATCGACTGGCCGGAGCCGGCGCCTTTGCGCATGAGCAGGAGGAGGTTGCCGATGATGTCGGTCCAGCCGTCGTTGACCAGGTCCTCCTCGGCGAAGCCGCCAGAGACGAGGGCGTTGAAGTTATCCATCCTGTGCTGCTGCCAACCCGGCTTCAGCGAGGCGGCCCAGTCGGGATCGGTCGGCCGGTTGGCGCGCACGTCGATCGACGAGGGCGTACGCTGAAAGACGTAGAGGTGCCTGGCGCTGGCGGCCAGGTGCGGGACGCACTGCACCGCCGTGGCGCCGGTGCCGATGACGCCGACGACCTTGTCCTTCAGTTTGTCGAGACCGCCGTTCGAGTCGCCGCCGGTGTAGCCATAGTCCCAGCGGCTGGTGTGGAACGAGTGGTTCGCGAACGTCTCGACGCCCGGGATGCCAGGCAGCTTTGGCCGGTGCAGCGGGCCGTTGGCCATGACAACGAAGCGCGCCTTCATGGCGTCGGCGCGGTTGGTGGCGACGATCCAGCGTTTGGCCGCATCGTCCCAGGTCATGCCGGTGACCTCGGTCTGGAACAGGGCGCTCTCGTAGAGGCCGAAGTGCTCGCCGATGGCGCGGGAATGTTTGAGGATTTCCGGCGCGCGGCTGTACTTCTCGACCGGCACGTAGCCGATCTCCTCCAAGAGCGGCAGGTAGATGTAGCTCTCGATGTCGCAGGCCGCGCCCGGGTAGCGGTTCCAGTACCAGGTGCCGCCGAAGTCGCCGCCTTTCTCGATGACGCGGATGTCCTTCACGCCCGCTTCGCGCAACCGCGCGGCCGCGAGCAGGCCGCCGAAGCCGCCGCCGATCACCACCACCTCGACCTCGTCTGTCGCCGGGGCGCGGGTGAAGCCGGGCTCGACATAGGGGTCGTCGAGATAGCGGGCGAACTCGCCCTTGATCTCGCGATACTGGGCGTTGCCGTCGGCGCGCAGGCGCTTGTCGCGTTCGGCGCGGTACTTCTCTCGCAAGCGAGCGGGATCAAATCCGAGATCGGCCGGCTCGGCGGTCAAGGTCTCGTCGGACATCGGGGGCAGGTCTCCGTGTGAGGCTTCTAGTCCACGGTATGGCGCAATTGACGGGGCGGAATCCAAGCGGAATCGATCGCAGGTCAGCCCACACTGGAATCCTCTCCCGCCCTTCGCGGGGGAGAGGGCAGGGTGAGGGGGCAGCGGGGGTTCAACAGGCGAGCCGGCGCCGGTTAGCGCGTGGAGAGGCCGCCCCCTCGCCCTGCCCTCTCCCCGCAAGAGCGGGGCGAGGATCACGCAGAGGCTAGAGCAGATCGCCGCCGGTCATCGACGCCGTCGTGCCGTGTTCCTGGAAGGCCTTGATGACGTTGCGGCCCACCGTCCAGCGGTGCACCTCGTCGGGGCCGTCCACCAGGCGCTGGGAGCGGATGCCGGTGTACCAGGCGGCCAGCGGCGTATCGCGGCTGTAGCCAAGCGCGCCGTGCAGCTGGATCGCCGTGTCGACCACGTGGTGCACCATGTTGGCCAGGTAGACCTTGGCGATCGAGTTCTCCTGCCGCAGGTCCATGCCCTTCTCGGCCTTGTAGGCGATGTGCAGCAGCATGAGGCGGGCGATGTAGAGCTGGGTCGCGCACTCGGCCATCATGAACTGGACGGCCTGGCGGGTGTGCAGCGGCGCGCCGAACGTGGAGCGGCTGGTGATCCGCGCGGCGGCCATGTCGAGCGCCCGCTGGGCCAGCGCCACGTTGTGCATGCCGTGCCGCAGCCGTCCGTACGCAAGCCGGTGCTGGCCCATGTTGAAGCCCTGGCCCTCGCCGCCAAGCAGGTTCTCGGCCGGAACCACGAGGTCGGAAATCTCGATCTCGGCGTGGCCGCCGCCCATGATGTGCGAAAGCGGCCCCTCGAGCGCCATGGTCTGGATGTCGCGCTTGATCTTGTAACCGGGGTTCGGGAGCTCGACGATGAAGGTCGAGTAGCGCTGGTGGCGGGGTGCGTCAGGGTCGGTCATCGCCATGACCAGGGCCATGTCGGCGGCGCTGGCGGCGGACGAAAACCACTTCTCGCCATTCAGAATGTAGTTCTCGTTGCCGTCCTTGACCGCGCGGGTCTGCATGCCGGTGGCGTCGGCGCCGGCGGCCTTCTCGGTCATCGAGTAGCAGACGCGCTTTTCCCCGTTCAGCAACGGCTTGAGGAACTTTTCCTTCTGGTAGTCGGTGCCGTGCGCCAGCAGCGTCAGGATGGTGGCGTCGTCGGGCCCCTGGCTGTTCATCGAGAGGGCGCCGAGGTGGCTTTCGCCCAGCTCCATCTGCACCAGGGCGTTGGCGAGCGGGCCCAAGCCCATGCCGCCATGCTCGACCGGGATGAACGGCAGCCAGAGGCCCTGCGCGCGCGCCTTTGTGCGCAGCTCGCCGAGGACGGTCTTGTAGTCCTCGCCGTCGATCAGCCGCTTCTCGGCCGGGATGCACTCGTCGTGCACCCACTGGCGCACCCGCGCGCGCATGGCCTTGGCCTCTTCGGGAATCTCGAAGTCGATCATGGGGGTCTCCTCGGTCTTTTCGCGAAAGCATAGACCACCTCGTCCCGCGTAAGCCTAGGCCAAATGACGGCCCGCCCAGCGCGAGGAGACGGGCCTCGCGGGCGTCACGAAACCGACATGCAATCGGCCTAACGGCCGGCCGAGCGAGGGGAGCGCACGATGAGCGACGAGATCGCCGTCCGCCGCTTCCGGACCATCTTCATCTCCGACATCCACCTCGGCACCAAGGGTTGCCAGGCCGAGCTGTTGCTCGACTTCATCCGCCACGTGGAGTGCGAGACGCTCTACCTTGTCGGCGACATCTTCGACGGCTGGAAGCTGAAGGGCGGCTGGTACTGGCCGCAGGCCCACAACGACGTCGTGCAGAAGATTCTCAGGATGGCGCGCAAGGGCGCCGAGATCGTCTATGTGCCCGGCAACCACGACGAGGTGGCGCGCGACTATTGCGGCGTTCACTTCGGCGGCGTGGTCGTCGCGCGCGACGCGCTGCACCTGGCGGCGGACGGAAAGCGGTATCTGGTGCTGCATGGCGACGAGTTCGACGGGGTGACCCGCAACGCCCGCTGGCTCGCCTTCGCCGGCGATTGGGCCTATAGAACCGTGCTGGGATTGAACACGCTGTTCAACAGGCTTCGCCGCCGGTTCGGCTTCGGCTACTGGAGCTTTTCGGCCTATCTGAAGGTCAAGGTGAAGAACGCGCTGCAGTTCATCGAGAACTTCGAAGCCGCGGTGGCCGACGAAGCCCGGCGCCGCGGGGTCGACGGCGTGATCTGCGGCCACATCCACAAGGCCGAGATGCGCGAGATCGGCGGCGTGCTTTACGCCAACGACGGCGACTGGGTGGAAAGCTGCACCGCGCTGGTCGAACACGTCGACGGCCGGCTCGAGATTCTCGAGTGGGCGAAGGCGCGCTCCTGGTCGATGGTCCGCCGGGCGCGCGAGGCCGAAGAGGCCGCCATCGCCTGATGCGCATCCTTTTGGCCACGGACGCCTGGGAGCCGCAGGTGAACGGCGTCGTCCGCACGCTGACCCGCACGGTGCAAGAGTGCCGGGCGATGGGGCATGAGGTCGAGGTGATCTCGCCCGACCAGTTCAAGACCTTTCCGCTGCCGACCTATCCCGAGATCAAACTCGCCATGGGCGCCTACGAGCCGCTGCAGGAGCGGTTCAAGTCGTTCGAGCCGGAGGCCATCCACATCGCGACGGAGGGTCCGATCGGCTTTGCGGCGCGGCGCATCTGCATTGACTGGAAGCTGCCGTTTACGACCAGCTACCACACCAAGTTCCCGGAATACGTCTCCGCCCGCCTGCCGCTGCCGGTCTCGGCCGGGTACGCCTACATGCGCTGGTTCCACAAGCCGTCGGGGCGGCTGATGGTGGCGACGCCCACCATGCGCGAGGAGCTGGCCAGGCACGGGTTTCGCAACATCTCGCCCTGGTCGAGGGGCGTCGACACAGAGGCGTTCAATCCTGCGTTCCGCGGCAACCCGGACGTCTATGCCGGGCTCGAGCGGCCGATCTGGTTGAACGTCGGGCGCATTGCGGTCGAGAAGAACATCGAGAACTTCCTCGCCCTCGACCTGCCCGGAACCAAGGTCGTGGTCGGCGACGGGCCGCAGAAGGCGGAGCTCAAGACCCGCTATCCGAAGACGGTGTTCCCCGGCGCGAAGGGCGGCGACGAGCTTTCGGCCTACTACGCCGGCGCCGACGTGTTCGTCTTTCCCTCGCTGACCGACACCTTCGGCATGGTGATCCTGGAAGCGATGGCGTCGGGAACGCCGGTCGCCGCCTACCCCGCGCCGGGCCCGGTGGACATCATCCCCAACTCCGGCGCCGGCCGGCTGGCCGACACCCTCACCGAGGGCCTTCAGCAGGCGTGTCTCGACTGCCTGACCATCGACCGGGCCAACGTGCGCGCCTACGCCGAGCGCTTTTCCTGGCGCGCCTCGGCCGACGAGTTCGTGCGCAACCTGCAGCCCTACCCGGAGCCGGAGAAAACGCGCTTCTGGCGGCGCCTGCGCCGCCTCGCCCGCCTGAGGCGGCGTCCGGCGCAGGTCTGACGCCGACGCGCGTTGCGGCGCGGGCGCTGTTTGCATACCATCCACCGGTTCAGGTGTTACACTCTGGACGCTTTATCCGCGCGCCGACTGACGGAAGGGTATGCCGTCGTGCCAAGGCCGGACGATTCAGCTGCCGCCGGCGTCGCTTCGCCGGATGACGAGACCGGTTCGGCGCGCCGCGAAGCGCTCCTGCGCCGCCAACAGCTCGAGTTCGCGCTCCGCGCCGGCCGCATGGGCGGCTGGGAGCTCGACATCGCCAGCCGGCGCATCGTCACGACGCCCTATTGCCGCGCCATTTTCGGCCTTCGGACCGAGGATCCGTCCGAAACCTACGAAGACGTCATGGCGTACGTGCATCCCGAGGATCGGGCGATGCGCCAGGCCGCTGTCGAGCGGGCCATCGCCGAGCACACCGACATCGAGGTCGAGCACCGCATCTTGCGCCCCGACGGGACGGTGACCTGGGTGCAGACGCGCGGCCGCGCCGCCTACGAGGACGGACAGGCGGTGCGCGCGGCGGGCATCTCGATGGACGTCACCGAGCGCAAGGAGGCCGAAGCCCACCAGCGGCTTCTGCTCGACGAACTGAACCACCGGGTCAAGAACACGCTGGCCACGGTCCAGTCGATCGCCATCCAGACCCGCGCCGGCGACGGCTCGGCCGCCGGCGCCGCCTTCATCGACCGCATTCACGCCCTCTCGCGCGCCCATGACCTCCTCAGTGAAGGCGCCTGGCAGGGAGCCTCGCTCGCCGACGTCGTCGGCCGCACGATGGCGCACGCCGCCACCCCAGGGCGCGTGGATTTCGGTGGCCCGAAAGTGCGGCTCGGCCCGAATGCGGCGGTGACGCTGAACATGGCCTTCCACGAACTGGCCACCAACGCGCAGAAGTATGGCTCTCTCTCGAGCCCTGCCGGCCGCGTGGATGTGACCTGGCAGCCGGACGGCGACGCCGATGTCGCCATCGACTGGCGCGAGTCGGACGGTCCGACGGTGGTCGAGCCGGTGCGACGCGGGTTCGGTTCGAGGCTGATCGAGCAGGCGCTCCCGCGCGAGATGGGCGGTGAGGCGAGGCTCGTCTTCGACGCCGCCGGCCTCGTTTGCCACATGCGGCTGCCGCTCTCGTCCAAGCTCCGGCTGGTCGCATGAGCGAGACGCCGATCTCGCTCGCGGGCCTGCGCCTCCTCGTGGTCGAGGACGAGGCGCTGGTGGCGATGATGCTGGAGCAGATGCTGGCGGAGCTGGGCTGCGACGTGATCGAGATCGCCGGCAGTCTGGCGCTGGGGCTGGCGCTGCTGGACGGCACCGGCGTGCAGCTCGACGGCGCGATCCTCGACGTGAACCTGGGCGGCGACAAGGTGTTCCCGGTGGCCGAGAAGCTGAGCGAACAGGGCGTGCCCTTCATCTTCTCCACCGGCTATGGAACCGCCGGCATCGCGCGCGAGTTCGCGCATGTTCCGGTGCTGGCAAAGCCCTACGACGCTGACGCGCTGGCCGAGACCCTGGGCTCCGTCCTCCTGGCGGCGTAAGCCGGGGCCTCACGCGAAGCCAGGAGGAATGGCGAGATGGGGCAGCTCGACGGCAAGGTCGCCGTGATCACCGGCGCGGCCAGCGGCATGGGCCGGGCCGCTGCCATCCTGTTCGCCCGCGAGGGCGCGAAGGTGGTGCTGGCGGACCTCAACGGCGCGGGCGGCGAGGCGGCCGCGGAGGCGGCAAGCGCGGAAGGCCGGCCGTGCGTCTTCCAGCGGACGGACGTTTCGGCCGAGGCGGACGTGGCGGCGCTGGTCGCCCGCGCGCTCGGCGAGTTCGGACGGCTGGACGTGATGTTCAACAACGCCGGCATCGGCGGCGCGCTAGGCTCGATCGCCGACATCGCCGTCGAGGATTGGGACAGGACGCAGGCAGTCTGCCTGCGCGGCGTCTTTCTGGGCATCAAGCACGCCGTGCCGCCGATGCGCGCGCAGGGCGGCGGCGCCATCGTCTCCACCGCCTCGATCGCCGGCATCGACGGCTACGCCAACCTGCACGCCTATTCTGCCGCCAAGGCCGGGGTGGTGAACCTGACCCGCTCGGCGGCTCTGGAACTCGCGCGTGACAAGATCCGCGTGAACTCGATCGCGCCCGGCGGGGTGGCGACGCCGATCATCGGCGGCGGCGCCAATTTCAACAAGGCGGCGGTCGATGCGGTGCTGGTGAACGCCCAGCCGCTGCCGCTGGCCGGCCAGCCGGAAGATATCGCGGCTGCGGCCCTGTTCCTCGCGAGCGACGCCGCGCGGTTCATCACCGGCCACTGCCTGGTGGTCGACGGCGGCGCGACCGCCGGCGCGCTCTCGACCGCGCCGCGCGCCGGCCAGGAGACGCCACGACCGCAGCGCTCGTTCGCCGGCCCGTCGTTCGAGGACTAGATCAGCCGGCTGCGCATCGCCTGCGAGAGCA
>DATGKF010000091.1:0-68779 GCA_035294785.1 Caulobacteraceae bacterium | reverse complement strand
GGTCGAGGGCTTCGCCTGGCGGCCCTTCTGCACGCACTCCAGCGCAACGTCGTCGCGGTCGGCGCGTTCGCGCAGCGCCCGCTGACCCTCCGCCTGCTGAGGATCGTGGCCCTGCGGGTCGAGATCGGCGGCCTGCTTGGCCAGCGCCTCGTCCTCCTCGCGCACCCCCGAGCCGCCGAAGCTGGCGGAGATGAAGCGCTCGGGGCGCCGCGCCATCAGGTGCGCGACGATGCCGCCGCCCATCGAATAGCCGTGGAAGTGCGCCTTCTGCACGCCGAGGTGGTCGAGCACGGCGATCACGTCCGCCGGCATGGCATCGCCCGGATACTTGGCCGGATCGTGCGGCTTCTCACTGCGGCCGTGGCCGCGCGCGTCGATGCCGATCACGCGGTGCGTCGTCGCCAGCGCCTTGGCCATCCCGTCGGCGAACCAGCTGGCGTCGCAACAGCTGATGTAGCCGTGCAGGAGCACGACGGGCACGCCGGCGCCGGCCTCCTGGTAGTGGATTCGCACGCCGTCGGAGACGGTGACGTCCCCGTGCTTGATGTCCGCCGGGGCCTCGATGGCCAGATCCTCGACCGCCATGATCGTTCTCCCTGAAATTGGCGCGCTAGGCGCCGCTGACTATAGGCCTCTCGCCGCCGGCTGTCAGGGTGAGCGCGACGCTCGCATGGCGCCGCACGCGCGGACTGGGGTCGCTCTTCGCCGCCCGCGCGATCCGCGCGCGGACCTCGGCCTCCAGCGCGTCCGGCTTCTCGCCGCAGGCATGGCAGGACAGAGCATGCATCGCCATCCAGCGCACACGGGGGACCGGATCGTCCATCAGTGGCGCGAGGCGGCGGCGCGTCGAGGCGTCGCCGAAGATGTCGAGCGCGTGCGCGGCTTCGAACCGCTCACGAGGGCGGCGGGCGGCGAGTCCGCGGACGAGCGCGGCCTGGAACGCCGCATAGCGCGGCGCATCGACCCGCATTGGGTCGCGCGCCGCTTCCAGGCGCCGCTTGCCGACCGCCAGGGCGTGGAAGAGCGGGCCGAGCTCGACCTCGGCCGCGAGCGCGAACCATCGTTCCGCCAGGGTCTGGGCGTCGCTGGACATGCGCCGGCAAACCTAGGCTCCGGGCGCCGCAACGGCAATCGGTTGGCCGGCTTGCATCGTCGCCGCGCGCGGGGCAAGCGTGATCGGCGATCACAGAAACGGAGCGCGCATGGCCGACGATCCCGCCCGCATCCCCGTCATCGTCGGGGTCGGCCAGCTGAACGACCGGCCCGCCACCCCGGACGCCGGCCTCGATCCGCTCGGCCTGATGGTCGCCGCGCTCCAGGCGGCGGACCGCGACGCCGGCGGCGGCTGGATCGGCAAGCTGGAGTCGCTGGCGCTGGTCGACCAGATCTCGTTCCGCCAGCTGGGCGACCTCTCGGCGCCGCTCGCCGAGGCGCTCCGGATCACGCCGAAGCTTTGCTACAAGACGCCTTACGCCAGCGGCGACAGCCCGATCCGCCTCCTGAACGAGGCCGCCCAGCGGATCGCCGCCGGCGAGATCGCGGTCGCCGGCGTGGTCGGCGCCGAGGCGCTGCGCACCGCAGCCCAGCGCGCCGCCGCCGCCTCGGGCGGGACGGCCTCCGACCACAACATCATGCGCCAGGGCGCCAGCCGCGCGCCGCCATCGCTGCGCCAGCGCTACGGCCTCCTGGCGCCGGTCGACGTCTATCCCCTGTATGAGAACGCCGGCCGCGCGGCCTACGGGCAGACGCTCGCCGAGGCGCAGGCCGAGAGCGGGGCGATCTGGTCCCTGTTTTCCGAGGTCGCCGCCCAGAACCCCGGCGCCTGGATCCGCAAACCGGCCTCGGCCGATGAGATCATCCGTCCGTCAGCGGACAATCGCCCTATCGCCTTTCCGTACAACAAGCTGATGGTGGCCAACAGCTCGGTGAACCAGGGCGCAGGGTTCATCCTGACCAGCCTCGCCGAGGCGCTGGCCGCCGGCGTGGACGAGAGCCGCCTGGCTTACGTCGGGGCCGGCGCGGCTTCGCACGAGCCGAACAACATCCTCGAGCGCGACCGCTACGACCGATCGCCGTCGATGGCCGTCTCGCTGGAAGGCGCGCTGCGCCTGAACGGACTGACCGCGGCCGACATCGATCTGGTCGAACTCTACAGCTGCTTTCCCTGCGTGCCGAAGATGGCCCGGCGCGTTCTGGGCTGGCCGGTCGAGCGGCCGGCCAGCGTGTTCGGCGGCCTGACCTTCGGCGGCGGCCCGATCGGCAACTACATGAGCCATGCCGTCGTGAGCATGGTTCTGGCGCTGCGCGAGAGCGGTCGCAACGGCCTCCTCTTCGCCAACGGCGGCATCGCCACCAACAACCACACCATCATCGTCGGCCGCCACCCCTTCGCGCCCGAGACCGTGCTGCAATCCTTCGACCTGCAGGCCGAGGGCGACGCCCGGCGCGGGCCGGCGCCGCCCGTCGTCGAAGACTACGCCGGACCCGGAACGATCGAGACCTACACCGTCTTCTACGAGCGCGACGGGCGCGCTCGCTTCGGCGCGATCGTCGGCCGCTCGCCCGCGGGAGAGCGGTTCCTGGCCAAGGTTCCCGCGACGGACGAGGCCGGCATCGCCTTCCTGACCGACGGACGCCTGGAGCCGGTCGGAACGCGAGGCGAGGTCGTCGCCGGCGGCGATAAGGACAACCTCTGGCGGCGCTGACGACAGGCTCGCCACCCAGCCGAACCCTCAGGAGATCAACCGCTATGGCCCTTTCGCTCTATGACGTTTCCGTTCCGGTCTTCCGCCAATACCTGAACGGCCTTTCCGGCGTGTTGGCCAAGGCGCAGGCGCACGAGGGCCTGAACGAAGCCGAGTTGGCGGGCTTCCGCTTCTACGACGACATGCTGCCGTTCACGGTGCAGATACTGCTCTGCGTCACCCATTCGGCCGGTGCGGTCGGCGTGCTGCGCGGCCAGCCCTACGCCATGCCGGCGATGGACACGCTGGGGACGCTCGCCGGCGCCAAGGCCGCCATCGACGCAGCCATTGCCTATCTCGACGGAGTGAAGCCGGGCGACATCACCGTCGGCGAAGAGGACGACGTCTCGTTCACCAACCCGCGCGGAACCACGATGACGTTCGGCGCAAAGGACTATGTGCTGACCTTCGCCAACGGGAACTTCTTCTTCCACGTCACCACCGCCTACGACATGCTCCGCCACAAGGGCGTGCCCATCGGTAAGCGCGACTTCATGGGCGGCTCGAAGATGCGGTCGACGGCCTAGCGCGCTTATCCCGCCAGGATCTCGCGCTTCTTGTCCTCGGTGAAGGCGAGGAGCTTGTTCATGTAGGCGAAGCGGCCGTAGTCGCGGCCCTGGGCGCTCATCTTGTCGAACCAGTCGTCCTCGCCGAGCATCTCGCCGAGGCGCGGCGAATTGCGGTGCAGCATCTGCACATCGGTCTTCTTCGGCTCCAGGCTCCTCAGGATGCCGCGGTTGAAGTGGGCGTGCAGAGTCACCCGGTCGCCCGGCTCTGTGCGGTCGCCTTGCCAGTGCCACACGCCGTGGTGGAAATAGACCACGGAGCCCTTCGGCATGGTGATCGGGACGCCCTGGTTGTGGCCTTCGCCCGGCTTCGGCGGGCGGCGCATCTTGTGGCTGCCGGGCACGATCCAGGTGGGGCCGGCCTCCACCGTCCAATCCTCCAGCGCCCAGACGCCGACGCCGGTCAGCGAGAACTCCGGATAGGGCTCCGGCACGTGCGCATAGTCCGTGTGAATCGGAATGACGCCAGGCCCCGGCCCCTTCTTGATCGACGAGAAGGAGGCGATCACCGCGCCGCGACCGAGCGAGGCGTCGATCAGGGTCATGAGCATTGGGTTCTGGATCAGCTGTTCGAACTCGCGGCCGTGGTAGAGCATCCAGTTCATCGAAAAGCTCTGGTGCGGCAGCAGCGCGCGCAGCGTCGCGGCCCTGACCTCGTCCGCGAACTCCGCTGAGATCGCCCGCTCGATCACGGTGTAGCCCTGCGCTTCCATCTCGCGGATGTGGCGGGTCAGGCCCTGGCGCCCGGCGCGGTGCTTCAGGTCGGGGTTCTCGACCGTGCGGCGGCCCATGTGGTCGTGCAGCAGCGCCAGGATTTCGCCCGAGGCGGGGTTCGCGATGCGGCCCTTCATGCGCACGGCGTCCTTGCCGTGCATGGCCGCGACCTCTCGGCGCATCGCCTTCATCGCGCCGGGCGCCAGCATGCCGATGAACTGGCCGCCGGCGAGGCCCGCCTGGTAGTCGCCTTCCACCACCAAGTCGGCGCTCGCGTCGAAGCCTCGCGCGACCGTGATCGCCTCGCCATCATAGCGCGCTGTCCAGGCGCCGGTATCGTCCGGGAGCTGAAGATGCGGCGGCGCGTTCTCGAACCGCTCGCTGAGCGACCAGGGCTGGCCCGCCAACGCCTCGTTCCGCTGCTCGACCGCCTTTTCCAGGAACCGGCGCGCCTCGTCGATCCAGGCGTCCGACAAGAACTCGAACACGTCAGGCAAGGTGAGCATCTGAGACGGCCTCCTCTTCAGGCCAGCGCGAACCCCCGGTAGCCTTCGGCCGCCACTTCGCTGCAGGTCTTGCGGTAGCCGGGCCCGATGTAGGGCATGAAGACGCGCGGTTTGCCGGGGACGTTGGCCCCCATGTACCAGGAAGCGGCGCGCGGGAAGAGCGTCCTGTCGGCCACGCGGCGCACGTGGGCGACCCACTCCTCCATGGCCGTCTGGTCGGCGCTGATGCGGGTCAGCCCCTTCTCGCGCATGTAGGCGACGCAGTCGGCGATCCACTCCACATGCTGCTCAATGGAGTTGATCATGTTGGAGAGCACCGACGGGCTGCCGGGACCGGTGATGAGGAAGAGGTTCGGGAACCCCGCGACAGCCAGGCCCAGGTAAGCCTTAGGGCCCTCCGCCCAGGCCTTGCGGAAGTCGACGCCGTTCGCGCCGTGGATGTCGATCGCCAGGAGCGCGCCGGTCATGGCGTCGAAGCCGGTGGCGAACACCAGCGCGTCGATCTCGTATGTCGCATCCGTGGTGCGGACGGCCGTCTCGGTGATCTCTTCGATCGGCGTCTCGCGCAGGTTCACCAGCTCGACGTTCTCGCGGTTGTAGGTCTCGTAGTAGCCGGTATCGACGCAGATGCGCTTGGTGCCCAGCGGGTGATCGTAGGGCGACAGCCGCTCGGCGGTGACCGGGTCGGCGACCATCCCCTTGATCTTGTCGCGCACGAAACCGGCGGCGCGGTCGTTGACCTCGATCGAGGTCAGGAGATTCCCCCAGGCGGCGAGGAAGCCGGCGCCGCCCAGCGCCCAGAGCTCCTCGTATCGCTGGCGCTGCGCTTCATCGTCCGGGATCGGCAGTTCGCCGCTGTTGCCGCCGAAGCCCATGCCGGGCCCCTTCACCATTGCGAGGTAGGCGGGATAGGCGGCGTTGAACGCCTCAATGTCCTTGTCGCGCAGCGGGGTGTTGCGGGCGGGGATCGAGAAGTTGGGCGTGCGCTGAAACACGGTAACGCGGTCGGCCTGGCGGGCGATCTCGGGAATCGACTGGATGCCGGACGAGCCGGTGCCGATCACGGCCACGCGCTGGCCGGTGAAGTCGACGCCTTCGTGCGGCCAGGCGCCGGTGTGGTAGGTCGGCCCCTTGAAGCTGTCGACGCCAGGGATCGGCGGCTTGCGCGGCGTCGAGAGGCATCCGGCCGCCATGATCAGGTGGCGCGCGGCGAGCTTGTCGCCGCGGTCGGTCTCGATCCGCCAGAGGTTGGTCGCATCGTCGAACGTCGCCCGCTCGACGCGCGTTTCGAAGGCGATCATCGGGCGAAGGTCGAATTTGTCGGCGACATGGTTGGCGTAAGCCAGGATCTCCGGCTGGGCGGCGTATTTCTCGGTCCAGCGCCACTCGCCGCGCAGCTCCTCCGACCAGGTGTAGGAATAGGCGAGGCTGGGGATGTCGCAGCGTGCGCCCGGGTAGCGGTTCCAGTACCAGGTCCCGCCGACGTCGGCGCCGGCCTCGAACCCCTGCACGTTCACGCCCAGCTCGCGCAGCTTGTGCAGCATGTACATGCCGCCGAAACCCGCGCCGACCACGATGGCGTCCACCTCGCCGGTCAGCGCCGCCCGCGCCTTTTCAATCGTCTCGCTCACCCGAACCTCTGCCTTCGTCCCGCCGGTCTCGTTCTAACTAAACATCGTTCTCTTGACCGGCCAACCCGCAATTGGCCGCACGCGTCTAGGCCGGCTCGTAGAAGCCATAGACGCCGCCGGAAAGCTCGCAGGCGGCGAAGCGCACCGGCCGGTGAAACGGGGGCCGCACCTCCCAGATGCTGTAGCTGTGCACCTCGTCGGGATAGGCGGGGTGCGGCAGCTGCACCTGCGCGCGCAGAGAGCGCCACTTGTGCTTCCACACGTCGACGCCGTCGACGACGGCCGGCCCGCCCTCGAACCCGATCGTCACCATGCGCCAGCCTTCGTCCATCCTGCCTACCCCGCCTGCGCCGCGCGGCGCGAGAGGACGGCGGCGACCAGGCTCTCGGTCGGCTCGGTCGCGTCCAGGCGCTGCACCGGGCACGGGAGGGCGACAAGCCACGCCTCGTGACGGGCGCGGTGGCGGCCCTGAAGGGCGCCGGTGAACCGGCCGTCATCGTAAGCGGCAGCGAAGGCCATGAAGTCGCGGTGCTGGTCAGCGAGCGGGCCGCCCGGCTCGATGGCGGCGCCATAGCGCTCGCGTTCGCGGGCGGCCAGTCGCGAGAGGCGCACCGCGGTCGGCGCATCCAGGAACACCACCCGCTCGAAGCGCGGGATCAGCGGGTCGCCCCAGCCGTCCAGCGAGCCGGACAGCACCCATCCGCCGTCAGCGGCATCGAAGGCCTGCCGAACCAGGCGCAGCCGCTCGGCGATCGCGCGCGATTGGCGGTACGGCGGATCGGTCGGCAGCCAGTAGAAATCGTCGGTGTCCAGGTGCGTCGCGCCAAGCCGCACCGCCAGCGCCGCGCCCAGCGTCGAGACCCCGCATCCGGACGCGCCGGTGATGTGGATGCGCGGCGGCGCCGGCTTCGCGTCGCTCACGCGTCCGGCTTGGCCTCAACGTAGATCTCGCCGCCGCCGCTCCTGAACTTCTCCGCCATCTCGGCCATGCCGGCGGCGGCGACGTCGTTCTGGGCGTTGGCGGCGTCGCGGATGTCCTGGCTGATCTTCATCGAACAGAACTTCGGGCCGCACATGGAGCAGAAGTGGGCGGTCTTGTGCGCCTCCTTCGGCATCGTTTCATCGTGGAACGCGCGCGCGGTTTCCGGATCGAGGCCGAGGTTGAACTGGTCCTCCCAACGGAACTCGAAGCGGGCGCGCGAGAGGGCGTCGTCCCAGTCGCGGGCGCCGGGGTGGCCCTTGGCGAGATCGGCGGCGTGGGCGGCGATCTTGTAGGCGATCACCCCCTGCTTGACGTCCTCGCGGTCGGGCAGGCCGAGGTGCTCCTTCGGCGTCACGTAGCAAAGCATGGCGGTGCCGAACCAGCCGATCATCGCCGCGCCGATGGCCGACGTGATGTGGTCGTAGCCGGGCGCGACATCGGTGACGAGCGGACCTAGCGTGTAGAAAGGCGCCTCGCCGCAGGCCTTGAGCTGCTTGTCGACATTGGCCTTGATCTTGTGCATCGGCACGTGGCCGGGGCCCTCGATCATCACCTGCACGCCCTTCGCCCACGCAACTTTCGTCAGTTCACCGAGGGTTTCCAGCTCCGCGAACTGCGCCGCGTCGTTGGCATCCGCGGTCGAGCCCGGCCTCAGGCCGTCGCCCAGACTGAAGGAGACGTCGTAGGCGCGCATGACGTCGCAGATGTCCTCAAAGTGCTCGTAGAGGAAGTTCTCGCGGTGGTGCGCCAGGCACCACTTGGCCATGATCGAGCCGCCGCGGGAGACGATGCCCGTGACGCGTTTGGCCGTAAGCGGAATATAGGGCAGCCGCACGCCCGCGTGGATGGTGAAATAGTCCACCCCCTGTTCGGCCTGCTCGATGAGCGTGTCGCGGAAGATCTCGAACGTCAGGTCCTCGGCCACGCCGCCGACCTTCTCCAGCGCCTGGTAGATGGGCACGGTGCCGAGCGGGGTCGGGCAGTTCCTGATGATCCACTCGCGGATGTTGTGGATGTTGCGCCCGGTCGAGAGGTCCATGATCGTGTCGGCGCCCCAGCGGATCGCCCAGACCATTTTGTCGACCTCGTCCGACACCTGACTCAGCACCGCCGAGTTGCCGATGTTGGCGTTGATCTTCACCAGGAAATTCCGCCCGATCGCCATCGGCTCCAGTTCGCCGTGGTTGACGTTGGCGGGGATGATGGCGCGGCCGCGGGCCACCTCGTCGCGCACGAATTCTGGCGTGACGTAATCCGGGATCGAGGCGCCGAAGTCCTCCCCGTCGCGGGCGACGTCGGCCGCCGCGTCGCGCCTGAGGTTCTCGCGGATGGCGACGTACTCCATTTCGGCGGTGACCACGCCGGCGCGGGCGTACTCGAGCTGGGTGATCGCGCGACCGGCCCTGGCGCGGAATGGCGCGCGGACGTTGGTGAACTGCGGCGCGAGGTAGCGGCCGCGGGCGCCGCCGTTGTCCATGGGCGTCAACGGCCGCGCAACGACCTCCTCCACATCGCCGCGCGCCAGCACCCAGGCGTCGCGCGAGCGCTCGAGGCCCTTGTCGATGTCGATGGACGCGGTGGGATCGGTGTAGGGGCCGGACGGGTCGTAGAGCACGACCGGCGGCTCGCCGGCGCTCGGGTGCACGGCGACCTCGCGAAACGGCACGCGCAGGCAGGGGAACAGCACGCCCTCCTGGAAGACCTTGCGCGAGCCGGGACGCTCTCCGGTCGGGATGGCGATGGGCGTTTGGACGTTCATGCGCGGCGGCGCTCCGGTTTAAGCGGGCGGTCCGGCGGCGGATGAAAAGAGGGAGCGGCGGCGGCGCCGTGGTCCCGGTTCTCTCCCTTCGCCGGCATGACCCGGATCAGGTTCAGCGGGTCACCGCGTCAGCGGAATCTCAGCCCCTTCGCGGGACTCCCCGGAGAATGGCGCGGAGTCTACGCCGGCCAGGGAGGCGGTCAACAGCGAACTGGACTCCTACAAGCCCGCGGCCGCTAACTGTCGGTTGTGGGGGCATCGACGCCGCATATGACATCGCCGCAGGATGGGCGGTTCGAGATCGGCCGCGTCGTCGCCGACGCCATCCGAAGGCTGATCCGATACTGGCCGGCCCTGGTCGGCCTTGAGACGCTGGGTTGGGCGGCAGCGTTCGGCCTCAGCTCGCTCCACCGGAGTTTCTATCCATCGGCGGCCGCCTTGCGTTCCGCAAGGTCTCAGCCGGTGGGATCCGAGGGATGGGCGATCACGCTGATGGTCGGCGTCGCTGGAGTGATCGTGGCGACGTTGATTGACCTCGCCAGCACGTGCGTGGCGCTCGCGGAGCGGCCATCATTGGTTCGAGGCCTCGCCAAGTCGTTACGAACGACGTTCAGAGTCGGGCCGGCTCTCGTCATCGTCGTCGCCATCACGAACCTCCCGTCGTTGATCGAACTTGCAGTTCCGATGAGCCGGAACGTGCTGGCCGACATTCCGCGCACCTTCGCGTTTGTCGGCGTGGAACTCGCCCTCTACATGTTGATTGGACCAGCGATCCCCGTCCTGGCGGCGGACGAGCTCGGTCCACTAGAGACGATTTGGCGCTCAGCTCGGCTCGTGAACCGCCACCGGTGGAGTTACTTCGCGATCTCGATGATGACGGTGCCGCTCACCGTGCTCTCTGGGCTCTTGGTGACTTTCGCAATTGGCTTTACCCACCGGCCAGCAATGCCGCCGGCAATCACTGTGACTCAGGTCGTGCTCAGCCGCCTTGTGGCCCTCATAGACGTGGTCCTGATAGCCGCAGCTTACCGCGAGCTCACACGCATCAAAGAGGGCTGGAGGCCGCCCGATCTGGCCGACGCCTTCGACTGAGGAGTCCGCAGATGATCACCGGAAGCTGCCTTTGCGGCGTCGTGCGGTATGAGATCCCGCGGTCGGAGGGGCCCACCTACAACTGCCATTGCAGCCGCTGCCGCAAGTGGAGCGGGAGCGCGTTCGCGAGCTCGATGCGGGCGCCGCTGGAGAGCCTGAGCGTAACCGCTGGCGCCGAAGCGGTCAGCCGCTACGAGTCCTCGCCCGGCGTGCTGCGCTGCTTTTGCCGCCACTGCGGGTCGAGCCTGTTCACCGAGCGCCATGACCGCGGCGTCTGCCACATCCGCCTCGGGACCACCGACGGCGATCCGGGCGTGCGGCCCGAGTTCCACGCGTTCGTGTCGTCCAAGGCGCTCTGGTGGGAGATCACCGACGACCGCCCGCAGCTCGAGGGCTCGTCCTTCGGCTGGACGCCGGCGCCTTAAAGAGCCCCTTCCCCCTTGCGGGGAAGGGGTTGGGGATGGGGGTGTCCGCTCCGATGTTCTGACGTGGCGGACCAAGTCAGCGGCCAGCCGTCTTAGCTGCGCCAGCTCCCCCACCGCCAACCCCTCCCCGCAAGGGGGAGGGGATTGCTCGTGGGCTCAGTGCTTGGGCAGGCCGAGGCCGGCGGCTTCGGCGGCGAGGACGCGGTCGACGAGAAAGAAGAAGGTGTGCGCCTTGCCCTCGCCGTCGACGACGCTCAGCCGGTCGTAGCTGTGGCCGTCGGCTTCCACCAGCGCCTGGCCCTGCACCGTCATCACGAAGGCCCGCATGACCTGGTACTCCTCGCCGACGCTGATCACCGTGAACGCCTGGGCGGGCGAGGCGCCGTCGCCGGTGCGGATCGAGCGCAGGATGGCCAGCACGGTCGCGTGCTCGCGCGCCTCGGCGGCGGCGGCGCCGGTCTGGGCGTAGGCGAGATCGAGGACGATGTGGGCGTCGATGTCGGCGAAGTTGTCGGCCAGCACCTTGCCCGCCTGCGCGATGGCCTGCGCGGCGTCGTGGGCGTTGAGCGCCGCGAACATCGCCTTCTTGGCGTCCTCGACCTTGATCCCCTCCGGGTCGAATTCGGCGGAGTCGGCGTAGGCGAAGCGGAACGCCTGCCAGTCCACCGCATCCGGCGGCCCGGCCTTGGCGGCGGCGAGCGCCTGGGCGTAGCGCGCCTCGACCTTGGGGTCCGGCGCGGCGTGGGTCGGGGCTGCGACGGTGAGGATCAGTGCGAGGGCGACGGCGAAGGGAAGGCGCTTCAGCATCAGACGCTCACCTGTGTGCCCATCTCGAGCACGCGGCCCGGCGGGATTTGATAGACGTCGGTCGGGTTGGCCGCGTTCTTGGCCAGGAGGATGAAGAGTCGGTCCTGCAACTGGCCGAGACCCTTCCTGAGGTTTGCGACCACGGTGCGGCGGCCGAGGAAGAAGGACGTCGACATCAGGTCCAGGCTGAAGCCGAACTTGCGGCATGAGGCCAGGGCGCGCGGCACGTCTGGCCGCTCCATGAAGCCGTACTTCAGCGCGATGCGGACGAAGTCGTCGTTGATGCGCGCGAAGCTCACCCGCTCGGAGTCCGGCACGCGCGGGGTATCGGCGGTGGAGACGGTGAGGATGACGTTGTGCTCGTGCAGCACGCGGTTGTGCTTGAGGTTGTGGAGCAGCGCGCCCGGCGCGTGGTCGGGGTCGGCGGTGAGGTAGACGGCGGTGCCGGCCACGCGATGCGGCGGGCGGGCGGCGAGGACGGCGAGGAAGTCGTCGAGGTCCGGAGAGTCGCGGCGGACGCGCGCGGCCACGATGTCGCCGCCCCTGACCCAGGTCGCCATGATCAGGAAGAGGGCCGCGCCCAGCATCAGCGGCATGGCGGCGCCGGAGAAGATCTTCAGCGAGTTGGCCGCGAGGAAGGTCACGTCCAGCGCCCAGAGCGGGCCGATCAGCGCCAGCGCGCCCACCAGCGGCCAGCGCCAGCGGCGCCGCACCACGACGAAGGCGAGCGAGGTGGTCACCACCATGGTCCCGGTCACCGCCAGCCCATAGGCCTGGCCGAGGTTGTCCGAGGTCTTGAAGACGGCGATCAGCACCACGACGCCGATGGCCAGCATCATGTTGATCTGCGGCAGGTAGATCTGGCCGGCCTGGGTCTCTGACGTCTGCCGCACCACCATGCGCGGCAAGAGGCCGAGCTGCATCGCCTGCTGGGTCATCGAGAAGGCGCCGGTGATGACGGCCTGGCTGGCGATGACGGTCGCGACCGTGGCCAGGAACACCATCGGCGCGCGCAGGATGTCCGGAGTCATGCGGAAGAACCAGTCGACATCGCCGACCGGGCCGCGGGCGTGGGCGACGAAATCGAGCGCGAAAGCGCCCTGGCCCAGGTAGTTGATCACCAGGCACGGCAGGACGAGGACGAGCCAGGCGGCCTGGATCGGCCAGCGCCCGAAGTGGCCCATGTCAGCGTAGAGCGCCTCGGCCCCAGTCACGGTGAGGAACACCGAGCCCAGCACGAAGAAGCTGGTCACGCCGTGATGCAGCAAAAAGCCGACGGCATAGGTCGGGCTGAGGGCGAGGAAGATGGCCGGGACGTCGAGCAGGTGGATGACGCCGGTCGCGGCGATGGCGATGAACCAGAAGATCAGGATGGGGCCGAAGTAGCGGGCGACGCCGGCCGTGCCGCGCGACTGGACGATGAAAAGGCCGGTCAGGATGGCGAGGCTGACCAGCAGGACGGTGCTGAGCGAGACGACCTGGTGCAGGCCCGGCACGGTCTTCAGCCCCTCGATGGCGGAAAGGACCGAGATCGCCGGAGTGATGATGCAGTCGCCGTAGAAGAGCGCCGCGCCAGCCACGCCGAGCACGAAGACCAGCGTCGTTCGCCGCCCGATGGCGTTCTGCGCCAGCGCCATCAGCGAGAGCACGCCGCCCTCGCCCTTGTTGTCGGCGCGCATGAGAAAAAGCACGTACTTGACGGTGACGACCAGGAAGAGCGCCCAGAGCGCCAGCGACACGACGCCGTAGATCGCCTCGGGAGTGACGCCGCCGTCGCCGGCGGCCTGCTGCAGCGCCTGGCGAAAGGCGTAGAGCGGGCTGGTGCCGATGTCGCCGAAGACGACGCCGACCGCGCCGACCGCCAGGGCCAGCGTCCGCGTGCGGCCGCCATGGCCGGCGGGGCTCGAGCCGGGGTTTGGATTGGCGGGGTCGGACGTCGGGGCGGCGGCTTTGCGAGGCTCGCCAGCAGTCATTCAGGCGCTGCTCCCAGGCGACCGGAGGGGCCCGTCGCGTTCCAGCGCGGCCCGTTACGCCGCTCCGGGCGCAAGCGCAAGCGGGCCAAGCGGCGCACTAGTGGAAGTCGCGCGAGGGCGGCAGCACGCGGACGTTTCGCGGGTGGCGATGCATGACGCGCTCGGTGTGTTCGCGCTCGCCACGGTCGGGCGAGGCCGAGGCCGCGCCGTCGCCGTGCGAACGGGGCGGCCGGATCGGCGGGGTCGACAAGAGCGCCAGGTCGCCGGTGCGATCCTCGATCGTCTCGACCACCAGGTGGGTGACGTAGCCGTCGCCGTCCGGCGCGTGCTGGACGAGGCCCCGCGCCAGCACCATGCGCGCGCCCATGACGATGGGGCGGAAGCGCTCGAATGCCTTCGGCCAGACGATGGCGTTGGCGACGCCGCTCTCGTCCTCGATGGTCAGGAACACGACCCCCTTGGCGGACCCCGGCCGCTGACGGACGAGCACGACCCCGGCCACCGCCGCGCGGGCGTTGTCCGGCGCATCCTTGAGCGTCGCGGCGGGCTGGACGCCGGCGGCGGCGAGCCGCTGGCGCAGGAAGCTCACCGGATGCGCCTTCAGCGACAGGCGGATGGTCTCGTAGTCCTGCACCACCTCTTCCGAGAGCGGCATGGGCGGGAGCGCGGCCGGCGGCGGTCCGTCGGCCTCCTCGAGCCCGGCGAAGACGAAGAGCGGCGCGTCCTTGGCGGCGGGGAGCCCGCGCGCGGCCCAAAGCGCCGGGCGGCGGGCGAGATCGAGCGAGTTCAGCGCATCGGCGGCCGCCAGCATGTCGAGCGCGGCCCCTGGCAGCGCGACGCGGGTCTTGAGCGCCTCCAGCGAGTCGAACGGCCCGCCAACCTCACGCGCCGCCATGATCGCCCGCGCCCAGTCCTCCTTGAACCCATCGATCTGCCGCAGGCCCAGGCGGAGGGGGCAACGCCTGAACTCTCCCTCTCCCCCGCTCGCGGGGGAGAGGGCCGGGGTGAGGGGGCCGCGGCGGTCCAGCCGCGACGCCGGCGCCGTCGTTGTCTCGGAGCGGCCGCGCCCCTCACCTTGCCCTCTCCCCGCTTTGCGGGGCGAGGGTTCTTCTAGCGTGCAGTCCCAGTCGCTCGCATTCACGTCGGGGTGTCGGACTTCGACGTCGTGGGCTTTCGCGTCGCGGATGATCTGGGCCGGAGCGTAAAAGCCCATGGGCTGGCTGTTGAGCAGCGCCGCGGCGAACACCTCCGGATAGGCCCACTTGATCCAGGCGGAGACGTAGACGAGGTGGGCGAAGGCCGCCGCGTGGCTTTCCGGGAAGCCGTATTCGCCGAACCCCTTGATCTGGTTGAAGCAGTTGTTGGCGAACTCGGGGTCGTAGCCGCGCGCGATCATGCGCCCGACCATCTTTTCCTCATAGGTGTGGATGGTGCCCATGTGGCGGAAGGTGGCCATCGCGCGGCGAAGCCCGTTCGCCTCGTCGCCGGTGAACTTCGCCGCCTCCATGGCGATGCGCATGGCCTGCTCCTGGAAGAGCGGCACGCCCAGCGTCTTGCCGAGCACCCGTTCGAGTTCGTCCTTTTCGCCCTGATCCGGCGATGGCGACGGAAATTCGATCGTGAAGGGCCGGCCGTTTTCCCGCGCGATGCGCCGCTCGGTGCGGCGGCTCAAATAGGGGTGGACCATGTTGCCCTGGATCGGGCCGGGGCGGACGATGGCCACCTGGACGACGAGGTCGTAGAACTCGCGCGGGCGAAGGCGCGGCAGCATGCTCATCTGCGCGCGGCTCTCCACCTGGAAGACGCCGAGCGAGTCCGCCTTGCACAGCATGTCGTAAACGCGCGGCTCCTCCTTCGGCAGCGAGACCAGGTCGAGATCGAGGCCGTAGTGTCGCCTGATCATCAGGAAGCCGCGGCGGATGGCGGTCAGCATGCCCAGCGCCAGCACGTCCACCTTCATGATCTTCAGTTCGTCGATGTCGTCCTTGTCCCATTCGATGAAGGTGCGGTCGTCCATGGCCCCGTTGCCGATCGGCACGGTCTCGGTGAGCGGGCCCTGGGTGAGCACGAAGCCGCCGACGTGCTGGGAGAGATGCCGGGGAAAGCGGATGAGCTCCGCCGTCAGATCGAGCGCCCGCTTCAGGCGCGCGTCGTTCCGCTGCAGCCCTGTCGCGTCGACGTGCTCCTCCTCGACGCGCGAGCCGAACGAGCCCCAGACGGTGTTGGCCAGCTGGGCGGTGACGTCTTCGGTCAGTCCGAGCGCTTTGCCGACGTCGCGAATGGCCGAACGCGGACGATAATGGATGACCGTGGCGCAGATCGCCGCGCGATGGCGGCCATAGCGCTGGTAGACGTACTGCATCACCTCTTCGCGGCGCTCGTGCTCAAAGTCGACGTCGATGTCCGGCGGCTCGCTGCGCTCCTCCGAGATGAAGCGTTCGAAGAGAACGTCCTGCTTGGTGGGGTCGACCGACGTGATGCCCAGGCAATAGCAGACCACGGAGTTCGCCGCCGATCCGCGCCCCTGGCAGAGGATCTCGCGCCCCGGCTCGCGCGCCCAGCGGACGATGTCATGCACGGTAAGAAAATACGGCGCGTAACGCACCTTGCGGATCAGGCGCAGCTCCTTCTTCAGCGTCGCCAGGATGCTGGCGCTGACTCCATGGGGGAAATATCGCCGGGCGCCCTGGAAGGTGAGGTCCTGCAGGTGCTGTTGCGGCGTCTTACCCGGTGGAACCGGCTCGTCGGGATAGATGTAGCTGAGCTCGTCGAGGGAAAAGAGACAGGCCCGGACGATCGCCTGCGTGCGCGCGATCGCCGCCTCATAGCCGGCGAAAAGGCGCGCCATCTCGGCCGCGGGCTTCAAGAAACGCTCCGCATTCGCCTGCAGGCGGAAGCCGGCCGCATCGATGGTCGTCTTTTCCCGGATGCAGGTCAGCACGTCCTGCAGCGGCCGGCGCTGGAACTGGTGGTAGAGGACGGCGTTGACGGCGACCATCGGCGCCCCCGTCCGTTCGGCGATGGCGGCCAGGCGCGCCAGGCGGGCGCGGTCGTCGCCCCGATGCAGCGGCGCGGCGGCGAGATGCAGGTCATCGGGCCAGGCCTTGCGCCAGCGCAGCAGCCGCGCCTCGAAGGCCGCGTCGATCCGGGCCGGCGCCGGAACCAGCGCCACCATGCCTGCGCCCAGTTCGACGGCCTGCTCGAAGGCGAGATGGCACTCGCCCTTGGGAATGCGCTGGCCGGCCTCGTCCGTCGTCCAGCCGACGACGCCGCTCTTGCCGAGCGAGAGCAGCCGGCAAAGCCGTCCGTAAGCGGACCGATCGCGTGGGTAGACGATGAGTTCGGTTCCATCGGTAAAGACCAGCCGGCAGCCGACCAGCAACGGCAGCCGGGCCGTCTTGGCCGCCGCATGCGCGCGCACGACGCCGGCCAGCGTGTTGCGGTCGGCCAGTCCGATGGCGGAGTGACCGAGAGCCTTGGCCTCGTCGACCAGTTCGGCCGGATGCGACCCGCCCTCGAGGAAGCTGAAGTTCGAGCGCAGGTCGAGCTCGGCGTAAGCGGCGGTCATGCGAACACCCCGGCGATCCACCAGGCGGGGGGCGTGTCGGCGTCCTCGCGCCCGTAGAGCCCCTCGCGAAAGAGCCAGTAGCGGCGGCCCTCCTCGTCCTCGACGCGGTAGTAGTCGCGCGTTCGCCCCGGCCCGCCCGCCCGCTCGCGCCACCACTCGGGCGAGAGCCGCTCTGGACCCTCGGCGCGGACGATGCGGCGCGCGGCGCGGCGCCAGACGAAGCGGGCCGGCGCGCCGTCCGGCAGTTCGGCGATGGCCGCCACCGGCTCGGGCGCATCGAAGATGAGGATGGGTCGCAGGCGGTCGTCGTCGCGTTCGAGCGCGGGCGCGGGGTCCGGCCCGGCGCCCTCCCAGACCTCGCTGCGCTCGGGCGTCCAGCTTTCGGCGAGGCGCGGGCGGCGTACGGCGGCGTCGCCCAGCTTCGCCTGCAGGCGGTCGATGAGGGCGGCGAGCGCATCGGGCGAGGCGGTGCGGACGGCCTCGTCCAGGCGGACGGCCCGCGCATCCAGCGGCTCGGCCTTTTCCGCCGCCAGCATCAGCGCATCGAGGCCGAAGCCCAGGTCGAGATGCTCCAGGCCCTTTTCCTTCAGGAGCCTGAGGATGTGGGCGGACGTGGCCGCCGGCGCGCTGAGCGAAGCCTCGATCGCAGTCGAGCGGCCGTCGACGCGGAAACCGGTCAGGCGCAGGCGCCGCGCGCCATGGCCGTTGCGGGCGAGCGAGGCGGCCAGCGCCTCGGCCAGGCGGGGCAGGTGGAAGGCGACGCCGCCCACATCGCCGACCGGCTCGGCGAACGGGACCCAGACGCGGTAGAGCGGCGGTGGGCGCACTGGATCGAGCGGCTCGGGCAGCGAGCCCAGCGCCTGGTCCAGGCGCTCGACGACGCGGAAGCCCATCTCGCCGCGGAACCGGCGCGCGAGGCCGGCGCGCGGCAGCGGGTAGAGGTCGCCGATCGTCTTCAGTCCGAAGCGCTTCAAAAGCGACAGCGCCTTGGGCTCGAGGCGCAGGCCCTCGACCGGCAGCGGGGCGAGCGCCTCGCGGGTGCGACCGGCGGGCGCGATGCTTTCCGCCTGGCCGGAAAAGCGCGCCAGCGCCCAGGCGGCGGCGGGCGTGTCGGCGATGGCGAGCGCGGCGGGAACGCCGGCGCGGGCCAGCCGCCGGCGGAGGTCGGCAAGCAGCGCCGCCTCGCCGCCGAACAGGTGCGCGCCGCCGGTCATGTCGAGGAAGAGGCCCTCATAGCCGCCGATCAGCACGTCGGCGGCGACGGCGGGAGAGAACCGCTCGGCCCAGAGCGCCAGCCGCTCGAGCGCCTGCCGGTCCGCCTCCAGGTCGGCGGGAAGGCTGACCAGGTGCGGGACCATGGCGCAGGCGTCGGCGTGCGCCTGGCCGCGGGCGAGACCGGACGCGCGCGCGGCGTCGTTCAGGGCGTGCAGGACAAGCCCGTGCACCCCCTTGTCGATCAGCGCGAAAGGCGCGCCTTCAGGCGGCGGCGGGGTGGGCGCGTTCGGGCCGGCGGCCGATCGCGTCCAGACCGTCACCGGCCAGTCCGGCAACCACGCCGAGACGACCCGTTTCATCGTCCTGCTCCAGCATCCAGGCGCCCGGCGGCCCGTCGCGGCGGCGGACGAGCTCGGCGGAAAACCGCGCCGCGCCGGGCGCGCGCGCATCGAAGGGGTGGACCGCTGACGGGCCGGTCGCGATCCGCCAGCGCCGCCGGGCCGCGCTCAGGTCGCCCGCCGGACCCACGCGGAGGATGACGCCGGACGCCTCGCCGGCCCTGGCGGCGAAATCGAGACGGCGGGTGGCGACGAAGGGCGGCGCCTCGATCGGGGCGAGACCGCCGGCGACCGCGCCGGACTTGAGCGCCTCTTCGAGCGCCCAGAGCGCGTCGGCCTCCCGCTCGGCGCGCACCCAGACGAGTCTGGCGGGGGAAAGCCCGAGCCGCGCCAAGCCGCGCGCGAACGGCCGCCCCCGCTCGCGCCGCCATAGTCCGGTGGTGACGAACACGAGCGGCCGCGCATCGTCCGCCTCGGCGAGGCGTAAGACAGCGAAGGCGAGCGCCGCGCCGGCGTCGGCGGGACTGGCCGCCCCCACCTCCTCCAGCGGCTCAGAGGCGCGCGGATAGGTCGCGGGGTCGGGCGGCGATGAGGCGACGAGGGCGATAGACATGCGAGCGGACTCTGTTTGTTCTTATTTTGTTCTAGAGATCGCCCGCCGAGTCAACCCCGGGTCGGCCGGAAAACGCCTTTTCGATGCGTGATTTGATCGGCTGGCGAGGGCCGGCGTTAACCGCTCGTTAACCGTGTCGGCCAAGAGACTGGCGCGGGGCTCTTCCATCGGCCGCCGGTCATCCACAACAGATGACGGCAACGCTACATCTAGCGTCCGACGCCGCGTTTACACGCTAGGAATCGGTGGCTAGCGTCCCAGGACTGGGCCTGGAGACCGATTCGCGATGGCGGCGAACGCCCCCTGGAGCGTCAAAGGCATCGACCCAAAGGCGCGCGAGATCGCCAAGGATCTGGCCCGGCGCTCCGGCATGACGCTGGGCGAGTGGCTGAACCAGATGATCATCGAGGACGGGACGGCCGCCGAGGACGCGCGGCCGCCGCCGGCTCACGAGCGCTACGAAGCCCCCGACCATCCCGGCGACGACGTGCTGCGCGCCGCCGACGCGCTCGACCGGCTGTCGGCGCGCATCGAAGCGGCCGAGCATCGCTCGACGCTGGCGATCAGCGGCATCGACCAGTCGGTCGCCGGCATCCTGACGCGCATGGACGCCGCGGAGCGCGAACAGACCGCCGTCGCCGCCCGCTTCGAAGGCGCGGTGGCCGACGTCGCCGCCGAGCAGGCCAGGCTGGGCGGCCGGCTGGTCCGCATCGAGCAGGATGCGCAAGGGCCGCGTTCGGTCGAGGCGATGCGCTCGATGGAAGCGGCGCTGGCCAAGGTCGCCGGCCACCTGTTCGACGGCGAGACCCGCGCCGACCAACGCTTCGCCGACCTCAAGGGCGAACTCGACGGCCTGGCCGCCCGCATCGCCGAACAGCCCGGCAGCCCGACCGACGCCCAGGCCCAGTCGATCGAGCGCATCGCCGATCGGGTCACCGAGGCGGAGCTGCGCACCAGCGCCGCCATGACCAATCTCGAGGCCTCCTTCGCCCGCCTCGACGAGCGGCTGGGCGCAACCGAGGGCCGCCTCGGCAACGTGTCGAACGATGCGGGCCTTGAGCAACTGGCCGCCAGCCTCTCCGCTCGCGTCGACGCGGTCCGCGCCGAGATGGCCGACAAGATCCGCGAGGCGGCCGACGGCCGCTTCGAGCGCATGGAGCGGACGCTCGGCGAGATGACCGGCCACGTCGAGGCGGCCGAACGCCGCTCCGCCCAGGCCATCGAGCGGATGGGCCACGAGGTTCTACGCATGGCCGATACGCTGGGCCGGCAGGTGCAGGAGGTCGACCACCGCTCCGCCGACGCGATCGAACAGGTCGGCGGCGAAGTGGCGCGCATCGCCGACGCCGTCGAGGTGCGCCTGGCCAAGAGCGACGACTCCAGCGCCCGGGCGTTGGAGAAGCTGGGCGGCGAGATCGCCCGCATCACCGAACGGCTGGCCGAACGCATCGCCAACGCCGAGCGGCGCTCCGCCCAGGCGATGGACGACGTCGGCGAACAGGTGGCGCGCGTGTCCGAACGCCTCTCGGACCGGCACGAGCGCACCGCGACCGAACTCGCCGAACGCATTCGCCTCTCGGAGGAGCGGACCGCGCGGCTGCTGGAGGACGCGCGCGAGCGCATCGACCAGCGCTTGTCCGAAACCCAGCGGCAGCTGGAGGCGTCCGCCCCGTCCCCGCGCCACGGTCCGGTCGGTTTCGCCGATCCGGATCTCGAGCCCTTCGGACGCCAGCGATTCGACACGCCGGCCGCGCCGTTCGAGCCGCCGGCTTTCCGTGAGGATGCCTATTCGACGCCGGCGGCGGAGCGTCGCCACGACGACCCCGCCATCTTCGCCGACGATGACGACCTCCCGCCGCGAGGACCCGACACGCGCGGCTTCCTCGCCGACGACGATGACCTGCTCGAGCCGGCGTCGGTCGAAGACGATGACGACGTCTTCGCCACGCCCGCCGCGGCGGCTGAGGCGGCCGCGCCGCCCGTGCTCCCCGAGCCCGATCTGGATCTTGCGGCTGAGCCCATCGCGCTCGAGGCAAGCCCTGTCGCCCCGACGCCCGAACCGGCGCCGGCGTTCGACGCGCTCGCAGCCGACGCCGCGGCCGCGCACGAACCGCTCGCCGAGCCGCACCCCGAGGCCGAAGCGCCCACGCTGGCGCATGCGGACGAGCACGAACCGGCGGCCGCCGCCGAAATCGACATCGATCCCGCTGCGGCGGCCGAAGCCGCCGAGACGCCGCCGGCGGCGGCGCTCTCGACCCGCGAGCTGATCGAGCAGGCGCGCGCCGCCGCCCGCGCCGCCAACATGTCGCCGGCCGAGCAGCGGGCCGACCGGGCGCGTCGCGCCGAGGCCAATACCCTGTTCGGCGGCGGAACGGCGGCGAAAGGAAAGCCCAAGCGGCGCGGCTCGTCGCTGGGCACCGCCCTCTTCGTCTCCGGCGCCGCCGCGGCGCTGGGCGTGGCGCTTGTAGGCTACGAGCTGGTGCTGGAGCGCCCGGCCAATGCGCCGCGCACGGCCGCCAACGCGCAAGGCGCGCCCCTGCCCGGCGAGCGCAACGCGCCGGGCGAAGGCCCCTCGCCGCTGGCGGCCGTGGCGCTCTCGCCGACGCCCGACCATCCCGGGCTGACGCCAGCCGCGCCAAACGCCCAGCAGACCGAGGCGGCGGCCGAACTGTACGCCGACGCCATCCGCCGGATCACCGCGCACGACAACTCCGGCGCCGACGCGCTGCGCCGGGCCGCCAACCTCGGCTACGCCCCGGCCGAGTTCTACCTGGCCAAGCTGTATGAAAGCGGCGGCGCGGGCATCAAGAAGGATCCAGTGCAGGCGCGCGCCTGGACCGAGCGCGCGGCCGAGGCGGGCGATCCGAAGGCGATGCACAACCTGGCGCTCGACTATTTCGAGGGCCAGGGCGGGCCGAAGGACTCCAGCCTCGCCGCCTCCTGGTTCCGCAAGGCTGCCGATCTCGGCCTGGTCGACAGCCAGTACAATCTGGCCCGCCTCTACGAGGAGGGCTTCGGCGTGCCGCGCAACCCGGCCGAGGCCTACAAGTGGTACCTGATCGCCGCCCACGCCGGCGACGCCGACTCGCGCACCGCCGCCCAGCGGCTGAAGGCGCAGATATCGCCGGAAGCGCAGGCCGCCGCCGAACGCGCCGCGCAGGGCTTCCAGGCGCAGGCCGCCCGGCCCGGCGCGCCCACCTCCACGGTCGCCGGCTCGACCGACATCGCCACCGCCCAGCACGGCCTTTCGCGCCTCGGCTATTACCAGGGACCCTATGACGGCGTGAGTTCGCCGGCGCTCAGCCTCGCCATCGCCGCCTTCCAGCGCGACCAGGGCCTCCCGTCGACGGGCGCGCTCGACCCCTCCGTCAACCAACGCCTCGCCGCCGCCGCGCAGTAGGCGTCAGCCTGCCGCCTTCGCCGCTTGCACCGCTTCGTGGCGGGCGCAGATGGCGGGCCAGAGGCTGGCGGCGGCGGGTTCGCGGATGCCGAAATCGCGGTCGAGGGTGGCGATGAGGTCGGCTTCGTCTTCGAGCACGCGCTCGCTCGTCTGGCCAGCGGCGAGGGTGCGGAGCACGCGGCCGCGCAGCTGGTTTTCGCCCTCCTCGGTGAAGCGCACGCAGACGAGGTTCTGCAGGAACGGCGACGCGGGGTCGGTCTGCAGGGCCACGCACGCCGTTGCGAGCGCCGTCTCGTCGTCGGTCGGCTCGGCGCAGAAGTCGAAGTTGGGCGCCATGCCGCCTGGGTGGTTGTGGAAGCGCCAGAGCCCGTCGGCCATGCGCTCGAGCCGGTAGTCGAAGCCGGCGATCGAGAAGGCGCCGTCAGTGATCCGGTAGGGGCCGCGCGGGCCGTTGGCGAGGCCGACGTCGGCGAGCAGCGGGCCATCGGCCAGGTCGACGCGCAGCACCAGGTGGTTGCCGATCGCCGAGTCGCCCTTCATCGACCGCGCGACGCCGCTGGCGAGCCGCGTCACCCGAAAGCCGATCTCGCCCAACGCCCAGCCGAAGAGGCCGTTCATTTCGTAGCACCAGCCGCCGCGCGCGCCCTGGCCGACGATGCGGGCGTAGGCGGCGGCCGGATCGGTCGTCAGCCGGCGGCCGAGCTGGACGTCGAGATTCTCGTACGGGATGGCGAGCAGGTGCGCGCGCGACAGCGCCTCCAGCGTGGCGCGGTCCGGCCGGACCGGCCCGTCGAAGCCGATGCGATCGAGATAGGCCGCAAGGTCCATGAACGCCCCCTTCACTTGCGACTGACACCGGCGCTGGTCGGTGCGTCAAGCCGGCGCTTCAGCCGCGGACCAGCAGCTCCCAGGCGATCGGATGCGCCCGTTCGGGCCCGAGCACGACCGCAAGCGGCGTGCGGGCGAAGAGGCCGGCAAAGGCGCGATCGCGCACATTCAGTCCGCCGGCGTAGGCGCCGAAGGCCGGGAGCACGATCCGCGCGCCATCGGTCACGAAGCAGCGGCGGCGGACCGAGCGGCCCCGTCCGGAGACCTTCGCGCAGGGATGCAGGTGTCCGGCGGCCTCGCCGGCTTGCACGCCAGAAAGCGGCTCGTGGCGGAAGACGAGGCCTTCGAGCGCGATCTCCTCCACCACGTCGCCGGGCAGGCGCTCCGGCCCGTCCGCGTCGTGGTTGCCCACCACCCAGACGAGGCGGCGGCCACGCGCGAGCGCCGCGATGCGGGTCGAGTCGCTTTCAGCCATGCGCCCCTCGCCGGCGCCGTCGTGGAAGCTGTCGCCGAGCAGCACGATGAGGGCCGGATCGAGGGCGTCGATCTCGCCGGCGAGGCGCGAGAGCGTGTCGGCGGTGTCGTAGGGCGGCAGCATCTGGCCCTTGGACGCGTAGGCGGAGCCTTTCTCCAGGTGCAGATCGGCGGCGACCAGCGTGCGGGCGGCGGCGAGCCAGAGCGTCCCGGCTGACCTGAGCAGGGCGTCAGCTGCGCCGATGCGGACGGCGAGGCCGCCGCAGGCCGCCCGCGCGATGGCGGCGGCCGCGCTCATGCGAGCGCCTGCGCGATCAGGTCCTCGGCGGCGTCGGCGAGGATCATCTCGCGCGCCGAGCCGGGCGAATACTGGCGGCCGATCTCCAGGATCATCGGCACGGAGAAGGGCGAGAGGTGATCGAGCGCGGCATGGCGGATACGGCCCTTGACCCGGGCCAGCATCTGCCCCAGGCGGCCGATGTCGACCAGGCCCCTGGCCGCGTCGGCGCGGGCGGCGCGCAGCAGCAGGTGATCGGGCTGGTGGCGCCGCAGCACGTCGTACACGAGGTCGGTCGAGAAGCTGATCTGCCGGCCGGTCTTCTGGTCGCGGCGGAATCGTCTCTCGATCAGTCCACTGATCAGCGCGCAGTTCTTGAAGGCGCCCTTCATCATCGCACTCTCGAGCAGCCACGATTCGAGGTCGTCGCCCAGCATGTCCTCGGCGAAGAGGTCGGAAAAATCGAGGCGGTCCATGGCTTTCAGCGACCAGATCGTGAGTGCGTAGTCGTTGCAGACGAAGCCCAGCGGGCCGACGCCGGCGCGCTCGAGCCGCCGCGTCAGCAGCATGGCCAGCGTCGTGTGCGTGAGCCGGCCCTCGAAGGGGTAGCAGACCATGAACTGGCGCTGCCGATAGGGGAACGTCTCGAGCAACATCTCGTCCTCGGCCGGGATGGCCGAGTGCTCCTTCTGGATCTCCAGCCATTCGCGGACGTCGTCGGGAAGCACGCGCCAATGGTCGCCGTCGCTCATCAGCTGGCGCACGCGCTTGGCGAGGAAGGTCGAAAGGGCGAACTTCGAGCCGCCCCACGACGGCATCTTCGGGTTCTCGCCCGCCGCACGGGTGACAAGGACGTCCGTCCCGGTGACGCCCATCAGCCGCCAGACCTGACCGGCGAACACGAAGGTGTCGCCGGGCTCGAGCACCTCGAGGTAGCCCTCCTCGACCTCGCCGATCTTGCGGCCGGGAACGCCGCGGCGGCCGGCGATGCGCACCGCCAGCATGGCCGGCGACACGATCGCGCCGACGTTCATCCGATGGCGGAGCGCCGTCTCCTCGTTGCGCACGCGCCATAGGCCGTCCAGCCCGTGCACGATGCGGCGGAAGCGGTCGTAGGTCTTCAGCGCATAGCCGCCGGTGGAAACGAAATCGACCACCTGCTCATAGTCCTCCCACGAGAGGTCGCGGTAGGGGCCGGCGGTCGTGAGCTCATCGTAGAGGACGACGAGGTCGAACGGTTCGGCGCAGGCGAGCCCCATGATGTGCTGAGCCAGGACGTCGAGGGCGCCTTCGCGCTCCGGCTCGGCGTCGAGGGCGTTCTCGGCGATCGCCTCGCGGGCGGCCTGGCACTCCAGCATCTCGAAGCGGTTGGCGGGCACGAAGAGCGCCCGCGACGGCTCGTCCAGCCGGTGGTTGGCGCGGCCGATGCGCTGCACCATGCGCGAGGCGCCCTTCGGCGAAGCGAGCTGGATGACGAGGTCGACGTCGCCCCAGTCGATGCCGAGGTCGAGCGTCGAGGTGCACACGACGGCGCGGAGCGCGCCGCGCGCCATGGCCGCCTCGACCTTGCGCCGCTGTTCGGCCGCCAGCGACCCGTGGTGCAGCGCGATCGGCAGGTTGTCGTCGTTCAGCCGCCAGAGCTCCTGGAAGGCAAACTCCGCCTGGAAGCGGGTGTTGACGAAGACGAGCGCGATGCGTGCGCCGCGGATGGCGTCGTAGACCTCGGCCATGGCGTGATGGGCCGTGTGGCCGGACCACGGCACCTGCCCTTCGGACAGCAGCATGTCGACGATCGGCGGCGCGCCAGGCGCCCCGATCACCACTTCGACGTCGGCGCCGGGCCGCGGCGCCAGCCAGCGCTGGATGACGGCCGGGTCGTCCACGGTGGCGGAGAGGCCGACCCGGCGGAGATTCGGCGCGAATTGCTGCAGGCGGGCGAGGTCGAGCGCCAGAAGGTCGCCGCGCTTCTGCGGCCAGATCGAATGCACCTCGTCGACGATCACGCAGGCGAGGTCGGCGAAGTAGAGCCGCGATCCCTCCCAGGCGCAGAAGAGGGCGAGCTGCTCGGGCGTGGTCAGGAGGATGTCGGGCGGCTTCACCCGCTGGCGTTGGCGGCGGGCGATGCCGGTGTCGCCCGTCCGCGACTCCGCCTTGATGGGCAGGCCCATCTCGGCGATCGGCGCCATCAGGTTGCGCTCGATGTCGACGGCCAGCGCTTTCAGGGGCGAGATGTAGAGCGTGTGGACGCCGGGCGGCGCGTTCGGCTTCGGCCGTTCGGCAAGCTCGATCAGCGTGGGCAGGAAGCCGGCCAGCGTCTTGCCGCCGCCGGTCGGCGCGATCAGCAGCGCGTCGCGGCCCTCGCGCGCCTTTTCCAGCATCGCCAGTTGGTGCGGCCGCGCCCGCCATCCGCGGCTCGCGAACCAGTCCGCGAAACGGCTCGGAAGCTCGGTCGGCGCCAGCGCTCCATCCATGCCCGCGCTATAGCACGTTCCCGTTCTGTTTCTATCCCGTCAGCCCACCGTGTCCGGCGACTGGACCGGGGGCGGTAGGGCATAAGGGGAGCTGGAGGGCAACGGCTGGGCGTTCTGGACCGGGCCGGCGGGCAGCGTCGCGGGGGGCGGGACGGCCGGGCGGAGCGCCGGCGTGGCGTGGGCGAGCGGCGCACCGGCGGCGGGGCCGTGGCGCTGTTGCTCCATGACGAAGGTGATCTCGACGTCGCTGGCGCCAGCCGGCGGATCGACGACGTTGACCAGGAAATGCCGCGCCTCGCCGGGCGGGATCGATGCGCCGCCGGGGTCGGCGATCTTGATCGCCAGCACGCGCCCCTGCGGGTTCAGGACGCTGATGCGCAGCGGCGGGGCGACGACGGCCTTGTCGCGCACGTTGCGCAGCGAGCCGGAGACGGCCAGCACCGCGTGGCCGTCCTGCAGCGCCG
Source organism: Caulobacteraceae bacterium (assembly GCA_035294785.1). GTDB lineage: Bacteria > Pseudomonadota > Alphaproteobacteria > Caulobacterales > Caulobacteraceae > Poindextera. The sequence goes on along the minus strand of DATGKF010000091.1, from coordinate 41,932 downwards.
GCTGGGCGTGCTGGTCCTCGATCGAGAGGCCGACCAGGTTCACCGGCAGGCCGGCCATGGCGTAGGCGCCGGCGGCGCGCGGGATGATCGAGGCGATGTCCTGCCGCAGCAACACTGCCCCAGAGATCAGGAGCGCGAAGCCGGCGAAGAGGCCGGCCCAGACGACGCCGCTGGTCGCCGCCTCTCGCACCTTCTCCTTGGTCTGGGCGCGGCCGCGGAAGACCTTGGGCAGCTCATCGGCGGGCAGGTCGCTCAAGGCGCCGGCGGCCGGCTCGTCGCGGGCCTCGGGCGCCGCCGTGGCGCCGATCTCGGGCGTCGTCGTGAGCTCGAGCGGGACCTCGGCCTGGGCGGTCCAGCGCGCGCCGCAGGAGCCGCATTTGACCGTGCGGCCGGCCTGGCCGACCCGCTCGTCATCGACGAAATAGCGGGTGGCGCACTCGGGACAGGTCAGTATCATGGCCGCCGAATCGGATGCATACGCGTCCTCCGTCCGGAGGTCGCCGATTTCGGTCCGCATGTCCAGAACCGCAGACGCACCCCCGCGCGCGAGCGACTTGCCCGAGCCGGCGCTTGAGGTTGCGCGCCCGTCGGTGCGCTTCGACGACGTCTCTCTGGCGTACGGCGAGGGGCCGCCGGTGCTGAGCGACCTGAGCTTCGAACTCGAGCCCGGATCCTTCCATTTTCTCACCGGCGCGTCGGGCGCCGGCAAGACCACGCTGCTCAAGCTGATCCACATGTCGCTCGCGCCGAGCGCGGGGGCGATCCAGCTGTTCGGTCGCGACACCGCCCGCCTTTCGCGTGAGGAGATCCCGCCGCTCAGGCGCCGGATCGGCATGGTCTTCCACGACCGCCGGCTGCTCGATCACCTGAACGCGTTCGAGAACGTCGCCCTGCCGCTGCGCCTCGCCGGCCGCAAGGTCGCGAGCTACCGCGCCGACGTCATGGAGCTGCTGGGCTGGGTCGGGCTCGCCGAGAAGGTCGACGCCTACCCGCTGGCCCTCTCCGGCGGCGAACAGCAGCGCCTGGCCATCGCCCGCGCGGTCGTCGGGCAACCCGAACTGCTGATCGCCGACGAGCCGACCGGCGACGTCGACCACGAGATGGCGGTGCGCATTCTTCGCCTGTTCGTCGAGCTGAACCGCCTGGGCGCGACGGTGCTGATCGCCACCCACGACCGCGATCTTGTCGCGCGTTCCGGCAAGCCGGTGTTCAACCTTGCGGGCGGCGCGCTGACGCGGCAGGCGGCATGAGCGACGCGTCCCCGCTCCTGCCGGCCGAAGACGCGCGCGACGGGGCGCTGGTGTTCGTCGTCTCGGCGCTCTGCTTTCTCGCCTGCCTGGCTGTGGTCGCGGCGCTGGCGGCGAGCCGCGCGGCCGGCGGCTGGAGCGCGGAGCTGCGCAATTCCGCCACCGTCATCGTGCGCCCGGGCGCTGAGGAGAGCGCAGATGCGGCCGCCGCCCGCGCGGCCGAGGCGCTGGCCGCCGTGCGCGGCGTCGGCGAGGTCGACGCGCTGGATCGCGGCAAGGCCGAGGCGCTGCTCGAGCCTTGGCTGGGCAAGAACGGCCTGCCCGACGACCTCACTATTCCGCGTCTGGTGGCCGTCGACCTGGATCCGCACCATCCGGCGACGGCCGCCGAGCTCGACCGGGCGCTCAAGGCCGCCAACGTGGACGCGACGGTCGACGACCACACCCTGTGGCTGAAGGACATCCTCAGGGCCGGCCTGATGGCCCAGGCGGCGGCCATCGGCGTCGCCGCGCTGATCGCCGCGGCGGCCGGCGCCGTCATCGTCTTCGCCACGCGGGCGGGCCTGAAGGCGCGTGAGGAGCTGGTCGGGGTCCTGCACCTCTGCGGCGCCGAGGACCGCTACATCGCCGCCCTGTTCCAGGCCAGGTTCGCACGGCTGGCGGCGAGCGCCGGCGCGATCGGCGCGGTCAGCGCCGCGCTGGGCATGGCCATCGTTCGCCTGATCGGCGGCGGCGACGGGGTGACGCCGGCGCTGCCCGTGGCCTGGAGCGACCTCCTGCCGCTGGTCCTCTGTCCGCTGGCGGCGGGCCTCATCGCCGCTGTCGCGGCGCGGGCGACCGCCCTCTCCCTCCTCAGGCGGATGACATGAGGAGCGCCGCGGCCATCGCCCTCGTGATCGCCCTCTGGCTCGTCGGGCTGTGGGCGTTCGCGACCCGCGTGGCGGCGCTCGATCCGCCGACCGATCCGCCGACCGCCGACGGCGTCGTCGCACTGACCGGCGCCAACGACGAGCGCATCAGCGTGGCGATGAAGCTGCTGGCCGACGGCCACGCCCAGCGGCTCCTGGTCTCCGGCGTGAACCGCGCGGCCACCGCCGCCGACATCCGCGGCGTCGGCAGGGCCGCCGGCCACGAGTTCGACTGCTGCGTCGACCTTGGTTTTTCGGCCAAGAGCACGGTCGGCAACGCCCGCGAAACCGCCGACTGGGCCCACGCCAAGGGCTTCAAGTCGCTGATCGTGGTGACGTCCGACTGGCACATCCCGCGCGCCATGCTGGAGCTGCACGAGGCCTTGCCGGAGGCGGTGCTGACGCCCTATCCCGTCAAGACGCCCGGCCTGGACGGCTGGTGGCGCAGCGGCGAGGGGGCGCGGCGCATGACGGTCGAATACTGCAAATACCTGGTCATCCTGGCGCGCGAGGGCTTCCTCAGCCTTGGGCCCCGCGCCCCCGCCGCGCCGGCGCAAAGGAGCGGCGCGTGACGACGGTCCGCTCGATCGCCTTCAACGTCGCCTTCTATCTCTGGACGCTGACGGCGGCGATCGTCTGCATGCCGCTGCTGCTCGCGCCGTACCGCGTCGCCCAGGCGACGTTGAACATGTGGGCCAAGGTGGTGACGTGGCAGCTCCGCGTCATCGGCGGCGTGCGGGTCGAGGTGCGCGGGCGCGAGCACCTGCCGACGGGCCCCGCCCTGGTCGCGCCCAAGCACCAGTGCATGTTCGACATCTTCGGCACCATCGCCGTGTTGCCGGCCGGCTGCTACGTGCTGCGCAAGGAGCTGATGCGCATCCCCGTCTTCAGCTGGTGGGCGTGGAAGTGCCGGATGGTCGTCATCGATCGCGAGGGCGGGTCGCAGGCGCTGCGGCGGATGTTGACCGACAGCCGCGAGCGACTGGCCGCCGCCCCGCGCCAGATCGTCATCTTCCCCGAAGGCACCCGCGGCAAGCCGGGCATGGCGGGCGACTACCAGCCGGGGGTCGCGGCGCTCTACCGCGACCTCGACCTCCCCTGCACGCCCGTGGCGCTCAACTCCGGCATGCACTGGCAGAAGGGCGGCATGGCGCTCACGCCCGGAACGATCGTGTTCGAATTCCTCGAGCCCCTGCCGGCCGGCATGAAGCGCCCCGCCTTCATGCAGGCGCTGGAAACCCGCCTCGAAGCCGCCTCGAACGCCCTTATCGCGGAAGGGATTTAGCTGCGGCGCCACAATTGGTGTTGCAATGACATCAAAGTAGTGTCACTGTGGTGCGCATGGACACCACAGACCTTATCGACTCGCTCAAGCAGGACCTCAGCCGTTCGGCCGAGGTCGGCGGCGAGGCCGTGCAGGCGGCGGCCGAGCGGCTGTTGCTGGCGCTGGACCCCGCCCTTCGCCTCACCCTCATGGACGCCCTCTCGCAGGCCGCCGCCGAGATCAGCGAAGCGCTGCCCGGCGTTTCCATCGACGTGCGCGTCAAGGGCCGCGAGCCCGTGTTCGTGGTCGAGGGTGCGCCGCAGTCGGCCAGCGCCTCCGCGCCAGAGCCGGAGCCCGACGACGACCCCGACGACAGCGAGCTCAGCGCCCGCATCACGCTTCGCCTGCCCGAGGCGCTGAAGGCGCGCGCCGAGGCGCTCGCCGCCCGTCGCGGGCAATCCCTCAACACCTGGCTGGTCGCCGCCGCGCGCGCCGCCGCCTCAGATCCACGTCACCCCTCCGGCCACAGCCGTCACGGCCCCGGCCGGCGCATCCAAGGATGGGCCCGATGATCCCCGACAGCCGCACCCACGACTTCGACACCCCGAACCCGGTCCGTCTGCGCGTGGAGATCCCCAAGGGCCGCATCCGCATCGTCGCCGAGGACGTGGCGAAGACTCACGTCGAGCTGACCGCCATCCGCGGCGACATCACCGCCCGCGAGTGGATCGCCGATGCGGAGATCGACCAGCACGGCGACGACATCGTCGTACGCATCCACAAGACCAGCATCCTCTTTCTCGGTCTCGGCGGCGGCGTGGACGCGCTCGTGCGCGTGCCGACCGGCTCGTCGGCCTGCCTCGGCAGCGGCTCCGGCCGCGTCGAAACCCAGGGCCGCCTCGGCGAGGTCGAGGCCGCGACGGGGTCTGGACGGATCGAGCTCAGCGAGGTGGCCGAGGCGCACGTGCGCACCGGCTCCGGCGACATCGCCATCCACGCCTGCGCCGGAACCGTCGACGCCCGGGCCGGCAGCGGACGCATCAGCGTCGGCAAGGTGGGGGGCGACGCCCGCATCACCACCGCCTCAGGCCGCGCCGAGGTGGAGAGCGTCGCCGGCGACGCCCGCGTGCGCGCCGCCTCCGGCAATATCGAGGTCGGCGCCGCCGGCGAGAGCCTCGACGCCTTCACCGCCTCGGGCAACGTCGACATCCATCGCGTGGATCACGGCCGCGTCCGCGCCCGCACCGTCTCCGGCAAGGTCTGCGTCGGCGTGGCGCGCGGCACCGCGGCCCTGCTCGACGTGAGCACCATGAGCGGCCGCGTCTTCTCCGACCTCGACTCCGGCGCGCCGGCCACGGGCGACGAAAAGAGCGTCGAGCTGATCCTCTCCAGCGTCAGCGGCAACGTCGCCATCGGCCGCGCCTGAGGCGCCCTCAGACCGGCTCGGCCTCCAACGCCTCGACGCGCGCCAGGAGCCGCTCCATCGTGCGGTCGGCCACGCCCTCGGCGCGGAGGTGGAAGACGAGGTCGCGGAGGTAGTCGACGTTGCGGCCCGAAAGCCCGCGCGCGCCGGCGATCAGCCGCGCCTGCGCCTCCGGGCTGAGGTCGCCCGCCCATTGCGGGTGGGCGCGATCGGAGAGGAAGACCAGCGCCTCGACCGGGCCGCCGCCGGCCAGCCGCACATGCGCCCAGGCCTCGAAATAGGTCTCGGTCGGCTGCTCGCGCTCGCGCAGGTAGGCGTAGACGCCGTCCCAGTCGGCCGCGGCGACGCGGTAGCCGACGCCGCGCACCGCCCCGCCGGGCGCCAGCCCCAGAACCAGCCCCGGGCGCTCCGGCGTGCCGCGGTGGTGCACCGAGTAGATGCAGAAGGCGCGCCGGCGGCCATGGGCGATGGCCGCGCGGCGCTCGGCGAAGGCGAATCCCGGCCGCCACATCAGCGAGCCGTAGCCGAACACCCACCGACCGCCCGCCATCGATACGCGCCCTGAACGCCCCCTCGCCGCCGGGACCGACTCAAGGTCCGGCGCGGCAAGGCTTCCGCCCTTGCGCGCGTCCGCGCAACCTCTATGGTCGCGCGCCTTCCGTTTCGGGGAGCCGTTCGTGCACGCCAAGTCGCCTTCGCTGGACGCCGTCCGGGCGCGCATAGACGCGGTCGACGCGGCGCTGCTCCGCCTGGTCGACGAGCGGGCGGCGCTGGCGCGCGAGGTGGCCGACGCCAAGCGCGCGGCTGGCGAGGCCGGCGGCCTGGGCCTCAGGCCTGCGCGCGAAGCGGCGCTGATCCGCGGCCTCCTCGCCGCCCCGGGCCGCTCGGCCAGCCCTCAGCTCACGGTGCGTCTTTGGCGTGAGTTCATTTCGGACAGCCTGATCCAGCAGGGACCGTTCCATCTGGCCGTTTGGGGCGGCGATGATCCCGCCCGCGCGGTCGAGCTGGCGCGGCTGCGCTTCGGCGCCGCGCCGCCGCTGGCGCGCACGGCCGATGCCGCCGCGGCCCTGAACGAAGCCAAGAGCGCCGGCGGCGTCGCGGTGATGAGTCTGGCCTCGCCCAGCGCCTGGTGGGACCGGCTGTTGGACGAGCCGGCGCTGAAAGTCTTCGCCACCCTTCCCTGCCTCAACAGCCTTGGGCCGCGCGGCGCGCTGGCCGTCGCCGCCATCGCCGTCGAGCCGACCGGCGAGGACGAGAGCTACTGGGCGAGCGACGCCGCGGGCGCGGGGCCAGCGTTGGCCGCGGCCGGATTGGCGGCCCGCGAAATCGCCTCCGCGGAGGGCTCGACGCTTTACGCGCTTGACGGCTTCATCGAGGCCGGCGACGCACGGCTCGCCGCGCTGCCCGGCCGGCGGACTGGGCTGATCGGCGCCGCACCGACGCCCTTCGATCCGTGAACGGACCGATGAGCATGGTCGCCCCGGACGAACGCGCACGCGCCGATCATCCGCTCCCCAAGCCGGGCATCGAGGCGATCGTCGCCTACGTGCCAGGCAAGTCGAGCGTCCAGGGCGTCGGGCATCCGGTCAAGCTGTCGTCGAACGAGAACATTCTCGGCTCGAGCCCGCTGGCGCTCGCGGCCTACGCCGAGGCCGCGGCGACGCTGAACATGTACCCCGACAGCCGCACCACGGCGCTCCGCGCCGCGGTCGCCGACCACTATCGCCTGGAGCCCGAGCGGCTGATCTTCGGGTGCGGCACGGACGAGATTCTCGGGCGGCTGGTGCAGCAGATCTATCTCGAGCCGGGCGACAACATCGTGCAGGGCGAATACGGCTTCAACGCGTATGGCATCGGCGCGCGCGCCTGCCAGGCGGAGGTTCGCTATGCGCCCGAGACGGGCATGCGCCTGGATGTCGAGGCGATGCTGGGCCTGGTCGACGAGCGAACCCGGCTCGTTTTCGTCACCCAGCCGTCGAACCCGACCGGCACCTGGATCACCACGGACGAAATGGAGCGGCTGCAGGCCGCCCTGCCGCCGGCGGTCATGCTGGTCGTGGATGCGGCGTATGCGGAGTTCTGCACCGACCCGCGCTTCACCGACGGGCTTGACCTGGCGCGCACCGCGCCGAACATGCTGGTCAGCCACACCTTCTCCAAAATCCACGGGCTGGCGGCGCTGCGCATCGGCTGGGCCTACGCGCCGGCCGACGCGGTCGAGGCGATGGAGCGCATCCGCCTGCCGTTCAACACCTCCATCCCCGGTCAGTTGGCCGCCATCGCGGCGTTGAAGGACACCGCGTTCCAGGCGCGCTCGCTGGCGCTGGTCGAGCAGTGGCGGCCGTGGCTGACCCAGCAGATCGGCGGGCTCGGGCTCGAGGTCACTGCGTCCGGCGCGAACTTCATCCTCGTGCGCTTCCCGTCCGCGCCGGGGCGCACCGCCGCCGAGGCCGAGGCCTTTCTGGCGGCGCGCCGGCTGATCGTGCGCGGCGTCGCCAACTACGGCTTGCCGGACTGTCTGCGGATCACCATCGGGCTGGAAGAGCACAACCGCGCCGTGGTCGAGGGGCTCGCCGCCTTCCTCGGGGCGAAGGGCCGTTGAGCGCCGTCGAGCGGCTGGCGGTGATCGGCTGCGGCCTGATCGGATCCTCTATCGTCCGCGCCGCGCGTGGAGGGGGCGCGGCCGAGATCGCCGTGTTCGACGAGAACCCCGCCGTGCGCGAGCGGGTGCGCGAACTCGGCATCGCCGACCTCGTCGCCGAAGCCGCCGAAGCGGCCGTGGCCGGCGCCGACCTCGTCATCTTCGCCGCGCCGCCGGCGGCGATCGGGGACGCGGCCCGCGCCGCGGCGCCGGGGCTGAAGGCCGGCGCCATCGTCTCTGACGTGGGCTCGGTGAAGGCCGCCGTCGCCGAGGCGCTGGCGGACGCCGCGCCGGAGGGCGTCTTCGTCGTCCCCGGCCACCCCATCGCCGGGACCGAGCAGTCCGGCCCGGACGCCGGCTTCGCCACCCTGTTCCAGAACCGCTGGACGATCCTTTGTCCGCTCAAGGACGATCCTGCCTACCGCGGCGCCGTCGAGACCGTGACGCGGTTCTGGGAGGCGCTTGGCGCCAACGTCGAGCTGATGGACGCGAGGCACCACGACCTGGTGCTGGCCGTCACCTCGCACCTGCCGCACCTGATCGCCTACAACATCGTCGGCACGGCCGCGGACTTGGAGGAGGTCACCGAGGGCGAGGTGATGAAGTACTCGGCCGGCGGCTTCCGCGACTTCACGCGCATCGCCGCCTCCGACCCGGTCATGTGGCGGGACGTGTTCCTGCTCAACAAGGACGCGGTGCTGGAAACGCTCGGCCGCTTCACCGAAGACCTGCAGGCGCTGTCGCGCGCCATCCGCTGGGGCGAGGGCGACAAGCTGGAGGCGCTCTTCACCCGCACCCGCGCCATCCGCCGGGGCATCATCGCCGCCGGTCAGGAAAGCGCCGAGCCGAACTTCGGTCGCGACCGCAAGGCCTGAAACGAAACCGGGCGGCCCGCGATGGACCGCCCGGCGTTTGCTTCCGTCCCTCCGTCCGCCGGGTCAGGGCAGAATGTAGCGCAGGTCGACGAAGAACATGTTGGTGTTGGCCTCGCTCGGCGCGCCCAGGGGGACGAACCACTGGTGGCGCATGACGTATGAGTACTGGAAGCCGGCCACCAGCGTTCCGTCGGTGGGGCTGGACCAGAACTTGAAGTTCCCGTCGACGCTGAGTTCGCTCAGGTCCTTGTTGTCGGCGTTGCTGGAGTTGAGACCGCCGAAGCCGATGAACGGCTTGGTGGCCGCCAGGCTCGAGAGGTCGACGAACGTGTTCCGGTCGAAGTGATCGAAGCCGTAGTACGCGGCGAGCAGAGCGCGCGGGCTGACCTGGAATTCGGCGCCGCCGAGGAGGCCATAGCCTGAAACAGTGCTCAGGCTGCTGTCGAATCCCGCGCCGAACGGCGCGACCGGCGTCACGACGTCGGGACCGAGCCCGCCCAGGTAGCGCCCCTCGCCCTGACCGTAGAAGGTGTCGGCGAACAGGGTGAATTGCGGCGTGACCTTGAAGTTGCCGTTGATACCGGCGCCCCAGCCCGTCGTCATGTGCGTTCCAAACCCGACGGCGCCGGCCGTTGGCAACGTCACAGAGCGGAATTGCGATACGATACCCGTGGCCTCGAGGTGGAACGGCATCTGCTCCGCCGATCCGTCATAGGCGACCTTGGCCACGATGTCGGGGAAGAGGTTGCCTGTCGTGCTCTGGTTCGCGGCGTCGAACTGGATGCCGAGCTGGGCGTTTTGTCCGGCCGGGAAGGTGACCTCGCCAGCGCCGATATATGGATCGGCGTCCTGCACCGCGAGGGCGATCGCCAGGTTCGCGGTCGGGTGATAGGTGACGCGCGCCTGACCGATCCGCCCCCAAGGCATGCCGACGCTGTAGTTCGAGTCATAGTTCTGCGTCAGGAAAAGACTCGACGGGTCGGGCGTGGCGCCGGTCCGGTTCGGCGTGAGCAGCGTCCAGGCCTGACCGGCGAGAAACTCCCACTGGCCGGTGGTCACATCGAGGTAGGCGAGGCGAAGGCGCGCCCCGTGGCTGTTCGATTCGACGAAGACGTTGGCGGCGTCGTTGCCGTTGAAGTCGCCTTCGACATAGCCGTAGGCGTGGGCGGGTCGTCCGGCGATCATGAAGTCGGTGTCCGCCCTGAGGCTCACGCGGCTCATCTGACCGGTGATGCGATCTTCGCCCGAGTGGCCCTGGATCTGGTTGGTGAACGGGATGGAGCCGAAGTTGGTGCTGGCGACGTTGCCGGTGTTGGTGCTGCGGGCGATCATCTCGGCGTCGAGGAAGCCCCCGACGGTCAGGTCGACGTTGCCGATCGAAAACTCGGTCGGATGGTCGGTGTGGAAGTACACCGGCGCCCGGTTCGGCGGGACTTCGGCGTTGCTGAGCATGGTCGGTTCGGCCTGGGCGATGTTGGTCGCGTCGGTCGGCGAGATGACGCCCTTCGCCACGAGCAGCTTCACCAGCTGATCGCGGGTCGTGACGCCCGCGGCGTCCTGGGCGCTGATCACGCCCTTCTGCACCAACACCTGCACGAGCGGATCGTTCGCTTGCGCCTGCGCCGCTGAAGCGAACGCAAGCGCCGCTACGGCCGCGCTCGCGGCCCACACACGATGTTTCGACATTCTTCCCGCCCCCTGGGATCGATGCGTTTTTGTCTCGACGCGCGTCATGCGTGCAGGACGGCTTGTCTTGCAGAGCGGTTAATTTTCGATGAATCCGGACCGACGCGCGGCGGGTCAGCCGAGGTGAACGCCGACCGCTTCTATCGCCTCGACCAGTCCCATCCGCTCCACCTGAACGCCCTCGGGAAGGCTGGCGAAGAGGCGGGTCGGCGCGGCCGCGTCGAGCATCACGAACACGCCGCGATCGTCGGCGCGGCGGATCAGGCGGCCGAACGCCTGGGCGATGCGGGCGCGCGCCACGGCGTCGTCATAGGCCTTGCCGCCGAAACGGCCGCGCCTGGCCTTGTGCAGGATGTCCGGCCTCGGCCAGGGCACGCGGTCGAACACCAGCAGGCGCAGCGAGCGGCCGGGGACGTCGACGCCGTCGCGAACGGCGTCGGTGCCAAGCAGGCATGAGTCTTCTTCGACGCGGAAGATATCGACCAGGGCGCCGACCTCCAGCGGGTCGACGTGCTGGGCGTAGAGGGGCGACCCGCGCTCGGCGAGTGGTCCGCTGATGCGGTCGTAGACCGCGCGCAAGCGGCGGATGGCGGTGAAGAGGCCAAGCGCGCCGCCGCCCGAGGCGATGAACAGCTCGCGCATGGCCGCGCCCACCTGGCGGGGGTCTTCGCGGCCGACGTCGGTGACCACGATGGCGCGTGCGTTCGTCGCGTAGTCGAAAGGCGAGGCCAGCCTGAGCGTCCGAACCGGCTCGTTCAGCCGCGCCGCGCCGGTGCGCAGTTCGGCCAGCGAGAAGGGCGCCTCGAGCGTCGGGTCGGCCAGCGTGGCGCTTGTCACCAGGACGCCGTGCGCCGGCGCCAGCACCGCGGCGTGCAGCGGCTCCGTCGGATCGACCCAGTGGCGGCGGCAGGCGGCGTCGACCACCCGGCCATAGAGGAACGTCGCGTCGAACCAGTCGACGAAGTCCGGGTCGTCCTCGGCGTCCTCGGCGATCGCGGTCAGCATCGCCCGCCAGGCCGGCAGATGCAGGCGCGCCCGGCGGTCGAGCCCGCGCAGCGCGCCTTCCAGCCGCGCCCGGTCGCCGGTGGAAAGTTCGTCGGCCGCCTCGTCGAGCAGGTCGGCCAGCCCCCGCGCCAGCGCGGTCAGCGGCGCCTCGATGGCGGCGAGCGCGGCCGCGGCGGCTTCGGCCGTCTGGCGCACCAGATCGATCGCCGGGCGCGCGTGGCACTCCTGCCCGACATCGGACGGCGCGGCGCGGGCGCGCAGCTGCTCCAGCACGGCGGCGAGGAAGTGTTCGATCGGGCCGAGCGGGTTCGCCTCGCCGGTCGGCGGGGCGATGCGCCCAGACCAGCCCTCGCCCGGCAGCGCCGCAGCCGCGCGCACGGCGGCGTCGAGGGCGTCGCGGGCGCTCGCGCGTTCACCGACCAGCTCGGCGAGCCGCGCCTCCAGTCCGCGCCCGCGCCGGCCCCGCCCTTCCGGCCCGCGGATCCAGCGGCGGAGCTCGGCCGCCTCGGCGCCGGAAATGACGGCCGAAAACGCGCTGTCGGCGGCGTCGAACAGGTGATGGCCCTCGTCGAAGACGATGCGGCGGAAGACGGCGGTTTCGGCGTCCGCCTTCAGCCCGCGCGCCGTCCGCGCGCCGTCGAAGGCCGCCTGACTCAGCACCAGCGCGTGGTTGGCGATGACGAGATCGGCGCCGCGCGAAGCGCGGATCGCCTTCTCGATGAAGCAGGCGCGGTAGTGCGGGCAGCCGGCGTGCACACATTCGCCGCGCCGGTCGACCAGGTTCGCCGGGCTGGCCTGCGCCGCCGGCCCGACGGAGAACAGCCCGGGCAGCCAGGCTGGGAAGTCCCCGCCGGTCATGTCGCCGTCACGGGTTGCGCGCGCCCAGCGGGCGACGAGGCCAAGGCCGATCAGGTCGCCGCCGCCTGACATGGCGATCGAAGCCATCTCCTGCAGGTTCAAAAGGCACAGGTAGTTCTCGCGACCCTTGCGCACGACGGCCTTGCGCGCCCGCACCGCCGGATCGGGATAGACGGCGTGGCTCTCGCGCTCGATCTGCCGTTGCAGCGCGCGGGTGAAGGTCGAAACCCAGACGCCCGGCCCGTTCGCCTCCGCCCACAGCGACGCCGGCGCCAGATAGCCCAGCGTCTTGCCGACGCCGGTGCCGGCCTCGGCCAGCATCACGTTCGGCTCGTCCTCGCGCTCGCGCGGCTGAAAGGCGTGGGTGGTCTGCGCCGCGAACTCGGCCTGTGCGGTGCGTGCTTCGTCGAGGCCGGCGCGGCCCAGCAGCTGGCTAAGGCGCTCGCGCGCGGCGTCGGGCGCGATCGGCGTCGAGCCCGGCTCGCCGGGCGGCGGCTGGTCCTGCCATTCCGGAATGCGGCTCCAGACCTCGAGGCCCGTCCCCCAGCGCCCGTCCCGCACAGCCTTCGCGCGCAAGGCCTGGGTCACGGCGCCTGTCCAGGCCCAGCCGGCGCGGCCCAGCGTCTCGGCCAGCGCCAGCGCCTCCTCGCGGCTCGGCCACGGACTTTCGGCGAGCTCGGTCAGGAGCGCGCGGCACACGTCGCGAAGGCTCGCCGCCTGCGCCTCCGCCGACTTGGGCTCCGGCAGGCCCATGGCCAGCGCCAGGCCCGCCGCAGAGGGCGCGCAAAAGCGCGCCGGGCGCACGAAGGCGAAGAGCTCGAGCGCGTCGAAGATGTCCCGCGAGCGGGCCGGCGAGGCCAGGGCCAGCCGCCGCGCCGTCAGACCCGCGTGCGCCACGACCACCGGCGTCGACATGGCCAGGCGCCGGGCCTGATCGACGTCGATGCCGCGCGCCCCCGCGCCATCGCAGACCGCGGCCCGCGGTCCCGGCAGGACCACGAGCGCCGGCGCGAGATCAAGGGCGGGGGCGATGGCGTTCACCCTGTCTGCCATACGCTGAACCGATGGAAACGAAAAGGGAACGGAAGAGAGCGCTCTAGGCTGTAACCTTTGCCGGCCCTGCGCCGAAGTGCAGCGGGGCGCCGTCCGCGACAGGGCGCGCCCGTCGGAGGGTCCGGGCGCCGTGCAGAAATCCGTCGATCAGGTTCTGGCGGAGGCGGTCGCGCGCCATGCCGACGGCGATGCGGTCGCTGCGAGGGCGCTGTTCGAGACGGTGCTGGCGCTGGATCCGTCGAACGCCATCGCGAGCCATCAGCTTGGATTGCTGGCGTTCGCCGCGGGTGAGGTCGGGTCCGCTGTTGGGTTGCTTCGGCGCGCCACCGAGGCCGACGCGCGAGACCCGGAGTATCGGAACAATCTTGGGGTCGCGCTGAACGCCGCGGGCGACCTCCCCGGCGCCGCGGCGGCCTTCGAGGCGGCGCTCGCCCTCGACGGGTCTCTGGCCCAGGCGGCGAACAATCTCGCCTCGACGCTGGAAGCCGTTGGCGACGACGCGGCGGCGATCGGCGCCTACCGCCGCGCGCTCGCGATCGATCCCGGCTACCTCGAGGCCAGGGACAATCTGGCGCTGACGCTCGGGCGCGTGGCGCCGCCATGGCACTTCCCGATGATGGCCGACGCCGCGCGGAACAGCGCCTACGATCGGGCGCTGCGCCGCCTGGCGCCTGGGCGGCGGGTCCTGGACATCGGCAGCGGCTCTGGCCTGCTGGCCATGATGGCGGCGCGCGCGGGGGCGGCCAGCGTCACCACGTGCGAGATGGTCGCGCCCATCGCGGCGGCGGCGCGCGACATCATCGCGGCGAACGGACTGGCGGATCGCGTAACGCTGCACGCCAAGCGCTCCGACCAGCTGGACGTCGGTCGCGACATGGCCGAGCGCGCCGATGTCCTCGTCACCGAAACCTTCGCCAGCGGTCTTCTGTCGGAGTCGGTGCTGCCGACGCTCGAGGATGCGCGGCGACGGCTGCTCGCGCCGGAGGCCGTCGTCATTCCGCGGCGCGCGATCGCGCTCGGTTATCTGGTCGGCGGCGCGGCCGTCGAGGCGCAGGTGCGGGCGTCGGCGTCGACCGGATTCGACCTCTCACCCTTCGACCGGTTCGCGCCGGTCAAGCTTGGACTTCACCTGGACCGCATCCCGCACGACGTCATGTCCGAGGACTTCGAGATCTTCGCCTTCGACCTCGCCGGGGCCGCCTTCCCCGCCGAACGGCGGACGCGCGCCGTCGTGGCGAGCGCCCAGGGCCGGTGCGTCGGCGTCGCCCAGTGGCTGCGGCTGGAGCTGGACGCCGAGACCGAATACGACAACCGCCCGACGCCAAGCGCCGGGGCGAACGGCTGGATGCATGTGCTGTACCGCTTTGGAAACCCGCTCGAGCTCACCCCGGGGCAGACGGTTCGCCTGCTCTGCAGTCATAACCGCTCGGCCATGACCGTCGACCTCGCGCCGGATCAGGCCTGACCCGAACGCGGCCGGGCGCGGCTCACCAGCGGAGCAGCCGACCGCCGAAGGCCGCGCCGATCGCGGCCCAGACCAGCATCCCGAGCGTGTACCAGACCGCGGTGAAGGCGGCGGCGGTTTCCTGGCAATAGAGGCCGTAGACGGTCGCGCCGACGCCGCCGGCGAGGAGGCCGGCGGCCGCGCCGGCCAGTCGCGGCCGGGTCGGCGCCATGCGGCGGAGCGCCCAGAGAGTCGCGCCGAACGCCGGAAGGGCGATGACCGCGATGCGGAACGGGCAGCGGCTCCAGGTCTGGCCCATCACGTCGCGCGTCCATTGCGTCTGCGGAAGCGCCGCCAGCTCGCCCGCCGCAAGGAGCGCGACGATGGCGAAGGCCGCCGCGGCGACCAGCCAACCGAAACGCGCCCGCGCACCCGGCCGACCGAGCCGCTCCACCAGAGCAAGGCCCGCCAGGGCGATTGCGGCCGTGTAGACGGTCTTCATCCAGTAGGCGGACGTCGAGAGCGCCGCGCGGAGATCGGGACGCAGGCCCCAGCCGAGCATCATCACCACAAACGAGCCGGCGATGGCCGCGAGCAACGCGATGCCGATCACGCGCGCCACGGCGCCGCGCGAAGGGCGCACGACGCCGGCGAGAAGGTCGATGAGTTCATCCGTTCGCATCGCGGACCCTCCTCGCCAGCGCTTTCATCGCCCTGTGCAGAGTGACCTTCACGTTCGCCACCGAGAGCCCTGAGGCGCGTGAGGCTTCCTCGATGCTCAGGCCCGTGAGCTTGACGTCCTGGATCAGCCGCCGCTGGCGCTCCGGCAAGGCGGAGAGCAGCCGGGCCACATCGCCACGCGCGGTCTGCTCCGCCGGGTCGTCCGTCGACCACAGCGCCTCTGCGGCCTCCAGCGGCGCCTCGCGCCGCGACCCGACCTTGCGGAAGTGATCGACGAGCTTGTGCCGGGCAATGGCGTAGGCCCACGGCGTGAACGGCGCTCTCGGATCGAAGGTGTGGCCCTTGCGGTGCACGGCGATCAGGGTCTCCTGAACCAGATCCTCCACGTCCACCGCCTGCGTCCCCAGCCGCCGGCCGAAATAGCCTCTCAGGCGACCGGCCAGGGCGTGCAACATCTGGGCGTGCGCCGCCGCGTCGCCGGCGAGCCCGCGAATCATCAGGTCCTTCAGCTGCCGCTCGACGTCGTCCACGCGCTTGGCCCTCGGCCTCAGGGCCACGACATTACACAGCTCCGGATCGGCGGCGAGGGCGGGCCTTTGAGCGCGGCGGGGGCTTGCGGGCATCGGGTGGGGAGCCGCGGGCGGGGGGTTGGGGGGATGCCCGCGGCTCCCAGTCGATGACTAGTGCGCCATCGAACCGGCGGACGTCGCCGGCATTGGGTGATGCTTGCGCATCCTGTGACTCTTCTTCATGCCCGTCGGCGCCATGTGATCCGACGCCATGGCGCTGGCCATGTGGTCGGACGCCATGCTCCCCGCCGAGCTCATCGTGTCGGCGGCCATATGGTCTGAAGCCATGGCGCTGCTGGCGGCCATGGGATCGGCCGCCGCGGCGGCGCCGAGCGCCAGGGCGATCGCGGGAGCGGCCAACAGGGCGAGGCGGCGGGGGTTGGTGAACGGCATGGCATCATCTCACTTTCTGGTTGTTGAAAAGGCCCGAACACGGGTCGCGGGGATCAGTCCTTCACCGCCGCCAGGATGGGCCCGCCCCCGGGCAGCTGGACGATGACGGCGGTGCGCAGGGCCGGGTCCGTCGCCGGCGGAAGCCGCAGCGTTTCGGCAGGGCCGCTCCAGCGGCCGAGCCGGACGAGCGCGCGCACGACGTTCCTGTGCGTGAGGGTCTTGCCGCCGTTTTCGCCGGCGCGGATCGGGACCTGCAGCGTGCGCGGATCGAAACGCACGAGCCAGACATCAGCGACGCTTGCGGGCGACGCGGCGGCGCCGACGCGCACCTCCGCGCCCGTCAGGCCGAGGCTGGGGCCGCCGTCGAGGTCGCCTGTCGGCCTGACCAGTCGCATGAACTCCGCGCGGTCGGCGCCGACGCCGTCACGCCGGCCGTCGACCACGATCTGCGGCGTGAACACGTCGCTGTGGCGCAGGGCGTGCGCATAGTCCCACTGCCGCGCGGTGAACCTCGCCTGGGCGAAGGTGTCCTTCCAACCGAGGCTGTCCCAGTAGGTGACGTTGAAGCTGAGCGCGATGACGTCCGGCCGGTCGACGACCGTCAGCAGATTCGCGTTGGCCGGCGGACAGGACGAACAGCCCTGGCTCTGGAACAACTCGACCACGACCGGTCCGGCCGCGGCCGGGCTCGAACCGAGGGCGGCCGCCAGCAGGATCAGCACGGTTGGAGCGAGGGCGCGGACAAGCTTCATGCGCCATGAGTTCGCCCGCCGTCCCCAGGCGGTTACGCCCGCTCGGCGAAAATGCGAACGCTGGCCCTAAAGCCAGGGCGCCAGCGGTTCGGCGGCCAGCATCTGCTCGTAGGTCGGGCGCGGGCGGACGATGGCGAAACGATCGCCCTTGACCAGCACCTCGGGGACGAGAAGGCGGCTGTTGTACTCGCTGGCCATCACCGCGCCGTAGGCGCCCGCGGTCATGAAGGCGACGAGGTCGCCGGCGTCCAGGCGGGGCAGGACGCGGCCGCGCGCGAAGGTGTCGCCGGTCTCGCACACCGGCCCGACCACGTCATAGGCGAGGTTCGGCGTCCCCGGCGCCGGCGCGGCCACCGGGCGGATGTCGTGGTAGGCCTCGTAGAGCGCCGGGCGGACCAGGTCGTTCATCGCCGCGTCCAGCACCAGGAACCGCTGGCCCTCCGGCCGCTCGTGGACGTGGATGACCCGGGAGACGAGCACGCCGGCGTTCGCGGCGATCAGCCGCCCGGGCTCGAACGACAGCGCGATCTTAAGGCCGCCCAGCCCGCGCGCGATGGCGGCGGCGTAGGCGTCGGGCGACGGCGGATCGGGCTGGTGGAAATAGGGGACGGCGAGGCCGCCGCCGAGATCCAGCCGCTCGACGCCGAGCCCCTGGCCGCGCAGTTCGCGCACGAGGCTCGCCATGATCTCGGCGGCGCGCTCGAAGGCGGCGAGGTCGGCGATCTGGCTGCCGATATGGCACGCAAGGCCCAGCGGCCGCACCCCAGGCGCATTGGCGGCCTTCGCGTAGAGGCGGCCGGCCTCGGCCAGCGAAACGCCGAACTTGGCGTCGGCCTGGCCGGTGGAGATCTTGGCGTGGCCGCCGGCGGCGACGTCAGGATTGACGCGGATGGCGATCGCCTGTCGCGCGCCGCGCGCCGCGCCGATCTGCGACAGCCGGTCGAGTTCGGGCTCGGACTCGACGTTCACCTGGCCGACGCCGCGCTCGGTGGCGAAGGCGAGTTCGCCTCCGGTCTTGCCGACGCCGGAAAAAACGATGCGCGCCGGGTCGGCGCCCGCCGCGAGCGCGCGGCGGATCTCGCCCTCGGACACCGTGTCGAAAGCGCAGTCCAGGTCGGCCAGCACCTTGAGCACCGAGAGGTTGGCGTTGGCCTTCACCGCATAGGCGAGCGTCGGAACCCCGCCGCCGAGGCCGCCGACCGCCTCGCGAAAAACCGTGACATGCCGCTCCAGCGTCGCGGTCGAGTAGACGTAGGCCGGCGTGCCGACAGCCTCGGCGATCCGCGCGAGCGGCGCGTCCTCACAGTGAAGCGCGCCGTCCCGCGCCTCGAAGTGGTTCATTGATTCCCGTCGTTTGGTTGTCCGGGCGCGGGCAGCGATCCTTGCGGCCCTTGCGGCGTCATCACGTCGTTGCGCCCGGGAATGGTCGGCGCGTAGGGCGCATTCTGCAGCGGCGGCGAGTTGGCCGGGGCGGCGCTGTCCTCGCGCGCGGGTTCGGCCGCGGCGTCGGCGCGGGCGCGGGCGGCGTCGCGCGCGTGCTTTTGCGCATCGTAGTCGGCCTTCGCCTGGGCGCCGAACAGCGGCGGCGGCTGTTCGAGCGCGCCGAGCTTGCCGCAGGCGGCGAGCCCGAGGCCGGCGAGCAGGACGGCGGGCAGCGTGAGACGGGCGATCATCCGAGCTTTTCCTTCCAGCGCTTGATCTGGGCCCTGACCTGGGCGGGCGCCGTTCCGCCGTGGCTGGTGCGGCTCTCGACCGACGCACGTGGCGTCAGCACCTCATAAACGTCCCGCGTGATGCGCGGTTCGATGGCCGCCAGCTCGGCGAGCGGCATGGCGGCCAGATCGGTCAGCCCCAGCGCCTCCGCCCGCTTCACCGCGCGGCCGGTCAGGTGGTGCGCCTCGCGAAAGGGCATGTCGAGCCTGCGGACCAGCCAGTCGGCGAAATCGGTGGCGGTGGAGAAGGCCCCGCCGGCGGCGGCGGCCATCGCGCCGGCGTCCGCGGTCAGGTCGGAGACCATGCCGCCCATCGCCGCCAGCGACAGCTCCAGCGCGTCGAAGGCCTCGAAGGTCGGAACCTTGTCCTCCTGCATGTCCTTGCCGTAGGTCAGCGGCAGGCCCTTCATCACCATCATGAGGCTCGAGTAGGCGCCGAACACGCGGCCGGCCTTGCCGCGCACCAGTTCCGCGGCGTCCGGGTTGCGCTTTTGCGGCATGATCGACGAGCCGGTGGAGAAGGCGTCCGACAGGCGGATGAAGCCGAACTGCGGCGTCGACCACAGGACCAACTCCTCCGCCAGCCGCGACAGGTGGGTGGCGCAGATGCTGGCGGCCGCCAGCGCCTCGAGGGCGAAATCGCGGCTGGCGACGGCGTCCATCGAGTTGTTCATCGGCGCATCGAAGCCCAGCGCGCGGGCGGTCCGCTCCGGCTCGATGGGGATGGATGAGCCGGCAAGGGCCGCGGCGCCGAGCGGCGACTCGTTCATCCGCGCCCGCGCGTCGGCGAAGCGGCCCGCGTCGCGGCCGAACATCTCGACATAAGCCATCAGGTGGTGGCCGAACGTGACCGGCTGCGCCGGCTGCAGATGCGTGAAGCCGGGCATGATCGTCGCGGCGTGCGCCTCGGCCTGGGCCAGCAGCGCGCGCTGCAAGGCTCGCAGAGCCGCGGTCGTCCGGTCGCACGCCGCCCGCACCCAGAGGCGGACGTCCAAGGCCACCTGGTCGTTGCGCGAGCGGCCCGTGTGCAGCCGCCCGGCCGCCGGCCCGATCAGCTCCGCGAGCCTGGCCTCGACGTTCATGTGGATGTCTTCGAACTCGTCGCGGAACGGGAAGGTCCCCTTGGCGATCTCCGCCTCGACCGCGTCCAGCCCGCGCTGGATGGCTTTCTCGTCCGCGGGCGAGATCACGCCGGACGCCGCCAGCATGGCCGCATGCGCGCGCGAGCCGGCGATGTCCTCGCCCGCCAGGCGCCGGTCGAAGCCGATCGAGACGTTGATCGCCTGCATCAGGGCGTCCGGCTTGACGGAAAAGCGCCCGCCCCACATGGACTGTCCGGCTGATGCGGCCTTGTCCGCCTTGGCGCGTGCGGCTTTTGGAGCCTTGGACATGACGGACATCCGCGGGAGTAGGCCCAGACGCTGGCCCTGGATCGCGACCTTCTGGGGCGCGGCCGCCGTCGGCCTCGCCGCGCTCGTATATGTCATTGCGACGCTGCTCGTAAAACCCGCCGCCGCGCCGCCGGCCTTGCAGACGCTGGCGAAGGGCGAGATGGCCAACCTCGTCGTGAAGGACGGCGGCCCGCCGCCCAGCCAGCCATTTCTCGACGCCCGCGGCGCCTCGACCGATCTCGCCAGGCTGAAGGGCCCGGTCGTGGTGGTGAACCTGTGGGCGACGTGGTGTCCGCCCTGCGTGCGCGAGATGCCGACCCTGGCCAGGCTCCAGGCCGCTTATCGCGGCAAGGTTGTTGTCGCGCCGATCAGCATGGACGACGCCGCCGACCGGCCCAAGGCGCGGGCCTTCATCGCCCGCTACGCGCCGCTGCCCTTCTACCAGGACCCGACGTCGAGGCTGGTGTTCGCGGTCACGCCGCCGGCCGAGGGGCTGCCGACCACCATCCTCTACGACCGCTCCGGCAAGGAGCGCGCGCGGCTCTCCGGCGGCGCGGACTGGAGCGGGTCCGACGCGCGCCATGTCATCGATGCGCTGTTGGCGGAGAAGTGAACGGACCGGCGGTTGACGCTCCGTCCACCATGCGCACAGGTAACCTTCGCCGGTCCGCCCTCCCCTCGGACTTCGGTCGACCCGCGAAACGTCCAAGGAAGAGAGTATGCCCAGCGGCACCGTCAAATGGTTCAACAGCACCAAAGGCTACGGCTTCATCCAGCCGGCTGACGGCGGCAAGGATGTGTTCGTCCACATCTCGGCGGTCGAACGAGCCGGCCTGCGCGGCCTGAACGAAGGCCAGGAAGTCAGCTACGAGCTGCAGGAAGAACGCGGCAAAACCGCCGCGGTGAACCTGAAGGCCTAAGCCCGAGCCCTTCTCCATCGCCCAAGCCATCAGCGCCCTCGTGGGAGAAGGTGGACCGCGAATGCGGGCCGGATGAGGGGGCCGCGCGGCGGCCTGCCGATTTGGCCCTGGCGCCCTTCTGCGGAGAGTTCGGCGCAGCGCCGCCGCCTAACCGAATCCAAGCTCCGCCCTTAGCGACGCCGCGCTCACCCCAGATTCCCGGATCGCGTGCAGCGTCTCGGCCTGGTCGCGCTTGGCGTAGCGGCGACCGTCGGGGCCGGCGAGCAGCCGGTGATGGCGATAAACGGGGGCCGGCAGGCCGAGCAGCGCCTGCAACAGCCGCTGGGGCCGGGCGGCCTCGAACAGATCCTCGCCGCGCACGACCACGCTCACCCCCTGCAGCGCATCGTCGACGACCACCGCCAGGTGGTAGGCGACGCCCAGGCCCTTGCGCGCCACGATGATGTCGCCGGCGGCGTCCGCCAGCGCCGGCTGCTCGCCCTGCTCACCGTTCGGCCCCCGGCCGGTCTCGGTGAAGCTCAGCTGGTCGAACGCTGCGCCCAGATGCGCGCGCGACGCGGCGATGGAGAGCCGCCAGGCGAACGGCTCGCCCGCCTCGAGCCGGCGCGCCTCTTCCGCCGGCGCGAGCGGCTCGCCGACAAATGCCGGCGCCGGGCCGTGCGGCGCGCTGGCGCTGGCGGCGGCGAGCTCGGCGCGAGTCCTGAAGCATCGATAGGCGAGACCGGCCTCGCGCAGGCGCGCCAGCGCCGCCTGATAGTCGGCCATGTGTTCCGACTGGCGCCGGACCGGTGTTTCCCAGCGCAGCCCGAGCCAGGCGAGATCGGTCAGGATGGCGGCCTCGAACGCCGGGCGGCAGCGCTCGACGTCGATGTCTTCGATGCGGAGGAGAAAGCGGCCGTCCGGGCCGGCGGCCCGGGCGGCGGTCAGCGCGGAAAAGGCATGGCCGCGATGCAGATAGCCAGTTGGCGACGGAGCGAAGCGGGTGACCGTCCCGCTCAGTGGTGGCGCGACCTGGCGACGAAGAAGTGGCCGAGGACGCCGCGCAGGAAGGCTTCCTCGCCGCCCAGAGCCTCTTTCAGGGACTCGAATTCGGCAAAGCCGCGCATTTCCGCCAGGCCGTGCACGGCGCACCAGGCGGCGATCGCGGCGAGGTTGACGTCGATGTCGCTCATCTGGCCGCCGGCCGACTCGCTGATCGCGTCCTTGACCAGGCTGAAGCCGTTGGCCGCTTCGTCGTCGTGGTCGGGCATGGCGTCGACGCGCCGCGCGCAGCTGTACATCACCTCGTAGGTCGCCGGATGCGCCTGGGCGAACTCGACATAGGCGAGGCCGATCGCCGGCAGGCGGGCCGCCTTGTCGTCGGTCGACAGCGCCGCCTCGGCCAGCGCCTGTTTCAGGCGCGCGAAGCCGTTCCTGCCAACGGCCAGCAGCAGCTCGTCCTTGTCCTTGAAGTGGTGATAGGGCGCCGCCGGGCTGACGCCCGCCTCGCGCGCCACGGCGCGCAGGGACAAACCGACCGGACCCTCGCGCTCCAGGATCGCCTCCGCCGCTTCGAGCAGGGCCCGGCGCAGGTCGCCATGGTGATAGGGCTTGGCGGCCGCGAGCGCCGCATGGGTCGTCGTCATCGTTTCCACCCTTAGTTTTCCTGAGACCCTATGAGATAATTCTAACAATGTAAAGATTGATCTTGACGCCGTTTAAATAGGTGCTATCTAAGCATCGTCCACATCGGAAAAGCGGCTCGCCTTCGGGGGCTCCGCCAAACCGGGTGGGCCGATCGCCGGCTCTGCCGGGGGACGAAAACCAGACACACCAGACTTAAGGACGACGATCATGTCTCTCACCACGTTTATCCAACGCTTCGCCGACGCCACCGGCGGCATCTTCCTCCTGGCCATGGGCCTGGCCACCGGCGGGGCGCTCGCCCTCGTCGGCGCTTAGTCCCCGGCAGGTCTTCGCCTGATGGGGAGAAAAGGGCCTTGAGGGAAGCGCAGCCCACGCTTCCCTCAAACGCCTGATCCTCTTATTCGACGCATCCGCATTCAACCTGTTCCGCCGGCCATTTCGCCGGCCCCGCCCCAGGCCCCCGCGCCGCGGGCCACATCCCTTCCAAAATCAGCCGCCAGCGCGCCGCCGACATGGAGGTGTCGCGGAATCATCCCTATGGTCGGCGCCGTGCGGGCTCGCTAGAAGCTCGGTCCATCAGTGAAAGCGCCAGCGTGGAAGGAGCGCCGTCTTCAGTCGTCACGTCTCGCCCGCCCAAGCACGCGGCGCGCGCCGGTGCAGCCATGCAGGTGCTTAAGCGCCCGCCCTCGGGCTGGCCGGCGCTGGTTCTGAACGCGGACTATCGGCCGCTCTCCTACTACCCCCTGTCGCTCTGGCCCTGGCAGGAGGTGATCAAGGCTGTCTTTTTGGACCGCGTCGACGTCGTCTCCACCTACGACCAGGTGGTGCATTCGCCCTCGTTCGAGATGCGGCTGCCCAGCGTCGTCTCGCTCAAGCAATACATCGTCCAGGACCGCCCGCCGGCGTTCACGCGCTTCAACCTCTTCCTGCGCGACGCCTTCGCCTGCCAGTACTGCGGCTCCGGCGAGGACCTGACTTTCGACCACCTCATCCCGCGCTCGCGCGGCGGGCGCACCACCTGGGAGAACATCGTCACCGCCTGCGCCCGCTGCAACCTGAGCAAGGGCGGCCGCACGCCGGCCGAAGCGCACATGCAGCCCCGCCGCCGCCCGCACCGCCCGAACATGTTCGAGCTCCAGGATCACGGCCGCCGCTTCCCGCCCAACCACCTGCACGAAAGCTGGCTCGACTACCTCTACTGGGACATCGAACTCGAGGCTTAGCCGCGACCCAGGGCAGGCGTCGGCAGCCGGAGGATCTCCGCCGCCTGGCCTGGCGTTGCGACGGGCCGGCCGCACTGGGCCGCGATCGCGGCGACTTCGGCGACCAGCTCCGCGTTCGCCGGGCGCCGCTCACCGCCGAAGTCCTCGAGGCCGACGCGCACATGGCCGCCTCGCTCGATCGCCGTGCGGGCCAGACCAACCGCGGCGACATCGCCGCCCAGGACCGCCACTGACCACGGAAGGTCGCAGCCCTGCATCATCTCGAGATAGGCAGCGAGCGCCGTCGCCGTCGGCGGCAGGCCGAACGTGACGTCGCCGCGTCGGCCGTCGAGGAAATTGTAGGCGCCGCCGAAATACAGTTTGACCAGCGCGCCGCGCGGCAGGCGACCCGCGCGGTCATAGGCCAGCACCGTGCGCAGGAAGCCGGGCTCGTAGACGGCGATCGACGGGCCGAGATGCGTCTCGTCATGCAGCGCCACGAGATAGGCTATGTCACTGTAACTGTTGGTGTAGACGAATCCCCGCCGCCCAGGCAGGCCGTCGTCGCCCTGGGTTCCGAGGTTCACCGACCCTGGATCGAGCGACCCCATGCGCATGCCCTCGGCGGCGAGCGGACGGTAGTGGGCGAAGCGCTCCTGGGGCGTGGCGCCGGTCGCGACGGTCGAGCAGAGGATCACGTCGGGGCGCGCGGCGAGGATCGGTCGCCAGCCTTCGAGATAACGCTCCGCCGCGGTCTCGCCGGTCGTGCTGAGATCGTCGATGTGCGTGTGGATGATCGCCGCGCCGGCGTCGAGGCAGGCGAGGGCGTCCTCGGCGATCTCGCTCGGCGCCTTCGGCACGTGCGGGTTTCTCGCCTTCGGCGTCCCGCCGTTCAGCGCCGCCTCGATCACGACCGGGCCGAAACGCCGGTCCTTCCCCTCTGGTCTGTCGTCCATGGCGCGAGACCTTAGTCGCGGGCGCTGACGGCCGCCAGCGAGTGTCCGTTGGCGCCGTCCTCAGGCGTTCTAACGGACCGCGCTCGATCTCTTCCCCTTGGCCAGCGCCCGAGAAAATCGCCCGGTGGGGGGGAATAGAACGGCGCCATCGCCCGTCTACGTCGGCAGGAACCAACGCTGACGAGGCTCAGATGACGAGACGAGACAATTCCACGCCGGCTGATCCGGGTCGCCGCGATGCGATGAAGTGCATGAGCTGGGCTGGCGCCGGCGTGCTCTGGACGATCAGCGGCGGCGTGGCGTCGTCGGTGCTCGCCGGCGGGGCCGAGGCGGCGCCGCGCACGAGCGGGACCCTCGACTTCGTGCAGATCAGCGACACCCACATCGGCTTCGACAAGGCGGCCAACCCCGACACGCTGGGGACGATGAAGGCGGCCATCGCCAAGATCAAGGCGCTGCCGGTGAGGCCGGCCTTCGCGATTCACACGGGCGACATCACTCACCTGTCGAAGGCCGACGAGTTCGACACCGCCGACCAGATGCTGAAGGACCTGAACGTTCCGATCTTCTACACGCCCGGCGAACACGACACGCTGGATGAGGGGAACGGCACGCTGTTCCTCCAGCGCTATGGCAAGGAGACCGTGGGCGGCAAGGGCTGGCGTAGTTACGACGTCGCCGGCGTCCACTTCATCGGCCTGGTCAACACCATCGGCCTGAACCCCGACGGCCAGGGCCGGCTGGGGGCCGAGCAGACCGCCTGGCTCGCCAAGGACGTCGCGCATCTGTCGGCCTCGACGCCGATCGTGGTCTACGCCCACATGCCGCTCTTCGACGCCTATGTCCCCTGGGGCTGGGGAACGGTGGACGCACAGCCGGCGCTGGCCCCGTTGCGCCGCTTCGGCTCGGTGACCGTGCTCAACGGCCACATCCACCAGGTGATCACCAAGACCGAGGGCGCCATCACCTTCCACACCGCCCGTTCGACAGCCTATCCGCAGGCGGCCGCCGGCACGCCGGGCGCCTCGCCCGGACCGCTGAAGGTCGCGGCCGATCAGCTGCGCGGCGTGCTCGGCGTGCGCCAGATCGACCGCGTGCACGGCCATGGGCCGCTCACGCTCGTCGACCAGACCCTCGCCTGAACCAACGGAACCCTTCGATGCACGCCAACTCAGCCGTTTCCGTTCGCCCCGTCGCCGCAATCGCCGCTCTGGCGATGCTCTTGGCCGCCGCTCCCATCGCCCCCAACCCCCGGGACGCGGCGGCCGAGGCCGCGGCGATGAAAACCAACGTCAAGATCTCGATGTTCGCCTTCAGCCCGGGGGTGACCACGGTGCCCGCCGGATCCTCGGTGACCTGGACCAACAACGATGACGACGCTCACAGCGTCGTGGCGGACAACAAGGCCTTCCGCTCGGCCCCGCTCGACACCGGCGACAGCTACAGCTTCACCTTCACCACGCCGGGGGTCTACCCCTACCACTGCGGCCTGCACCCGCAGATGGTCGGCAAAATCGTCGTCACGCGGTAGCGATGCTGGCGGGGGCGAGGGCCGCGAGCTGAGGCGTGCGGTCGGGTCCGCCTTACGTCCCCGCCCACTGGCGGACCGGGCCTACGTCGACGTGGACGAAGTCCGATTGCGGGTAGAAGCCGACGCCGCCGGCCCGCAGGCTCAGGGCGGCGCGGTGCAGCGTCGCCAGCCCGACGCCCTCGATGCGGATGTCGGAGGCCTTGCCGAGCAGGTGCTGGCTGTGGGCGGCGACCTCGCCGCTCTCGGCGCAGAGCATGCGATTGGTGGCGGGCGAACGATAGCCGCTGACCAGCTGCATCGGCCGGTTCACCTCCAGCCGCGACTGGATGGCGTGTAAGAGGTCGAACAGGCGCGGGTCCATCGCGTGCTCCTGGCCGTTGCGCCAGTCGCGCATCACCCGCTTGGCCTCGGCCAGGGCGTCGGGCACATAGCGGCCGGACTCCCAATAGACGGCGTTCAGCGTCTCGCCGGTGTGCAGGTTGTGGACGAACGCCCGCCGGACGTCAGCTGTCGGCAGCTCGGCGGGGAAGAGCAGCGGAATCGCCGGCACTGGGATTGGCGGCGCCGCGAAGGCGGCCGCCATGCTCACGCCGCCTGCCGCGGTCACGCCGGCGCCAGCCGCTAGGGTCAGGAACGTTCGTCTTGCGACCTTCATCGAATGGCATCGCTCCGGCCCCCGCCGTTGTGCCTGCCCCGCCCGGCGGCGGGACATGCCTGCGCTGGCCGCAAACTGCAAGCTGAGCCGGGTGCGAAATCGTTCGCCGACGGCGCGCCGAGGACGCTCAGCGCCGCACCGTCAGCCCCACGCGCACCATCCGCGGCGCGTCGTAGGTGACGACGCCCGCGGCGCTGCGGCCGGTCTGGATGGGGGCGTCGAAGAGGTTGTCGACGGCGATGAAGGCGCTGAGCGGGCCGCGCAAGCGCCAATCGGCGCGGGCGTCGACGCCCACCGCGGCGGCGATCGGGCGGGTGTTCTGGTCGTCGTCGAAGCGCTGGCTCTCGTAGCGGACGGCCGCCGTCAGGGTGAGCGGCGCGGCGGGCCGCCAGACGGCGCCGGCGGTCGCGGTCAGCTCGGGCGTCTCGGCCGGCCGAAGGCCGGTGAGCTGCGGGGATTGCCTCCCGCCGTCGACGCGGGCGTGGGTCCAGGAGACGGCGGCGCGGAGCGAGACCGCATCGCCGGCCGCCCAGCTCGCCTCGGCTTCGAGGCCATAGGCGTTCACGTCGCCGGCGTTCTCGCGCTGAAAGAGCGTCCCGCCGGCCGGCACGAAGCCCACGATCGGGAAGGTCTTCGGCCCGTGGCCGATGGTGACGTTGGTCACCGCGTCGGCGAGCTGGTTTGCGAACACGTCGGCGTCCCAGGCCAGCGGCCCCCGCGCGCCGCCGACGCCCGCCTCGGCGCCGTAGAGCCGCTCGGGCGCCAGCGCCGGATTGGCCTCGGTGATGTCGTTCCCGACGCGAAAACTGCGGTGCAGCTCGTTCAGCGTCGCCGGGCGAAAGCCGGCGTAAGCCGCCGTGCGCAGATAGAGCCCGTCGGCGAAGTCGCGGCGCAGGCCGACGCGCCCGGTGGGTACGGTCCCGCCGCGATCGGCCGGGTGCTGGTTCACGGCCGTGGTCCCGGTCTGCACCAGGCTCGAGGCATAGTCTCGCCAGGCGTCCAGCCGCACGCCGCCGGTGGCGAGCCAGGGCCCGAACGTGCGGCTCGCCTCGGCATAGACGCCGGCCACCCATTCGCCGCCGCCGGAGACGCGCGCGCCCGTTGCCGTTCCCAAGGTGAACAGGTGCTCGCGGCTCTCGCCGCTGAAGTCGCGCAAGTCGGCGCCGATCTCCCAGCTGAAGCCGCCC
The DNA here is from genome assembly GCA_035294785.1 of Caulobacteraceae bacterium. Taxonomy (GTDB): domain Bacteria; phylum Pseudomonadota; class Alphaproteobacteria; order Caulobacterales; family Caulobacteraceae; genus Poindextera. The sequence goes on along the minus strand of DATGKF010000091.1, from coordinate 13,953 downwards.
GTCTGCCGGCGCAGCGCCGCGTTGACGCCGAAACCGGTCGCCGGCGTCGCGTACTGGAAATTGGCCAGCGTCGCGGTGTTCCGGTTCGCCGCCACCGAAGCGGTGCTGTTGGCGAGATTCGAGGCTTCGACCCAGCCCTGCAGCCGCCAGCCGAAGACGCCGGCGTCCGGCGGGCGGACGATGGTGAGGCTCGCCTGCGCGCCGCGCGCGCTCGAGCCGGCCAGCACCGTCCCGGCGCCGCGATCCTCCTCGAACGCGGCCACGCGCTCGGAGACCAGCAGCGGCCCGGCGGCGACTTCCGCCCGCTCGGCGAGGCTCCAGTCGCTCAGCGTAAGCGGCCGGTCGGCCGCGCCGCGGCCCTGGCGGACCGGGATCCAGCCGTCGCTGTGCTCGGCCGAGCCGTCGAGGAAGAGGCGCGCGGCGCCCGCGTCGATCTCGCCGATCGCCGTCGCCCGGCCATAGCCGCGGTCGCCGCCTTCGACCTCGCCGGCGATCCCGCCCGCGATGGCCGCCGGCTGCTCCAGCGCGACGACGCCGGTCAGCGCGCCCGCGCCGTAAGGCCCCGCGCCCGCGCCGCGCACCAGGCTCGCCGCCGAAACCGTTTCCGGCGGCAGCCCGGTCCAGATCACCCAGCCGCCGAACGGGTCGTTCTGCGGGACGCCGTCCAGCGTCACCAGCGCCCGGCTCGCGCCCGAGCCGGCGATGCCGCGCAGCGAGACCCCCTGGGTGGTCGGGTTCGCGCCCAGGCTGGAGGTGCGGCGAAAAAGGGAGACGCCCGGCGCGGCGCTCAGCGCTTCGTCAAGGCGCGCGCTGGCGGCCATCGTGGCCCGGTCGATGCGCACGATGGAGAAGGCCGCATCGCCGGCGGCCGGCGGCAGGCGCGCGGCGCGCACCTCAACCACCGCCGGCGGCGGCGCGGGCTGGTCGGCGGGCATGGGCTAGGGCTGGTCGCCGGCCTTGGACGGCTGACCGGGCGGTGCGCTCGGGTGACCGGGCTGATTGGCGGGATGACCGGGCTCGCCAGCCGGCGGGGCGCCGCTGTCGCCCGTGCGGTTGGGCCGGTTCGGAGTCGGCGCGGTGACGCCGAGACTGTTGCCGCCGTCGCCGCCGAGCACGCCGCCTTGCAGCACGTTGCCTTGCAGTACGCCGCCTTGCAGCACCGCGGCGCTGGTCGGCGGCGGGCAGTTGACGCCGCCCTGGGCGAGGTGGCTGGAGAGGCTCGAACGGTACACGGCGTCTGTGGCGCGCCAGGGGAAGGGGCCGGTTGAGTTGGGGGTCGTTTTGGTCCGATTGGCGTGGCACATGAAGCAGCCCTTGCCGGGCTCGTCGGGGTCGGTCCCAATGGTCACCGGCGTGTTCGGCGGGACCTCGTCCTCCTTGTAGTTGTTGGCGAGCGCGATGTTGGTCGGCACCGAGCCCAACAGCTGGCCAGGACCGGTCACCGCCAGGCCGTTCTGCAGGTTGATGAGCGCATTCGGGTCGCCGACGCCGACCGTACCCGGAACCGGCATCTGGAACACGAACACCTCGAAGGCGGCCGGATTGCCGTCCGGCTTGCCCTGGTCGATCAGGTCGTAGCTCATCAAGAGGAAGAACTCGCGCATGACCGGCTTGCCGCCGATCGTCTGCCGTATGCGGACGAAGTAGCCGAACGACATGCGCCGGCTGGTCTGGACGGGCTCCTTGGTGGTTTCGTCATAGACATCCGCGTTCAGCACCATCGACTGGGCGATGTTCTCGATGAATCCCGGCGCGCCGGCGTACCCTTCGCGCGGGCTGAGGGTCGCCGGACGGGTCTGCCCGGGGATGATTCCGGTGCGCGCCAGGATCGAGTCCCAGATGCTTTCCCCCACTGTGGTCCACGACCCGGCTTCGGCCGAGCCCTTCTTCACCATGGGCGCGATTTCGATGCAGTCGGGCGGCGGGATCTCGCCGGTGTTGGGCCCGTCGTAGATGAGATAGTCGTTGATGGTCGGGGCCGGCGGCGTCGGCTCCGCGCCCTGCGGCCAGGATTGAGGCGCCAGCAAGAGCAGCGGAATTGCGGCGAGGCACGCGACGAGCGCAATCGGCGCGCGCCTTCGCCAAAACGCCGTTACGAAGCGCCCACCCTCATGCGCCATCGCCTAGCCGCCCCCGTCGGCCGCCTCGCCGCATCGCCCAGATCAGGGGCCCGTCCGTCGCGGGGCCGGACTCGGATATCACGTTGAATCCGCTCCGGCGATAGAGGGCCGGTTGCGCTCGGTGCACGTGGCGATGGCGCCTCAGATCTTCTCGCTGATGCGGATCGCCGCCTGGCAGCCGGCCTTGATCACGGCGGCCAGCAGCGGATAGCCGGGCGCCTCGCGCGCGCCCTCGGCCACGGCCAGGTCGTGATGCGCCAGCTCCTCGTCGCGAAACCGCGAGAGTTCGGCGGCCAGCGCCGGGTCGCGATCGCCGATCTCGTCCACCTGATCGGCGTAGTGGCCCTCGATCACGCTTTCCACCGCCTCGGTGCAGGCGTGCGCCGCCTTCTCACCCATCAGCGCCGTCGTCGCGCCGAGCGCGAACGCCGCCGCCCGCCACAGCGGCGCGAGCAGCGTCGGCCGCACCTGCTCTGCCGTGAGCCGCTCGTTGAAGGCGGCCAGATGCTCGGCCTCGTGCGCCTCCATCTGTTCGATCTGCCCGAGAATGCGCGCCTTGGCCGGCGCCTGCCCGAACACCGCCCGCTGGCCGCGGTAGATAAAGACGGCGGCGAGCTCGCCGGCATGGTCGACGCGCAGCATCTCGGCGCGGCGGGCGCGGGTCTGGCCGGGGCCGGGTCGCGGGGGAACGGGGCGAAGGCTCATCGCTTGCGGCTCCAGGCCGCCCAGACCAGCGACCAGACCGCGAGCTTCAGCGAGATCAGCGCGTTCCAGCCGGCCATGGAGAGCCAGAGGAACCGCCAGGCGGCGACGTCACAGCGCGGCTGGGTCAGCGTCGCGCCCTTCAAGAGGTCGCTGAGCGCGGCGGCGTTCACCGCGTGGCTGCCGCCGGAGCAGCTCGCCGGCCCGGGCCAGAACTTCCACTCGGCGCCGGCGTGATAGACGGCGATGCCGCAGCCGACGAGGAACGCGGCCCCCATCGCCGCGCCCAGCCACGGCTTCAGCACCGCCAGCCGGCCGCCGTAGGCGACCAGAACGGCCGCCGCGCAGATCGGCAGCGCCCACCAGTAGACGTCGCGCTGCAAGAGGCAGAGGTGGCACGGCGCGAGGTGGCCGAAGGTCTCGAACGCGTGCGCGATCGCCAGCATCGCCGCCGACGTCACGAGGGCGAGGGCCGGCCACCAGCGGAGCGTCCATCCGATCAGCGCGCGTATCACGCCTTCACCTATGGCCCGAAATCAAGCGCCGCTGAAGTGGTGCAGCAGAACCACCGCCGCGATGATGGCGAGGATGCCGATCGCCGCGATCCAGTAAAAGTAGCGGTCGATGATCGCCTTGGCCGCTGGATGCTGCAGCAGCGCCGCCTCGAGGAAGAAGCGCCCGCCGCGCGTGACCACCGATGCGGCCACGAAGACCGGGAAGCTGAACCGCGCGACGCCCGACGCCAGCGTGACCAGCATGTAGGGCACGGGGGTCAGCCCCTTCACCAGGATCACCGCCAGCCCCCACTGGGCGAACCAGGCATGGAACGCCGAGAGCGCGCCCGCGTGGCCGGAGAAGGTGAGGATGTGGCGGGCCAGGTCCTGCGCGAAATAGCCGATGGCGTAGCCGATCATCCCGCCAGTGACCGAACCGGCGGTGCAGATGCCGGCGTAGAGCCAGGCGCGGTCGCGCCGCGCCAGCACCATCGGGCCCAGCATCAGGTCGGGCGGCGCGAACGGGAACGTCGCCTCGACCATGGCGACGCCGGCCAGCGCCGGGACGGCGTAGGGCGTGGCGGCCAGCCTGAGGATCCAGTCGTAGAGGGCGCGGAGCATGAGGCTCGCGGCTCTAACAGCGTTCGCCGGCCAAGTCTCGCCAGCGCGCGCGGCGCGTGCTTGTCTTTTCCGTCATGGCCGACGTCGCCGACCCGGAGCTGGAAGCCGCCGCGCAGGAGGAGCTCAAGCATGCGCTGGCGCTGAGCTGGCGCGAACTCGCCCGCCTCGTGCCCTGGGGCGACGCCTACGACGGCTTCGGCCCCAACGGCGGGGCGATCACCTTCGAGCGCGGCTACCTCTGGAAAGATGAAGTCGGCGGCGACATCCTCTGCGAAGTCACCGCCTATCGCGGCCCCAGCCGCTACGACCGCGGCGTCCGCGCCGCCAAGGTCATCCGCCGCACGGTCTGACGATGGGGGTGGTCGACGAGCTGGCGGCGGCAATCCTCGCGCTTCAGCGGCAGCGCCCGGTGCGGGTTCTCATCGAGGGCCGTTCGGCCGCCGGCAAGACCACGTTCTCCCGCACGCTGGCGGAGCGGCTCGGCCGCTCCGGGCGCCAGGCGCAGGTCGTCCACTTGGACGACTTCCACCCGGTCGGCTACCGGCCGCTCGGGTCGGCCGCCTACACGCCCGAGCGCTATCTGCAGCGGGGCTTCGACTTCGCGGCTTTCGAGCGTCTGGTGCTCGAGCCGACCCGCGAGGGCGGCGATGGCGCGATCAGCTTTGCGCTGCCCGGCGGTTTCGAGGACTCGCCGGCGGGCGGGACGACGCTCGGGGTCGGCGCGCTGCTGATCGTGGAGGGCGTGTTCCTGCTCAAGCCAGGCCTTCGCCACTGGTGGGACTTCGTAATCTGGCTCGACGTGAGCTTCGCCACGATGGTCCGCCGCGCCACGGCGCGCGATGTGGCGTGGGTGGGCGACGCCGACCTTGTTCGCCATCGCTACGAGACCTTCTGGACCGCAGCCCACGCCCTCTATGAGGCAGGCGACCCGCGCGGAGCGGCGCACGCGGTCATCGACAACGAAGACCCGGCGACCCCTCGCCTCGTCCGCCCCGTTGCCTCGGGCGCGTCCGCGCCCTAAGTCGGCGCCTGCTGCCCCAGTGGCGAAATGGTAGACGCGGCAGACTCAAAATCTGTTGGCCGCAAGGCCGTGTTGGTTCGAGTCCGACCTGGGGCAGCGTCCCTGCTTCGCCCTCCGGGCGTCGCAGGCTTGGCGTTAAGCTGAAGGCGGGGTCACAGATGCTTCAGGCCAGTCAATTCAAGCCTTATCTATCCGACCGCATTTCGGAGACGGACCTTCACCCGCTTCAGCTCATTGGAAGGGCGAAGGTTCGCGACAACTACCTGCTGCCCGACGGCAATATGCTGATGGTCACGACGGACCGCCTGAGTGCGTTTGACCGTTTTGTCGCGTCAGTCCCGCTCAAGGGTCAGATTTTGACGCAACTCTCGAGGTACTGGTTCGCCGCGACGTCCGACATTATCCCGAACCACATGATAGGTGCGCCTGACCCGAACGCCATAGTCTGCCAGCCGCTCGAAATGCTGCCCATCGAGTTTGTCGTCAGAGACTATCTTACCGGTTCAACCTCGACGTCCATCTGGACGATGTATCGCTCCGGCGACCGGGCCCCTTATGGAATCGCTTTGCCCGGGGGCATGCGGGAGAACGAGCGGCTTCCTGAGACGGTGATAACCCCGGCCGCGAAAGGGACCCACGATCAGCCGATCACCAGCACGGAAGTCATCGGCCGGGGGCTGATTTCCGAATCTCTCTGGGACGAGGCCTGCGCCGCCGCACTTGCGGTCTTCGCTCGTGGCAGGGAGCTGGCCGCGCAACGCGGCATTCTGCTCGTCGACACCAAATATGAGTTCGGGTTGGACGCCGAAGGGCGACTCGTTCTCGCCGATGAGGTCCATACCCCAGACAGCAGCCGGTTTTGGATAGCCGACAGCTACGACGAGCGCTTCAAAGACGGTCTGCCTCCCGATCGCCTCGACAAGGATATTCTCAGAAGCTGGCTGATCTCCAGGTGCGACCCGAACGTTGACCCGCTGCCCGTTGTCCCGGACGAAATCTTGCTCGAGGTGGCGGCCGCCTATGGCCGCGCATTGGAGCTGATCACGGGCGAGGCGCTCGATTGGCCGGACGCAAGCTTGGGGAGCGCCGCGCGCCTGCGGGCGAATCTGGGATTGCCGAACTGACGCCCCGAGCCGAGAGCTAGCGGAACAATTCCGGAACTTGCGCGTTCCGACGCGGACGGGGGTTTCGCCTGCAGTCAAAGGCGTCGCGTGGCTTGAACTGGCGCGAACCCCTCCGCCGGCGGACACGACCGATGGACCTGATCTGCTACCTGCACCCGGGCTGGGCGCCGCTGATCCGGCCGGCGCCGGCGACGCGAGCCTGGATGGACGCCAGCCCAGAGTCGTTCGCCCGCCGCTGCCTGCCGCTCAACATCGCGAACGCCCATGGCTGGGAGGTCCTCAGTCCCTGCGGCTTTGACGCGCGGTGGAACGGCGCGACCGGCGCCGAAGGCGTGGACATCCGTTGCGCCGACGGCGCGGCCGCCGAGCACGCGCCCGTCTCTCTCTTCGGTCAGGGCGTTCTGACCTTCCACATCCAGGGCATCTTCCGAACCCCGCCGGGCTGGAACCTCTGGATCGGCGGTTCGCCGAACCGGCAGAAGGACGCCATACAGCCCCTCAGCGGCATCATCGAGACGGACTGGTCGCCCTTCACCTTCACGATGAACTGGCGCTTCACCAGGCCGGATGCGTGGGTGCGCTTCGAGGCCGGCGAGCCGATCGGTTTCTTCTTTCCGGTGAAGCGCGGACTGATCGAGACGTTCGAGCCGGTGTTCCGGGCCCTCGGCGAGGATCCGGACCTCATGCGCCGGTTCCAGGCGTGGAGCCGATCGCGCGACGCCTTCCACCTTGAAATGCAGGCTCGTCCGCCCGTTGCGCCGGCCGACAAGTGGCAGAAGCACTACTACCGGGGCGTCGACGCCGCGGGGACAGCGATCGCCGCGGACCACCAGACCAAGGTCAGGGTGAAACCCTTCGATCGCGGGGGCATGGAGGGCCTTCCGGCGCCGCCGGCCGATGACCCGCCCGAGCGCGCCTTGACGCCGCCCGACGCGGACTCGAGCGCCACGCTAGCGCTTCGCAAACGCGAGTGGCTGCTGGAGACGATCGAGCGGCAGCGACAGCTGACGCCCCTCGGCGCCGTCATCGAGCGGCGGGCAAATCTCAGCGGCGACGAGTTCCTCGAGCGCTACTACGTCGCCAACCGTCCGGTCATCCTGACGGGCGAGATGGCGGGATGGCCGGCGCTGGCGTTGTGGACCCCCGACTACCTGGCCAAAACGGTCGGCGCGCAAGAGATCGAGTACCAGGGCGGTCGCGCGGCCAATCCGCGATTCGAGGAAGACAAGGAGCGCCATCGACGTCGCGCCCCCTTTGACGCCTTCATCGCGATGATCGAGGGCGACGGCGCCGGCAACGACGCCTACATGACCGCTTACAACTGGGCCGGAAACGCCAAGGCCCTGGCCGCCCTCGACGCTGACCTTGGTCACCTCGACAGGTTCCTCGACCGAAGCAGCGCGGGCATGATGTGGATCGGGCCGGCGGGCACGCTGACCTCTCTGCATCACGACCTGACCAACAATCTGATCGCTCAGGTTCGCGGACGAAAGCGGCTGAAGATCGTGCCGGCGGCGCAGGCCGGCCGGCTTTACAATCATCGCCACACCTTCAGCGAGATCGCCGACCTCGACGCCGTGGCGCACGACGGCGCCCGGTATGACCGTCTGAACGGCGCTCACGTCTATGAGTTGGAGTTGGCGCCCGGCGAGATCGTCTTCATGCCGGTCGGCTGGTGGCATCAGGTGACGGCCCTCGATTTCAGCGTGACCGTGACCTACACAAACTTCCTCTGGCCGAACGACGCCCACCTTACCTACCCGGCCGCTTGATCGTTGCTCGCACCCGCCCGTCGGCGACCGCGAGACGGACGCTGGCATCGCGGAACAGTTCCGGAACCTGAGCGTTCGTCGTGCACGGGGGTCTGGCCTGCACTCAGCCACCCACGAACCGAGCGAGTCCTTGGGAATCGCAGGCAAGGGAAGGCGCGATGAGTCTCAGCCCAGACCGAAAGGCCGGCCTCGGCGCCGCCGCGCTCGCCAGCCTCGTGCTGCAGATCGCGCCGGCCGCGGCCCTCGCCGCGAGCGCCGCCCCCGCCGACGCCGCGAGCATCTGCCAGGGCGCTCAGCCGCGTCCGGGCGCTGCCGTTCACGGGCCGGTTCTGCACGTCGAGAGCGGATCGCGGCTTTGCATCGCGACCGGCGCTTCGCCGTCGACCTGGGTTCCGATCGACCTAAAGCGTCGCGACCTGACCCAGGCGGCGCTGATGACCGCCTCGTTCGGCAAGACCGCGACCTGCGTCATCGGCCCAGACGGGGCCGGCGACTGCACGATCGAGGGGCGGCCGTTGGCGCAAGCGCTGAGACGCTCGGGACCGGTCCTGGCCGCCTGCCCGGCCGCCGGCCCTGCGGCGGCGCCGCTGCTTCGTCTGGCGACTTCGCAGCCCTAGGCCTTCGCCCCGGCGACCGCGCGGTGGATCTCGTCGGTCAGCCTGTTGTTGACTTGGACGAGGCCGTGAATCTCGTCGGTCAGCTTGTTGTTGGCCTGAACGAGCCCGTGAATGTGGTCGGTCAGCTCCAGCACCGCTTCGGCGTCCCGAAAGGTCTGCAGCGCCTGCTTGTCCGAGGCTCGCGAGAGAACCTGCTGGCCAACGGCGAGGACCGGAAGCGCCCAGAGCTGAACGAGGTTCGACAGGAAGAGAAGGAAGGTGAACGGGTACTTGTCGTACTGAAAGATCCAGAAGCCGGCGGTCGCCAGGAACATCCAGGCGAACATCCACAAGACCAGAACATAAAACGCCCACATCGAGCCGAAGCCCTTCGTGATGAGGGCCGCAAGCCAGCCGTTGAACCCGACGTGCTCGTCGCTGGTCAGCGCAACGCCTTGCGCCTTGCGGCGCGCAATGTGCGGATGCGGAACATGAGCTTCAGTCATCGCTAGGCCCCTTCGCGTGTCTGCCCGACCGCTTGGATAGCCGATCAAACGCCCAGTCGCTCGGCCTTTCCGCCGGGGCAGCGCGGCCAACGCCAGGCGCCGCCTCCAACCCCATCGGCGTCCTCGAAGGGCGACGCCGATCCCGCGCGTAAGGCGTCTGGGGCAGACAAGCGCTGCACCGTCGGTGCGGCGCCCAACAGGAGTTGAAGCATGTCGAAGATCGTCAAGACCGTGGCGCTCGTCGCTGTCGTCTGCGCCACGGCCAGCGCCGCGCAGGCCGGCGGCTGGGGCGCGCACCATCCGCGCCGCGCAGAGGTGAACGCCCGGCTCGAGAACCAGCACGACCGCATCCAGGCGGGCCTGCACGATGGGCAGCTGACCCGCGCCGAGGCGCGCGGCATCGCGCGCGAGGACCACTCCATCCGCCTCGAAGAGCGCAACATGGCCCGGTTCGACAACGGCCACATCACGCGCGCCGACCAGCGCTCGCTGAACCAGCAGGAAAACGCCGTCAGCGAGCAGATCTACGACGAGCGGCGCTAGCCGCCCTTTGCGCCCGGCCCCTTCCGCGCCCTCCGGAAGGGGCCGGCGCCGTCTTCACCAGCGGCGCCGAGGATGAGGTCCGTTGGGTTTGAACGGCCGGCGCGCATTGTCGGCCAGCCGCCGACGCCAGGGGCGATCGGGCGCGAAGCGCCGCTCCCCGGCGAATGGCCCCCAGCGGGGCCGCGCCTCCAAATCCACATCCCGACGATCCGCCACACGGTCGACGTCCCGGCGATCCGAGACCCGGTCGACATTCCTCCGGTCCACCGCCCGATCGACGTCCCGTTCGGCCGGCCCAGGCTCCCGCTCCGCCATCGGCCGCACCGGCGCCGGCGCGGCGGCGACGTTTGAAAGCGGCGCCGGCCGCTCGGCCACGTGTTCGATCTCCCGCAGACGCCGGGTTGGCCCGGGCTGGCGATCCAGCCGCAGGTGCGGCCGGCCGGCGGGGTGGGAGACGGCGATGTGCGGACCGACCGCCCGGAACGGATGAGCCACCGCCAGGCGCGGCGGGTGAGCCGACCATTGCGGCGGCGGGGCGGCGACCGACACAAGCGGCGGAGCGACGGTCGCATGCGTCAAGCGCGACCCCGGATGACTGACGAGGATGCGCGCCGGCTTCGCGTCGGCATGGCGCGCGCGCATCGGCGGCCGGCCGAGCGCGTGCAGGATCTGCGCCGGCAACTCGGCCACGCGCCTCAGGTCCAGGTAGCCGGCCTGCGCCGCCGCCCCGGCGGCGACGGCGCCGCCGAGCGCCGCCGCGGCCAGCGCCAGCCATAGCCGGCCGAGGCTGCGCCGCGCCGTCAGCTTCGGCGCGCGGCGGGCCTGAACCGCGCGGGCGACGATGCGGCTGGCGAGGTCGTCCGCCGCCGGCGGCGGCGGCGGCGCCCGGCTGAGCAGACGGGCGATCTCGGCCTCGGTCATCTTCTGAACGCGCTCCGTCGTCATGGGGCGCTCCCGAGGTCGGCCGCCGTGACGCCGGCGCGGGCGACCAGCGTCGCGAGCGCGCTGCGGGCTCGCACCAGCAGCGACTCGAACGCCTTCAGCTTCATGCTCAGCGCGTCGGCCGCGGCGGCGTTGGGGAGGTCCTCGTAGTAGGTCAGGATGATGGCCGCGCGCTGGCGCTCGGGCAGGCTGGCGACCGCGTCGCTCGCCACGCGCGCGAGCCGGCTGGCGTTCGCGGCGTCGTCGGCGAGGCAGGCCCCATCGACCACCTCGGGCGGCTCGATGTCGCTGATCAGCCGCCGCCGGCGCTTCTTGTCGATGCAGCGGTTGGTGGTCACGCGCCGCAGCCAGGCGCCGAGGCTGCCCCGGTCGGGCCGCCAGTCGCCGGCGCGGGTCCAAACCTTCAAGAACACGTCCTGAACCACGTCCTCGGCCTCGTTCGCCTGGCCCATGAACCGATAGGCGTATCGGTAGAGGGCCGGTGAGTGGCGCTCGACGATCGTGCGGAAGGCCTGCGCGTCGCGCCGGGCGACAGCCGCCATGAGGTCGTCATCGGAGGACGCGGCATCCCCCGAAGCGACAAGGTGCTCTGACGACGCCGGCGTCACCGCACTCGACCAACCTCCGCGTCGCGCACACGTCTCTTACGCGCGACCCCCAGATTCCCTTTGTCCCCGGAAGCGGCTGAACCAAACGCCACGGCGCCGTTCGGGCGGCGTTCATCTTCGAGCGCGGCCGCCGGCGCCTACAAGGCGACGTGAATTCCCTCCTCGCGTGTTTCCTGCAACTGTGACGCTGCGCGGGGCTGGCCGGAGGCGCGTCAGCGAGCGCGAGACGGGGGACCACCCATGAGCTTCACACGCAGATCCGCGATTTTGACGGCCTCGGCGGCCGCCCTGACCGTCACCGCATCGCCGGCCTTGGCCGCGCCGTTCGCCTGGCAATCGCGCAGCGGCCTGAGCACCGGCCAGTACCAGGCGCTGTTCAATCAGCTGACGGCCCAGGGCTACCGGCTGGCGCTGGTCGACGGCTACAACGTCGATGGAAACGCGACCTTCGCCGCGATCTTCAACCAGACCGGCGGGCCGGCCTGGGTGGCCCACCACAACATGAACGCGGGCCAGTTCCAGCAGACCTTCGACCAGCTGGGGGCGCAGGGCTACCGGCTGACCAAGGTCAGCGGCTATGGGCCCGGCGGCGTTCCGCTCTACGCCGGCCTCTGGACGCAGAGCGGCGGCCCGGCGTGGCAGGCGCGCAGCGGCCTCACCAGCGGGCAGTTCCAGCAGGTCTTCGACCAGCTGACGGCCCAGGGCTACCGGCCGGTCTGGGTGAATGGCTACAACGTCGCCGGCGTCCCCTACTTCGCCGCCATCTTCGAGCAGATCGCCAACAGTCCGGCCTGGATCTCGCGCCACGGCATGACCGCGCCCCAGTATCAGGCGGCGTTCGATGCCGCGGTCGCCCAGGGCTATCACCTGCGGATGGTGAGCGGATATGCGGTGGGCCCCGTCGCCTACTTCGCCGCCATCTGGGACCAGGGCTCGTTCCCCGCCTGGCAGGCCAGGCACAACCTCAACACCGCCGACTTCCAGGCGGCGTTCGATGCGCTCACCCAGCAGGGCATGCGCCTGGTCGACGTCAGCGGCTACGAGGTCGGCGGCCAGGTGCTCTACGCGGGTCTGTGGATCAACGGCTAGACGCCATTCCGCTTGCGCTCCGTCGCGGCAACGGGCGCAATCTCCCCCGCGCGAACGAAGACCTGGGAGGAGCGCTGCGATGGCGGATTTCGGCGGCGACGCTGAGGCGTTTCGGGCTGAGGCCCGATCGTGGATCGAGGCCAACCTGCCGGAGGGCGGCGCGCGCGGGCCGAACGCGCGGCGCTGGCGCGAGGCCGTCGCCGCCAAGGGCTGGGGCGCGCCGACCTGGCCGGTCGAGTACGGCGGCGGAGGCTTAAGCCGCGCCGAAGCGCGGGTCGTCGCCGAAGAGATGGCGCGCGCCGGCGCCCACAACCCCATCGGCGGGCTCGGCATCATGAGCATCGGCCCGACCATCCTCGAGCTCGGGACGCCGGAACAGAAGGCGCGCCACCTGCCCCACATCGCCCGCGGGGAATACGAATGGTGCCAGGGCTATTCAGAGCCGGGCGCCGGCTCCGACCTCGCCTCCCTGCAGACCAAGTGCGAGGACAAGGGCGACCACTGGCTGGTGAACGGCTCGAAGATCTGGACCTCGGTCGCCAATCTCGCCGACTGGTGCTTCTGCCTGGTGCGCACCGATTTCAGCGCCAAGAAGCACGAGGGCATCAGCTGCCTTTTGATCGACATGAAGCAGCCGGGCGTCGAGACGCGGCCGATCAAGCTGATCAACGGCGACAGCCCCTTCTGCGAGACTTTCTTCACCGACGTGCGCGCCGCCAAGGACGACGTGATCGGGCCGCTGAACGGCGGCTGGACCATCGCCAAGCGTCTCCTTCAGTTCGAGCGCGACAACATCTCCATCGGCCTCGGCGCCGGCTCGCTGACCGGACCGGCCTCTTCGATGGGGGTCGAGGACTACGCCAAACAGTACATCGGCCTCGATGACGCCGGCCGGCTGGCCGACGCCGACTACCGCGCCCGCCTCGCCGACCACCGCATGGAAAGCCAGGCCTTCCAGCTGACCCTCGCCCGCGCCGCCGACGAGGCGAAGTCCAACCAGGGTCCCAGCAACGCCGCCTCGATCATGAAGTACGCCGGCGCCAAGATCGCCCAGGACCGGGCGGAGCTGATCGTCGAGGCGCTGGGCGCGAACGGCTTGGGGTGGGAAGGCGACGGCTTTGCGCCCGACGAACTCACGCAGGTGCGCGGCTGGCTGCGGACCAAGGCCAACTCCATCGAAGGCGGCTCGTCCGAGATCAACTTGAACGTGGTCTCCAAGCGCGTGCTCGGCCTGCCGGACCCGAAATGAGCGCCGCCGGCGACGCCCTGCTCGAGATCAGCTTCGAGGCCGAGGTCATCTACTGGCGCGGGCCGGCGCCCTTCTTCTATGCGCCCATCCCCGCCGATCAGGCCGAGGCGGTGCGCCAGGCCGCCAGGATCGCCACCTACGGCTGGGGCTGCGTGCCTGTCGACGCCGAGGTCGGGGGCGTCGCGTTCTACACCGCCCTCTTCCCCAAGGACGGAACCTACCTGTTGCCGCTCAAGGTCGCCGTCCGCCGCAAGACCAACATCACCGCCGGCGATGTGATCGACGCCCACATGACCATCCGCGCCCCCAATCGCCCCGCCCGCGGCAGCCGCGCGCCGGTCTGAGGATAGGTCCGATTGGACCGCCAAGCTCGCCAAGGACGCCAAGAGTTCCACCTCGTCACAGGCCCTTCCGGCCCCGTCATGGCCCGACTTGTTCGGGCCACCCGCATTCGCTGCGCTCAGCGGGGATGACGAGATTGTTTGGTCACCTTTGGCGCCCTTGGCGACCTTGGCGTCCTTGGCGGTCCAATACGGCGCGAGGCGCGGCCCGAGATCAGTCCATCC
>DATGKF010000090.1:0-43484 GCA_035294785.1 Caulobacteraceae bacterium | reverse complement strand
CTAGCTATCCGGTCGCGTATTCGCCGCCCTCGGGCGCCTCGCCATCGGCGGTGGCGGTCAGTCGCTTGGGGACCACGAGCAGCACGAGCAGGATCGAGGCGTAGACGATCGTGATGGCGATCACGCAGACGTTGAAGTTCTTGAACCGGTCGTAGAGGTTTGCGCCCAACACATCGCCGCCGCGCACGGCGATGGCGTAGACCGACGTCGAAGCCATGATCATCGTGCCCTGCAGGCCGCGTGGACACGACCGGATCAGAAGGTCGGTGTAGGCGGCCGTGCACAGCCCGCCCATCAGTCCGGCGGCGCCGGCGGCAAGATACGACACGCCAACGGAATGGATGAAGGCCAGCGGGATCATCTGCGGAATCCCAATCAGCGTGCCGATCCATAGCAGCGGGCGCAGCGGGTAGCGCTGGCTCAGCCAGCCGTAGATCAAGAACGTCGGGATGAACGAGGCGGCGAAGATGTCATTCCAGTAGCCCCACGCAGCATCGTTTGAATGCAGGGTGTTCTGCAGGAAGTACTGCAGGGGCGTGTTGGACCCCGGTGCAAAGCTCCACAGCGCCCAAATGAGCAGCGCCGGATAGACCGGCCAGTAACGCAGCAGACGGGTGAAGTCCGCCAGGGGCGTCGCCTTTGGGCCGAGTTCGTTGTTCAGGTTGTCGTACACCGCCTTGGGCCGTAGCAGGCCGAAAAGCGCGACCACCGCGCTCAACGCGGCGCCGATCAGGAAGATGTCGCGGGCGGCCGTGGCGCCGTGGCTGGTCTCGAGCTGATCGCTGATGATCCCGCCGAGCGCCAGCGACAGCAGCGTCGGGATCGTGCCGACCACATTGAACATGGTGCTCATCTGCCCAGGCATCACATGCTGTTGGCCGATCTGCGCCGACAGCCCGTTGTAAGCGCTGGAGACGAACAGCCCGGCGCAGTTCAACGTCAGAATGGTCGCCAAGAGGACCGGCACGCTCCCGAGCGGGGCGAAGGCAAAGAGCGCGTAGAGCAGAGCGTTCAGCGCCCCAAAGAGGATGAGATAGCCGCGGTCGCGTAGGCCGAACGGACTCCAGCTGTCGCGCGCGAGGCCGAAGAGAAAGCCGAGGTACACGGGGATGCCCGTGATGAGGTGGAAGTTGGCGGCGGCGTGCGCGCTGAGATGCAGCTTGTTCTTGAGGAAGAAGCTGAGCGGAATGGAGATCAGGCCCCCGCCGCTGCTCATCAAGAGGAGCAGGACGCCGAGGTAGATGAGGATGCGGGCTCGGGTGGACACCGGCAGCGGCGTGGACGGGACGGCGATGGACTGGCCGTCGGGCGACAGGTCGGGCTCGGCAGCGGCGGCTTCCGTCGTCATGGGGTTCTCCGTTGGCGCTCTGGTGTGAGGGCCGCGCTTACTGTGTTGCGAATCCGCCCTCCGGCGCCTCGCCGTCGGCGGTGGCCGTCAGGCGCCGCGGCACGAGCCACAGCGCCGGCAGGATCAGCGCATAGACGATCGTGATTGCGATCACACAGACGGTGAAGCCGTGGAAGCGCGCATACAGCCACGTGCCGAGGATGTCGCCGAACCGCGAGGCGACCCAGTAGAGGCTGACCGAGAACATCAGGATCGTGCCTTGCAGGCCGCGTGGGCAGGAGCGGATGAGAAGGTCCGTGTAGGCGGCGGAGCAGACGCCGCCCATGAGCCCGATCGGGAAGGCGGCGATCAGCGCCTGGCTCGGCGTGTGGATGAAGAGCAGCGGCACCATCTGCGGCACCGCCACCACCGCGCCCCAAAAGAGCAGCGGCCTCAGCGGGTAGCGGGTGCACAGCCAGCCGTAGAGGAAGAAGGTGGGCAGGAAGGAGGCGGCGAAGATCGCGTTCCAGTTCGAATAGACGGAGTCCGGGGCGTGCAGCTCGTTCTGGAGGAAGAACTGCAGCGGCGTCGCCGCACCGGGCGCGAAGTTCCACAAGAGCCAGATCAGCAGCGCCGGATAGATTGGCCAGTAGCCGAAGAGGCGCGCGATGTCGTGGAGCGGATGCGACTTCGGCCCGAGCTCGGCGTGGACGTTGTCGTAGACCACCTTCGGCCGCCAGAGGCCGTAGAGGGCCAGCATGGCCATCACCACCGCCCCGGTCAGGAACAGGATCCGCATCCCCTGGTGGGAGTGCTCCAGGAAGTCGCTGAGATAGCCGCCGGCGACCAGCGCGGCGATGATCGGCACCGACGCGACCACGTTGAACACCGTCGAGACCTGGCCCGACATGACGTGCTGCTGGCCGAGGGTCGCGGTGAGGCCGTTCGAGGCGCTGGACACGAACGAATAGGCGCAGGTCAGCACCACCACGGCGGCCAAAAGGGTCCAGTAGCTCACGCTCGAGAAGGCGAAGGCGACGTAGATCGCCGAACAGACGACGCCGAAGATCACCAGGTATCCGCGGTCGCGCATGCCGAAGGGATTCCAGGTGTCGCGGACGAAACCGAACAGGAATGAGCCGTAGAGCGGCACGCCGGACGCCAGTCGAAACAGCGCGACCTGCGGCGCATCCAGATGCAGCTTGTTCTTGAGGAAGAAGCTGATGGGGATGTCGATCAGGCCGCCTTGCGGGGCGCCGAAGCCGCCGATCAGGATCAGCGCGGCGAGGTAGAAGAGGATGCGCCACCGCGTGGCGTCCTCGAGGGCGACGGGCTGGACGACAGCGGTCTCGTCGCCGGCGGCGACCGCGCCATCTGGAAGCGCCTGGGCGTCGGTGGTCATCGCACGCGGCCTCCTGCGCCGGCCTCATCCGGGCCCTGACATTTCCGAGGAATACGGGCGCCCGGCGCTGGCGACAAGCGTCGCTTCTCTCAGGCGAAGGGCGGCGGGCTCCAGCCGGGCCAGATGTCCGGGAGGTCGGCGGAGACCTTGTTGGGGAACTTCGCCGCGCGCTTTTCGAGGAAGGAGTCCACGCCCTCGCGCACATCCTGCTGCACGCCGCGGAACTGGATAGCGCGGCTGTCGGCGCGGTGGGCGAGCATCGGATGGTCGGCGCCGGCGAGGCGCCAGATCATCTGCCGCGTCAGCGCCACCGACACGGGCGCGGTGTTGTCCGCGATCTCACGCGCCAGCGCGCGGGCGGCGGGCAGGAGCTCGTCGGGCGCGTGCAGCGAACGCACGAGGCCGCGCTCCTTCGCCTCCTCGGCCGGAAAGACGCGGCCGGAGTAGCACCACTCAAGCGCCGTCTGCACGCCGACCGCCTTGGAAAGGAACCAGGAGGACGCCGCTTCCGGGGCGAGGCCCCGGCGCGAAAAGACGAAGCCGAACCTGGCCGCCGTCGAGGCCATGCGGATGTCCATGGCCAGCTGCATGGTGACGCCGACGCCCACCGCCGGGCCGTTCACCGCCGCGATCACCGGCTTGAGGCTCTCGAAGATGCGCAGCGTCAGCCGCCCGCCGCCGTCGCGCTCGACACCGTTCACCCGCGCCGCGTTGCGCGCGGGATCGGGGCGGGCGTCGCGGTCGAAGGTCGAGCCGCCGGCCGAGAGGTCCGCGCCAGCGCAGAAGCCGCGCCCGGCGCCGGTGACGATCACGACGCGCACCGCGTCGTCGGCGTCGGTGCGGTCGAAGGCGGCGATCATGTCCACCATCATCTGGGTGGTGAAGGCGTTCAGCTTGTCGGGCCGATTGAGCGTGATCGTCGCGATGCCGTCTTCGACGTCGTAGAGGATGGTCTCGAAATCCGACATGGCGGGCTCCCTCAGTCGCGATGTGAACCCAATCCGCGCCGGTGACGCGCGGGCAGTCAAGGCGCCCTTTGACGGACGCGCGCGCCGCGCGCGATAAGCCGAACAACGATCACCCAGGACAGGAGGACGCCATGCCGGAGCCGATCACAGCCGACTACATCGTCGTTGGCGCCGGCTCGGCCGGCTGCGTGCTGGCCAACCGCCTCACCGCCGACGGCAAGACCAGCGTGATCCTGCTCGAGGCCGGCGGCGACGACCGACCGACGAAAAACCTCGGCCAGTTCATGTCGAACCTGATGATCCATGTGCCGGTCGGTTATTCGCAGACGCTGAAGGATCCGAAGGTCAACTGGCTCTATGCGACCGAGCCGGACCCCGGCACCGGCGGGCGCACGCACGTCTGGCCGCGCGGCAAGGTGCTGGGCGGATCGTCGTCGATCAACGGGCTGCTCTACGTGCGCGGCCAGCACGCCGACTACGACGGCTGGCGCCAGCTGGGCTGCGACGGCTGGGGTTGGGACGACGTCGTGGCCTACTTCCGCCGGGCGGAGAACCAGGAGCGGGCGGGCCTGGGCGAGCTACACGCGACCGGCGGGCCGCTGAACGTCTCGGACGTCACCCAGACGCACGAGGTCTCGGACGACGTGGTCGAGGCCTGCGTCGAGGCGGGCCTGCCGCGCAATCCCGACATCAACGGCGCCGAGCAGGAGGGCGTCTGCTACTATCAGCTGACGGTCAGGAACGGCCAACGCTGTTCGGCCGCCGTCGCCTACCTGCACCCGGTGCTGGGACGCGCGAACCTCAGCGTCGAGACGAACGCGCTGGCCACGCGCGTGCTGTTCGAGGGCAAAAAGGCCGTCGGCGTCGAGTTCCGCCAAGGCGGCGAGACGCGCGTCGCGCACGCCAAACGCGAGGTGATCCTGGCGGGCGGCGCGGTGAACTCGCCGCAGCTGTTGCAGCTGTCGGGCGTCGGCCCGGCGGCGTTGCTGCGTGAGCACGGCATTGCGGTGGTGCAAGACGCGCCCGGCGTCGGCGAGAACCTTCAGGACCACTACGTCATCGCCACCACCTACCGGCTGAAGGCGGGTACGGTCTCGGTCAACGAACTCACCAAGGGAACGCGTTTCCTGGGCGAGACGATGAAGTACCTCTTCCAGCGCAAGGGCCTCTTGACGCTGTCGGCCGCCCACATCGCCGCCTTCTGCAAATCGAGGCCGGAGCTGGAGGGGCCGGACATCCAGTTCCACATCCTGCCGGCCACGATGGACACCGAGAAGCTGCTGGCCGAGCAGAAGATGGAGCTGGAGGGCCAGCCCGGTCTCACCATCGCCCCCTGCCAGGTCAGGCCCGAAAGCCGTGGCTCGATCCGCATCCGGTCGAGCGACCCGGCCGAATACCCGTCGATCGCGCCCAACTACCTCGCCGACCCGATCGACCAGCAGGTGGTTGTCGCGGCGCTGAAGTGGGGCCGCAAGATCGCCAGCCAGCCGGCGCTGGCCAAGTGGATCGACCATGAGATCCTGCCGGGCGCCGAGGTGGCCGGCGACGAGGCGTTGCTCGCCTTCGCGCGGATGGCCGGCACGACCATCTATCACCCGGTCGGCACCTGTCAGATGGGGCGCGGCCCGAACGCGGTGGTCGACCCGGAGCTGAGGGTGATCGGGGTCGAGGGCCTGCGCGTGGTCGACGCCTCGGTCATGCCGCGGCTCGTGTCAGGCAACACCAACGCCCCGACGATCATGATCGCGGAGAAGGCGTCGGACATCATCCTCGGCAAGGCGCCGGTCGGCGCGCTGGCGGCCTAAGCGGCGGCGGCGCGGGTCGAGCCTTCGGGCAGCGCCTGGTTCATCGCCGCCAGCAGCTTCTCGGGCTTGATCGGCTTTTCGACCACGCACTGCATGCCCGACGCGAGGTAGGACTGCGCGTCCTCGGGGTCGGCGTTGGCGGTGAGCGCGATGATCGGCACCGTCGCCATCGGTCCGCCCATGGCGCGGATGGCCTGGGTCGCCTCGACGCCGTCCATGCGCGGCATGCGGATGTCCATCAGGATCAGGTCGAAGCGGCCGGTGCGCGCGGCCTCGACCGCCTCGACGCCGTCCTCGACGCATTCGCAGGTGCACTCGAACATCTCGCAGAGCGCCTCTGCGACCATGCGATTGGTGGCGTTGTCGTAGACCACCAGCACGTGCGCCGGCCGCTTGACCACGCCCGGCTGCTCCGGCTGGGCGGTGATGCTTTCCGGCGCGGTGAGCGTGAAGACGATGGTGACGCCGGCGCCGGCGTTGTCGTCGGCGTGGATCTGGCCGCCCATGCGGTCGATGAGCCGCTTGCAGAGGGTCAGGCCGAGGCGGGCCTGGAGGCCCTGGCCATCGGCGTCCTCAGCCGGTTCGGCGAAGGCGCTGGTTGCATGTTCGACCGAAAGGCCGCCGCTCGAGTCGCGCACGCGGCCGATGAGCGTCAACGCGTCCGGGCCCTTCTCGGCGGTCAGGCTCGCCTCGACGGCGCCCTGGCGGTTCAACGAGAGCGCGGTTTCCACCAGGACGTCGAACAGCTGTTGCAGGCGCGCGGCGTCGACCATGGCGATCAGGTCTGGCGGCCCGTCGTAGCCGACGAGCAAGGTGACGCCGTCGCGGTCGGCGCGCGGCTGCCAGCCGGCCTGCAGGCCGTCCATGAGTTCGCGCAGCGGCGTCGGACGCGCCTCGAGCGCCATCTCGCCAGCTTCGGCGCGGCAGAGCTCGAGCGCATCGTTCAGCGTGCGCAGCGTCGCCTGGCTGGACTCGATGATGGTGCGTACGAACGCCTTGGCGTCGGCGGTGAGCGGTTGGCGCTGCAAGAGGTCGGCGAGCGCGATCACGCCGTTCATCGGCGTCCGCATCTCGTGGTTCAGCATTTCGACGAAGCGGCGGTTGAGCGCGACAGCGCTTTGGTCCTCGCCGCGCTGGCGCAACAGCGCGCGCCCCGACACCACGCCGCGGTAGCGACCGCGATCGACCACGACGACGCCGGGCGCCGGCTCGACGTGCGCCAGCACAAGCGCGCAGGCCTCTTCCAGCGTCGCGTCCTCGCTGACGGAGGGGGCGGACGCCATCACCTCGGCGACGCGCAGGCCCGCTTGCTGGGCGCGGATCGAGCCGCGAGCAACAACGCCCACGGGACGGCCTTGCCTGACGACGGCGAACAAATCCGCACCCGGAGTATCCAGAAAGCGGTCGAGCACCGCCCCGCACAAGGTGGTCGGATCGATCGGATGAGCGTATTCGATCAGGCCTAAAATATTCGACATTGATAACGGGCGATGCTGCTTTTCGGCGCGACCATGCCCAACTTTCGCTTGCAGAGTCGTTAAGGACAAACCGTCCTGCTTGGCACAGCAGAACCGCCGCCGGCCGGCCACGACCGCGCCGGAGTGCTGCCGCAAAGCTTGCGGCGCCGGTTTCTCCGAGGCGCCTCTACAGAACGGCGCCTGGCGCCTGGTAAACGGCCGGCCGCGCAGGCGACAGCCCTTTGCGGCATCGCCCTGGCGCGCTAAAGGTCGCCCCTCGCGGCCAAGCCGCTGGATCGAAACGCCTTTCTCGAAACCCGCCGCCCATGGTCACCGCCCGCTCCGCCCTCGTCCTCTTTTCCGGCGGGCAGGACTCCGCTGTCTGCCTCGGCTGGGCTCTCGCCCACCACGCGCGGGTCGAGACGGTGGGCTTCGACTATGGCCAGCGGCACGTCGCTGAACTGGCCGCCCGCCAGATTCTGCTGGCCCGGCTGCCTGCGCTGGTCCCTCACGCCGGCGCGCTCGGACCCGACCACAGGCTTGATCTGGCGAGTTTCGGGACCATCGGCGAGTCCGCGCTGACCACCGCCGCGCCGATCGCGACGCGGCCGGACGGGCTCCCGTCCACCTTCGTGCCGGGCCGCAACCTCGTCTTCCTGACCTACGCCGCCGCCCTGGCCGAGCGGCGCGGGCTCGACGTTCTCGTCGGGGGCATGTGCGAGACCGACTATTCCGGCTATCCGGACTGCCGGCGCGCCACGCTGGACGCGCTCGAGACGGCGCTGGAGCTGGGCATCGGCCGAGCCTTCCCGATCCTGACGCCGCTGATGCGGCTGGACAAGGCGGCGACCTGGGCGCTCGCCAAACAGCTCGGCGGCGAGCCGCTGGTCGAGCTGGTCCGGGACGAAAGCCACACCTGTTACGAGAACGTCCGCGACGCCCACGCGTGGGGCGCCGGCTGCGGACGCTGCCCGGCCTGCGCGCTGCGCGCCAAGGGCTGGGCCGCATGGGTCGCAAGCGGCCGCAAAGCGCTGGCCGCATGAGCTACGCGGTGAAGGAGATCTACAAGACCCTGCAAGGCGAGGGCGGCCAGGCCGGCCGCGCGGCCGTCTTCCTGCGCTTCGCCGGCTGCAACCTCTGGACCGGGCGTGAGGACGCCCGGGCTGGCGCCGTCTGCAACTTCTGCGATACCGACTTCGTCGGCATGGACGGGCCCGGCGGCGGGCGGTTCGAGAGCGCCGGCGATCTGGCCGCCGCGGTCGAGGCGGCCTGGGCGCAGGGTGCGGACGCGCGCCTGGTCGTCTGCACCGGCGGCGAGCCGCTCCTGCAGATCGATGAGGACCTGATCGCGGCGCTGCACGAGCGGGGCTTTTCGATCGCCATCGAGACCAACGGCACCATCGCGGCGCCGGCCGGCCTCGACTGGATCTGCGTGAGCCCGAAGGCCGATGCGGCGCTCGCGCAGACCCGCGGCCAGGAGCTGAAGCTGGTCTATCCGCAAGCTGGCGTCGACCCGGCCCGGTTCGAAGGGTTGGCGTTCGAGCGCTTTTCGCTGCAGCCGATGGACGGGCCGGCGCGCGAGGCGAACACAAGGGCCGCCGTCGCTTATTGCCTTTCCCACCCGCGCTGGCGGCTAAGCCTGCAGACCCACAAGTACCTCGGCCTGCCCTGAAAGAAGAGCATGAGCGCGCGCACCTTCGAAATCACCAAGGCGAGGACCTTCGACGCCGCCCACTATCTGGATGAGGGCCCGGCGGACGGCCGCTATCGCCGGCTGCACGGCCATTCGTTCCGCGTCGAGGCGACGCTCGCCGGCGCGCTCGCTCCGGCCGGGTGGGTCGCCGACCTGGCCGCTCTCGACGCCGCACTGGGCGCGATCGCCGCCGACCTCGACCATGGCCTGCTGAACGAGAAGCCCGGGTTGGAGACGCCGACACTGGAGAGGCTCTGCGCCTACTTCGCCGAGCGGTTGGCGGCAGACTTTCCGGCCCTCTCGCGCATCGTCGTCTCGCGCCCGTCGCTGGGCGAAAGCTGCGCGCTCAGCCTCTAGCCGGCCTTGCCCGTCTCAGCGGCGGCGCCGTCGCTGGCCCGCCGGCGGGGCCCGTTGTAGTTCGGATCGGCGCGTCGCCGGCGGTCGGGGCCGAAGTAGCTGGCCGCGCGGACGAAGGGACGCGGATTGTCGACCACTTGGGCGATGCGCTCGAGCACGCCGCGCGCGGTCACGGGCTTGGACAGGAACTCGTTCACGCCGACGTCGCGCGCCTCCTGGACCCGCCGCTGGGTGGAGTGGCCGGTGATCATGATGACCGGCGCCATCGGGTTCGGGCTGTCGGGCGAGTTGCGCAGCAGACGGACGAAATCGATCCCGTCCAGCGGCTGCATGGCCAGGTCCGTCATGATGATGTCGATCTGGTGCGTGCGCATGATCTGCAGCGCTTCGGCGCCGTCGTTGGCCTCGAACACCTGGCGGACGCCGATCGCGCGCAGAATCTCGGTGAGCAGCACGCGCATGTGGTGGTTGTCGTCCACCAGCAGCATCTTCAAGAGCTCAAAGCGCAAAGGCCGCCCCGCTGAATGCGCAGCCGGCGTTCCCCCGCCAGCGTCGCGCTGGCAGTGTACGCACGACGACGTGGCGAAGGCCATTACGGAGCGCACCCCGACCGGTCAACCGACAAACTGTCGCTGACGAAAGCCGCCGGCGTGCGGCCGCGCCGACGCCCCGTCTTTAGGCGCCGCCGAGCGGAACCGGATCGACGCGGCCCGTCTGGCCGCGCTGGCGCAGCATGGCGTCGGCGAGCACGCAGGCCAGCATCGCCTCGACCACCGGCGTGGCGCGAATGCCGACGCAGGGATCGTGGCGGCCGGTGGTGCGGATGTCGACCTCGGCGCCGGTCTCGTCGATGGAGCGCCTGGGCGTGAGGATCGAAGACGTCGGCTTGAACGCCACGCGCGCGGTCACCGGGGCGCCCGTCGAGATGCCGCCGAGCACGCCGCCGGCGTTGTTGGAGAGGAAGACCGGCTGTCCGTCGTTGCCCATCCGCATCTCGTCGGCGTTCTCCTCGCCCGAAAGCGCGGCGGCGGCGAAGCCCGCGCCCACCTCGACGCCCTTGGCCGCGT
Organism: Caulobacteraceae bacterium; assembly: GCA_035294785.1. Classification (GTDB taxonomy): domain Bacteria; phylum Pseudomonadota; class Alphaproteobacteria; order Caulobacterales; family Caulobacteraceae; genus Poindextera. The sequence continues at coordinate 33,408 of DATGKF010000090.1, read as the reverse complement.
TGATCGACATCATGGCGGCGGCGATTTCCGCATCCAGCTTGCCGTAGATCGGCGCGCCCCAGCCGGCCGGGACGCCGCGCGCCTCGACCGCGACGATCGCCCCGGTCGAGGAGCCGGCCTTGCGCACGGTTTCCAGATGCTCCTCCCAGCGGGCGACCATCGCCGGATCGGGGCACCAGAGCGCGTTGCCGGGCGCCGCGTCCCAGTCCCAGCGCGCCGGATCGACCGCCAGCGGCCCGATCTGGGCCAGCGCGCCGCGTACGGCGACATTCTCGCCCAGCACCTTGCGGGCGATCGCGCCGGCGGCCACGCGCGCCGCCGTCTCGCGCGCCGACTGGCGCCCGCCGCCGCGGTAGTCGCGCACTCCGTATTTGGCGAAATACGCGTAGTCGGCGTGACCGGGGCGGAACTTGCGGGCGATGTCGTCATAGTCGCGGCTGCGCTGGTCGGCGTTCTCGATCAGCATCGAGATCGGCGTGCCGGTGGTGACCTGGCCGCCCGTCCGTTCGTCGGAGAAGACGCCGGAGAGAATCTTCACCTCGTCCGTCTCGTTGCGCGTGGAGACGAACCGCCCTTGCCCCGGCCGGCGCTTTTCGAGCCAGACCTGGATGTCGGCTTCGGTGAGCGGGATGCCCGGCGGGCAGCCGTCGACCACGCAGCCCAGCGCCGGCCCGTGGCTTTCGCCCCAGGTGGTGACGCGGAACAGGTGGCCGAAGGTGTTGTGCGACATGGCTGGCGCTTTTAGCCGAAGCGGCGCGCTGGCGACACCGGCGCGTTCAGCCGCTGACCACGAAGCGGTAGATCGGGCCGGTCCATTCGACGCCGTCGCCCTGCATCAGGTGCAGATCGCGCACGCCGGGGGTCGAGGCGATGGCGCTCGGCCAGAAGGCCTTGGCGCCGGCGTTGCGCTCGGCGATGGCGATCTCCCAATGACCCGGATAGGCGGTCAGGATGGTCTGCACCGCGACGCTGGCCACCCGTCCGCGCCGGTGTTTCCGCATGACGAAGAACTCCGCCATGTTGCGGTCGACCGGCATGCTGGTGTGCGAGTGGTCGTTCAACAGGGCGAACCCCACGGGCAGGCCGCCCTTGCGGATGATGAGCGGGACGCGGCCGGCCTCGCGCCAGTAGTCAGGCAGGTAGCGGTAAGGCTTGAACAGCCCGTTCGGCTCGAGCTCGAACTCGGCCGACTCCGCCGGCTGCATCTCCGAGAAGTCGTAGATGTAGAACTGCAGCATGCCGGACAGGAGCGGCTGCTCCTCCGCGCGCGCCGGCTCGACCGTGATCTCCTGCGCCGCCTGCTGCATCACCCGCCTCCGCCGGTTCTCGATTTTCGGCTATTAGACCCTACGCCGCCCAGGCTGTCGCGAGGAGGAACCGATGAGCGATCTCGTCAAGGTCGAGGACAAGGGACACGTGCGCACCATCCGGCTGAACCGGCCGGAGAAGAAGAACGCGCTGTCGAACGAACTCGCCTGGGGCGTCGTTCAGGCGGTCGAGGCGGCGGCCAACGTCGACAACGTCTGGGTGGTCGCCATCACCGGGACCGGCGACGCCTTCTGCGCCGGGCTGGACCTGGCCGGCGGCGAGCGCTTCCACCCCTACACGCCGCAATCGGCGCAGTTGGACGACATCTCGTGGGTGGGCCAGTTCCTGCTCGCCATCCGCAAGCGCTGCGACAAGCCGGTGGTCGGCGGGATCAACGGCGTCGCGGTCGGCGCCGGCCTTGGCCTCGCCATGGCGACGGACGTCCGCATCGTGGCCAGGAGCGCGCGGCTGATGGCCGGCTACACGCGCATCGGCGGATCGCCGGACGCCGGCCTCACGATCACGCTGCCGCAGGCCATGGGCTACGAGCGCGCCATGCGCTTCATGATGGAGAACCGCACCGCCAACGGCGAGGAAGCCGTGGCCTGGGGCATGGCCGGCGAGGTCGTGGACGACGCCCGGCTGGCCGCGCGGCTCGACGAGTACTGCCAGCAGCTTTGCGACTGGTCGCCGATCACGCTGCGGCTCCTGAAGCGCGGCATGGTGAAGTCGCTGGAGTCGACCGACATGGAACAGCAGCTGCGCTACGAGGTCGGCAACATCCGAATCGCCTTCGCCTCCGACGACGCCAAGGAAGCGCGCAAAGCCTTCTTCGAGAAGCGCAAGCCGGTGTTCGCTGGCAAGTGACGAAGCGCAAACCTCCGAAGGCGGCGGATGAAGCGTTCTACGCCGCGGCGGCGCAGGAGCCGCCGTTGCCGGACGCGGGCGATCCGCTCGCGCTGTTCGCGGCGTGGCTGAAGGACGCCGAGGCGTCCGAGCCGAACGATCCGAACAGCATGGCCCTGGCGACCGCGGACGGGAGCGGCCTCCCCGACGTTCGGATGGTGCTGCTCAAGGGCGTGGATGCACGCGGCTTCGTCTTTTACACCAACACAGAGAGCGCCAAGGGCCTGCACCTGGCGGCCGGAGCCAAGGCGGCGCTGCTCTTCCACTGGAAGTCGCTCCGGCGGCAGGTGCGCGTGCGCGGGCCGGTGGAGCGGGTGACGGACGCCGAGGCCGACGCCTATTTCGCCACCCGCCCGCGCGGCAGCCAGATCGGCGCCTGGGCGTCCGACCAGTCGCGGGCGATGTCCGACCGGCTGGCGCTGGAGCGACGGGTGGCGGAGTACGCGCTCAAGTTCGGCGTCAAGCCCGTGCCGCGCCCGCCGCACTGGTCGGGCTATCGCGTCCTGCCGCTCGGAATCGAGTTCTGGCGCGACCGGCCGTTCCGGTTGCACGAGCGCCTGGCGTTTACCCGCCCCGCGCCGGACAAGCCCTGGACCGTGGCCCGGCTTTTCCCTTGATCGCCGTTGCGCGATAAATGATCGGCGCCGTCGCGGCCGACGTAGACGCCGCGGGAGCAAGGAGGAACGCCATGCACGGCTTGATGCAGACCTGGCCGCTGACGGTCGACAAGATCATCGACCACGCCAACAACTGGCACGGCGATCGCGAGGTCGTCTCGCGTTCGATCGAAGGCCCAATCGTGCGGACGACCTGGGGCCAGATTCACGAGCGCTCGCGCCGGCTGTCGAACGCGCTCCTGGCGCTGGGCGCGAAGGGCGGCGACCGCATCGGCACCATGGCCTGGAACACCGGCCGCCACATTGAGGCCTGGTACGGGATCATGGGCATCGGCGCGGTCTGCCATACGCTGAACCCGCGGCTGTTCGCCGACCAGCTCTGCTACATCATGAACCACGCCGAAGACCGCTTCATCTTCGTCGACCTGCCCTTCCTGCCCATCCTCTGGGACCACAGGGAGAAGCTGCCGAAGGTCGAGAAGATCATCGTCCTCACCGATCGCGACCACATGCACGAGGCCAACTATCCGGGCGCCCTCTGCTACGAAGATCTCATCGAGCAGCATTCGCCGGACGTCACCTGGGGCGACTTCGACGAGCGGACCGCCTGCGCGCTCTGCTACACCTCCGGCACCACCGGAAACCCGAAGGGCGTGCTCTATGAGCACCGCTCCACCTTCCTGCACACGCTCATCACGCTGCAGGCGGACGCCATGGGCCTTTCCAGCCGCGACAGCATCCTGGCGGTGGTCCCGATGTATCACGCGAACGCCTGGGGCCTGAACTTCTCGGCGCCCGCCAGCGGGGCCAAACTCGTCCTGCCCGGCTCGAAGATGGACGGCGCCTCGATCTACGAACTGCTGGAGACCGAGAAGGTCACCTTCTCGGCGGCGGTGCCGACCGTCTGGCAGATGCTGCTCCAGCATCTGCAGGCCAGCGGCCAGAAGCCCAGCCATCTGAAGCGTGTCGTCATCGGCGGCTCGGCGGTGCCGGAAGCGCTCGTGCGCGCGTTCCGCGACGACTATGGCGTCGATGTGGTCCACGCCTGGGGCATGACCGAGACCTCGCCGCTTGGCACCCTTTCCAGCACCACTGCGGCTGTGGCCGCCATGGACCCGGAAAAGCAGTTGCAGTTCAAGCTGAAGCAGGGCCGCCCGCCGGCCGGCGTCGAGCTGAAGCTGACCGACGATGCGGGCAAGCGCCTGCCGCACGACGGGACGACCTTCGGCCGCCTGAAGGTCCGCGGCCCCTATGTGGTGGGTGAGTATTTCCGCGGCGACGGCGGCAACATCCTCGACGACGAGGGCTATTTCGACACCGGGGACGTCGCGACCATCGACGAGCTCGGCTACATGCAGATCACCGACCGCGCCAAGGACGTGATCAAGTCGGGCGGCGAGTGGATTTCATCCATCGAGATCGAGAACCTCGCCGCCGGCCATCCGAAGGCGGCGCTGGCCGCGGTCGTCGGCGTCCATCATCCGAAGTGGGACGAGCGGCCGCTGCTGCTGGTCAAGCTGCGCGAGGGCGAAACGGCGACGAAGGACGAGTTCCTCAAGTTCCTCGACGGCAAGATCGCCAAGTGGTGGACGCCGGACGACGTCATGTTCGTCGACGACATCCCGCTGGGCGCGACAGGCAAGATCGATAAGAAGCTGATCCGCGACCGGCTGAAGGACTACGTCCTGCCGACCGCTCAGGCTGCGGTCCCGGCGCAGTAGGCGCGCCGCGAGCGCGCGGGCGCCCGCCCGACCTCGAGGGGTCGGGCGGGGCCGAAGGCGTATGCTTACTTGTTGGCCGGGGCCGCGGCGCTCATGGCGGCGTTGGTGGCCGCGTTGGCGGCGCTGGTGGCCGCAGCCGCAGCGCTGGTCGCCTGAGCGTTGGCGGCGGCGGCGGCGCTGGTCGCCGCAGCGATGGCGCTGGCGGCTTCCGCGTTCGCTTGGTTGGCGGCGTCCGCAGCGTTTTGCTCCGGGCTCTTGCCGCAAGCGGCGACGGAAAGCGCGGCCAGAGCGGCGCCGGCGATCAGGACAGTACGAAGCGTGGTCATGGGTCTTGGTTCCCCCTTGAGCGCGTCAGCGCCAGGGGCGCGAGACGCAAGACGGCTTCACCTTGTTCCAGTCGGGCAACAAGCGCCAGTGGTTTTGTGTGCGACGGGGCGACTTTGCAGGCGTTTCAGGGCGCTCGCGGGCGGGCGGACGGGCGCCGGGCGCAAGCGCCCGGTAGATCGAGATTCATCGAGCGTGCTAGGGCAGACGTTGGGCGGGCGATTCTGAGCGCGTGGGCGACATGCGGACCATCGCGACGATCGCGCTGAAGGGCGGATCCGGAAAGACCACGGTCGCAGCGCACCTGGCGCTCGCCGCCCACCTGCGCGGGCTGAAGACGGTCGTCGTCGACACCGACCCGCAACGATCGGCGACCCAGGTGCTGCAGGCGCGCGCCGCCGAAGGCCCGCTGTGCGTGACGACGGCCGGCGAGGGCGTCTTCGCCGCTCAGATCGCCGCGGTCGGCTCGGGCATGGACGCCATGATCATCGACACCGCCGCCGGCGCGGTCGAGGACGTGACCCAAGCCATCGTCGTCGCCGACCTGACGGTGCTGGTCGTCCGCCCGACGCTGATCGACATCGCCGCGACCGTACGCAGCGTCGATATCATCCGCCGCCTCCGCCGCCCGGCGACGATCGTGGTCAACCAGGCGCCGGTCGCCCGCGACGGCGTCGAACCCCCCTCCGTCGCCCGGGCGCTGCGGGCGCTAGGCCTGCTCAGGATCGCGGTGACGCCGGTGCTGCTGCGGTCGCGCACCGCCTATCAGGCGGCGCTGGAGACGGGCCGTTCGGTCGAGGAAGGGTTCGATGTGAACGCCAAACAGGAGATGGCCGCGCTCTGGGGCCACGTCGGCCGGCTCGTCTTTGGTCAGCGCGTCGCCGAGACGACGTTCGGCGATGACGACGAGCAGGCGCGCCTCTTCGCGGGCGACTGACCGCGCTCAGCGCAGCCGATAGGCCGCGCCCAGCCCCGGCGCGCCGTCGGCCGCCACGCGGCCCGACTTCACCAGCTCGATCATGTGGGCGTGGACCGAGCGGGCGGCGGCCGGATAGAGGCGCTGGTCGACGCCGACGTACATCTTGGGGACCATGTCGACGATCTTCGTCTGGCCGGCGGCGAGCTGTTCCAGGATCTGCCGCTCACGGTCGAAGCGGTGCGCCTTGTACTCGTCGATGAAAGGGCCGACGTCGGTGACCGGCGGGCCGTGCGTCGGCCACAAGGTCTTGAAATTGTGTGACTTGATCAGGTCGAGGCTGGCGATATAGGCGCCCATGTCGCCATCGGGCGGCGTCACTACCGTCGTCGACCAGCCCATGATGTGGTCGCCGGTGAAGCAGCAGGCCTCCTCGGCGAGCGCATAGCAGATGTGGTTCGAGGTGTGCCCGGGCGTGGCGATCGCCTCGAAGGTCCAGCCCGGGCCGGCGATCGTCGCCCCGCCGCCGCAGATGGAGACGTCCGGCGTGAAGCGGTCGTAGCCCGCCTCGGTGCGCACGCCGTCCTCGGCCGGCAGTTCGGCAACCGCGCAGCCGTAGATCACCGCCCCGGTTTTCTCCTGCAGCGGCCGGGCGAGCGGCGAATGGTCGAGGTGGTGGTGGGTGATCAGGATGTGGGTGACCCGCTCGCCGGCGACGGCGGCCAGGATCGCCTCCAGATGCGCCGCATCGTCCGGCCCCGGGTCGATCACCGCGACGTCGCCCTGGCCGACGATATAGGTGCCGGTGCCGGTGAAGGTGAATGGGCCAGGGTTGTTGGCGATCACCCGTCGGATCAGCGGCGAGACGTGATCGACCTTCCCGTACTCGAACGTGATGTCGCGGACGAAGGGGATCATGGCGCCAACCTCGGTGAGGACCCGGCCCGTCTCTTGCCACGCCCTGCCCCAAACGAGGGTTTGCGCGGGGAGTCGGCCGTGGACGTGGTGAATTTTGTGTCAAAACGGCTGCAGCGTGCGGTCGCGGCGCTGCTGTGTCTCATGGCGCTACAAATGGCGCTCGTGCTTGCAAGTTGCGAGCCGGAGATGGTGCCGATGGCCGCCAAGGTCGCGATCAGCCGCTAGCCCGCGAGCACGGCCGCAAGGTCGTAGCCAGCGCCGGCGCCCAGCTTCACCAACTCGTCTCGCGAGCGTACGCCCGCCTCCGCCTGGCCGATCGACCAGGTGACGATCGACCGCGTGCCCGAGCGGCAGAACGCCAGCACCGGCCCCGGCGCGGCGGCCAGCACGTCCCGCTCGGCTGCGACCTGATCGGCCGTGGGGCGACCGACGACCGGGATGTGCGCGTACTGAAGCCCCGCCGCTCTGGCCGCGGCCTCGACCTCCGCGCTGCTCGGCTGGCCAGGAACCTCGCCGTCCGGGCGGTTGTTGATCACCAGCGCAAAGCCGGCCCGCGCGGCCTCCGCGAGGTCGGCGAGCGCGATTTGCGGCGCGACCGAAAAGTCGTCGGTCACCTTGCGAATGTCGGCCATGGCGAAGGCGCTCCGGCGGTCTCGTTTGACAACATCGGGCGCCGATGGAAGTTTCGCAACCGCGCCCGAGCCTTTGATTTCACCGGCCGCGCGCGGACCCGCCGATGCTCAGGTTCTTCCTCCGCCGCCTGCTCGTCGCCGTCCCCACGCTGTTTCTCGTCATCACGCTCGCGTTCTTCATGATGCGCGCGGCGCCGGGCAATCCGTTCGAGACTTCGCGCAAGCTGCCGCCGGAGATCCTCGCCCACGTCGAGGCCGAGTTCGGCATGAACCGGCCGCTTGGCCAACAGTACGTCAGCTACCTCGCCGGCGTGGCGCGCGGCGATTTCGGGCCGTCGCTGAAGTACCAGGGCAAGAGCGTCCTCGACATCATCGCCGAGGGGTTTCCCACCAGTCTGACCATCGGGCTCTCCGCGCTCGTCCTCGGCGGCCTGACGGGCGTGGCGCTGGGCGTCGCTGCAGCGCTCAGGCAGAACCGCGCCCTGGACTACTGGGTGATGAGCGGCGCCATCCTTGGCGTCTGCATCCCCTCGTTCGTGACCGCGCCGCTGCTGCGGCAGGGGCTGGCGTCGGACCTGGGGCTCGTGCCCACCGGCGGGCTGAACGGACCGATCAGCCTCGTCCTGCCTGTCGTCGTACTGGCGCTGCCGCAGATCGCCATCATCTCGCGCCTCACCCGCGCCGGCATGATCGAGGTGCTGCGCTCGAACTACATCCGCACCGCCCGCGCCAAGGGCCTGCCCGAGCGGGTCGTGATCGGCCGCCATGCGCTCCGCGCCGCGCTGCTGCCGCTGGTCAGCTACCTGGGGCCGGCGTGCGCCGGCCTGATCACCGGCTCGCTGGTGGTGGAGAAGATCTTCAACCTGCCGGGCCTGGGCAAGAGCTTCGTGCTCGGCGCGCTCGAGCGCGACTACACGGTCGTGATGGGGGTGATCATCCTTTACGCCACGCTGATCATCGCCCTGAACCTCGCCGCGGACATGATGCTGGCGGCGCTCGACCCGCGCGTGCGGCTGTCATGACCGGAGCCATCCTGGCGCCGGGGTCCCGGCGCGGCGCCGAGACGATGGAACGCGCGGCGGTGAAGGGCCGCAGCCTCTGGGACGATGCGCGCCGGCGGCTGCTGCACAACCGGGCCGCCGTCGCCAGCATGATCCTCCTCGCCGTCTTCCTCGCCGCGGCGATCGTCGGGCCGTACCTGACGCCGTTCCGCTACGACGCCATCAACAAGTCCGACGTCTGGGCCCCGCCGCTGACGGCCGGGCATCTGCTGGGCGCAGACGCGCTGGGCCGCGACCTCTTGGCCCGCATCCTGATCGGCCTGCGCGTCTCACTCTCGATTGGCGTGGTGGCGACCGCGGTTTCGCTGGTGATCGGGGTCGCGTGGGGCGCCACCGCCGGGTTTCTCGGGGGCGCCGCGGACGAGCTGATGATGCGCTTCGTCGACGTGCTCTACACCCTGCCCTTCATCTTCTTCGTCATCCTCCTGATGGTGACCTTCGGGCGCAACTTCCTGCTGATCTTCCTCGCCATCGGCTTCGTCGAGTGGCTGACGATGTCGCGCATCGTCCGCGGCCAGACGCTGTCGTTGAAGCAGAAGGAGTTCGTCGAGGCGGCGCGGGCGGCGGGGCTCTCCACCCCGGCGATCATCGGCCGCCACCTCGTTCCGAACCTGCTCGGACCGGTGGTCGTGTACGCCACCCTGACCATCCCGGCGGTGATCCTGACCGAGAGCTTCCTGAGCTTCATCGGCATGGGCGTACAGGAGCCGCTGACCTCGCTCGGCACGCTGATCTCGACCGGCGCGGACGAGATGGACCTCGCGCCATGGCTGCTCTTCTTCCCAGCTTTCGTGATGGTCGCGACGCTGATGGCGTTCAACTTCATCGGCGACGGCCTGCGCGACGCCATCGACCCGAAGGACCGCTGAGCCGATGCGCGGCGCAGCGCGCATCGCGGCCAGCCTGGTGCTGGCCGCCATGCTCGCCTCCTGCGGACCGAGGGCGGCGATCCGCCCGGCATGCCCGGCGGGCAAGGCGTGCCTCGAATACGGCAACGGCTCGGAGCCGGTCTCGCTGGACCCGGCGAAGATCACCGGCACCTGGGAGGACCGCATCGTCGGCGAGATGTTGGTCGGCCTCACCCAGGACGACCCGCAAGGCCGCCCGGCGCCGGCCATGGCCGAGCGCTGGGAGACCAGCGCCGACGGCAAGCGGTGGACCTTTCACCTGCGGCGCGCGCTCTGGTCCGACGGGGTCCCGGTCACGGCCGGCGATTTCGTCTTCGCCATGCGTCGGCTGATGGAGCCCAAGACGGCGAGCGAATACGCCTACCTGTTGTTCTTCATCCGCAATGCCGAAGCGGTGAACGACGGCAAGCTGCCGCCCGAGGCGCTGGGGGTGCGCGCCATCGACGACCGGACCCTCGAGATCGACCTCACCCACCCCGCGCCTTATCTCCTGGAGGTCGCCAAGCACGAGACGATGTATCCGGCGCCTGAGCACGCCGTGCGGCGGTGGGGCGAGCATTGGACCGACCCGGCCCACTATGTGGCCAACGGCCCCTACAGGCTGGTGTCCTGGCGGCTGGGCGACCACATCCGGCTCACCAAGAACCCGCTCTACTACGACGCCGCCAAGGTGTGCATCGATCAGGTGGACTTCTATCCGACCACCGACCCCATCGCCGCCGAGCGGCGGGTGCGGCGCGGCGAGCTGGACGTCTCGTCCGACATCCTGTCGAACCGCGTGCACTACCTGGAGCAGCCGGACCAGATGGCCGCCTACGTGCGCGTCCACACCTACCTCGGCGTCTCCTACCTGGTCTTCAACACGCGCGACGTGGCGGCGTTTCGCGACCGGCGGGTGCGCCTGGCGCTAGACATGACCGTCGACCGCGCATTCATCACCCAGAAGCTCGAGCGCGACGGCCGCCTTCCAGCCTACACCTTCGTGCCCCCGGGCACGGACAACTACGCCGCGGCGCCCTTGCCGGTCTGGGCGGCGTGGCCCTTCGAGCGACGGCAGGCGGTCGCCAGGGCGCTGCTCGCCCAGGCCGGCTACGGGCCCGGCCATCCGCTGAGCTTCGAATACAAGCACGGCGACTCGCCAGAGGCGCTGCTGATCGCGCCGGCGCTGCAGGCCGACTGGCGGACGATCGGCGTGCACGTGACGCTGGCGCAGGAGGAGGGCCAGATCGCCTATCAGGACCTGCGCGTGCGCAACTTCGAGATGGGCGCCGCATCGTGGATCGCCGACTACAACGACGCCACCAGCTTCCTTACGCTGCTCCAGTCGAACACCGGCGCGCAGAACTACGGCGACTACGACAACCCCGCCTTCGACGCGCTCCTGAGCGCCGCCGACAACGAGCCCGACGCCAAGGTGCGCGCCGCCGACCTGGCGCGCGCCGAACAGCTGATGCTGGACGACGCGGCCATCATCCCGGTGTCGTTCTTCGTCAACAAGGCCCTGGTGAACCCGAAGATCACCGGCTGGGTCGACAACCTGACCAACTGGCACCGCCTCCAGTACCTGTGCGTCAAGCGCCAGCCTTAAAAGCGCGGCACCGGGGCCAGCACCAGCGCACCGTTCTGCCGAAGGCGCGCATCGGAAAGCTCGCCCAGCGCTTCGCGGGCGCGGGGGTCGCTCATGATGCGGTCGGCGGCCGCCAGCGCGTGGAGTGACGAGTCGGCGACGCCGAAGGCGTGCTGCAGCGCCTCGATCGGATTGCGGTGCGCCGCAACCGTCTTGAGCCGCACCGCCTGGCCGCTGAGGCCGGCGAGCGCCTTCGCCCTGTCCACCGCCTGATAGAAGCCGCCGACCTGGTCGATCAGGCCGAGGTCCTTCGCCTGCGCCCCCGTCCAAACGCGTCCTTTGGCGATCTCCCGCACGCGGTCCGGCGAGAGCTTGCGGCCGCTCGCCACCCGCGTGATGAAGCCCTCGTAGACCCGGTCGACCGAGGCCGCGAACGCGGCCTTCTGCGCCGGCGTGAAGTCCTGGGTGACGCTGTCTGAGTCGGCGAACGGGCCGCCGACGCTGAGGTCGCGCACGTCGACGCCGAACTTGGCCAGCGCTGGCCCAATGGCGAGCTTGCCGCCGAAGACGCCGATCGAGCCGGTCAGCGTCGAGGGTTCGGCGACGATCGCCGAGGCCTCAGACGACACCCAGTAGCCGCCAGACGCCCCGTACGTGCCCATCGACACCACGACCGGCTTGACCGCTTTGGCGGCGCGGACGGCGGCGAGAATCTCTTCGGAGGCGGTGTCGGAACCGCCGGGCGAATTCAGCCGGAAGACGATCGCTTTCACCGAGGAGTCTTCGGCCGCCGAGTAGAGCGCGCTCGCGACCTCGTCGGCGTTGATCGACGAGCCGCTGAGGCTCACGTCCCGCGGCCCGGTGACGATGTCGCCCTCGGCCTGCACGACGGCGATCGTGGGTTGGCCGATATCCAGCCCGTCGCTGCGCGGCTGGTAGTCGGAGAGGTCGATCAGCTTGGCGTCGCCGCCGGTCCTGGTCGCCAGCGCCTGCTCGGCCTCGCGCACCTGTCCGAGCTGGTCGATGAGGCCCTTGGCCTTCGCGTCCTCGGCGACATACGGGCCGCCCTCGATCAACGCCTTGAGCGCGTCCGGGCTGCTCTTCCGGTCGGCGGCGGCGGCAGCCAGCGCGGTCTGGTAGACCGAGCCCATCCACGAGAGTTCCGACTCCCGGTGCGCCGGCGTGTAGTCGTCGTAGAGGTAGCCGTTGACGGCGGTCTTGTACTCGTAGCGCTGCTCGAAGTCGGCCTTGACGCCGTACTTGTCGAACAGGCGCTTGAAGAAGAGATCCTCGTTGGCGAAGCCGGTGGCCTGGAACGGCGCGCCCGGCTGCATCCAGAGCTGGTCCGCCGACGCGCCCAGCATGTACGTCGAGGTGACGACGCCGGCCGGGTAGAGGCCCTGGCTGTGGGCGAACACCGGCTTGCCGGCGGCCTCGAAGGCGCGGAAGGCGAGCCGGAGCTCATCGGCCTCGCCCGGGTCCATGCCCGCCTCCGGCAACCGGACGAACAAGCCCTTCACCCGCGGATCGGCCTCGGCCTTGTGCAGGGCCTGGATCACGCGCATGACCGAAAGCGGGCGCTGACCGAAGAAGGCGGCGAGGCTGTCGGACTCCTGGTCGCTCAGCCCCTGGCGCAGATCGAGCACCAGGATCGCGGCGCTCGGCGTCGCGGGCCCATGCGTCGCGCTCGCGGCGATGGCGATCAACAGGAAGGGCGCGCCGACGAAGAACAGCGTCAGGCCCGCCAGCACGCCGGCCAGAGTAATCAGAAACTGCTTCATCGCCGCCCAGCGCCCGCGCCCACGTCGCCGCGCACACTAGCCCGCCCGGTTGTGCGCCGAAAGCTGGAGCCGCCGCCCGCGGACATGTCGCGCCGTAGCCGGCCGAGCGGGCCGGGGAAGGCGGATGGTCGGAGCAGCAGGATTCGAACCTGCGACCCCCGCCTCCCGAAGACGGTGCTCTACCAGACTGAGCTATGCTCCGACGCGAGCGCGGGCTTATAGACGAGGGCGAAACCGCCCGCAAGGAAGCCGCCCCAGCGGTCCCGGCCGGGGCGATTTCCGCTCGGTTGCAATGGGTTGGGGCTTACGATATCGGGGGCGCCCAGCCTCGCCGCCCGAGCGTGCGACGCCCGTCCCGTTGGGGGATGGTGTAATGGTAACACAGCGGTTTTTGGTACCGTTATTCTAGGTTCGAGTCCTAGTCCCCCAGCCAGCCTACGCGAGCGACGCGAGCGGAGGCCGCCTGTCCGACTTCAGCCAAGGAGGGCCGAATAGCCGCCGGGCGATTCGGCTGGCTTTCGCGTCGGGAGCCACAATCGGAGAGCGCGATGCAAGCGAAGTTCACTCACGCCATCCTGTTCGTCGCCGACATGGACAAGGCCATCGCCTTCTATCGCGACGTGATGGGGCTGCCGCTGAAGCTCCAAAGTCCGTTCTGGAGTGAGTTCGACACCGGCGCGGTGACGCTGGCGCTGCATCCGGCGTCGGAGCGCAACCCGGCCGGCCGTGTGCAACTCGGCTTCGCGACACCGGACCTTCAGGCCCTCTACGCCGCGCGCGAGACCAACGGCCTCTCCTTCAGCGCCCCGCCGGTCGACGAGCACGGGACGCTTCTGTCGCGCATCGTCGACTGTGAAGGCGCCGATGTGTCGCTGAGCGGCGGGCGCTAACCCGCGACGGTCGCCAGCGGCGCGCGCTGCTCGAGTTCGGCCGCCTTGTCTTCATATTCGCGCGCCATCGAGCGCAGCGTTTCGACCGTGCGGCGATCGTCGATGGAATCGATCAGTCGCAGGCAACGGCGAACCCCGGCGCGCAGTTCGGCGATCTGGCGGGCGTCGGTCACGTCGATCAGCATGTTCACCGCGCCGACGAGCGAACCGGCCTCATCGAGCACCGGCGTTGGCAGCGGCAGGAAGCTCACCCGCGTCCCGTCCGGCCGCTCGGCGACCGCGGTGACGCCGCGCACCGGCCGCCCGCTCTTGATCGCGAGCGCCATCGGGCACTCCGCGTGCGGCAGATATTCGCCTTCGTCGGTGTAGAGTCGCCAGGTCACGCACCAGCGGTCTTTGCCGACCTTGGGGGTGCGGCCCGTGAATCCGATACAAGCGGTGTTGAAGTGGGTGACGACGCCGTCGGCGTCCGTGACGTAGATAGGAGCCGGCAGGGCGTCGAGCGCCGCGTTCAAACCGTCGCCGCCACGGCGAATCGCGCCGAGCGCACTCGTCAATATGGTCTCGGCCGTCGCCGTCGATATCAGCATCGATCGTCCCGACCCCGCAGAACCTTCTACAACCGCTTCGACGGCGCAATCGTTCCGTCCCCTGCGCAAGATAGGCCTGGGGGGTGAGCCGCGGAAGCCCGCGTTTTTTGGCGAATGGTTCCGAGCGAAGCGCAGCGCGGCGGGCGCTAGCCTGGCGGCGGCCCATCCGCGCCGGCGGGCGCCTCGCCGTGGCTGAAGGTCAGCGCGCGCGCCTTGGCCCAGGCGTCGTGGATGAGGGCGCGCGGCGCGTCGAGCCCGAACCTGGCCAGCGTATCGCGCCAGCCGCCGGCGACGGCCGCCATCTGCACGTTCAGGTCGGTGGGCCGAAGCGCCGCCGACCAGTTGCGCAGCGCCGTGGCGTTAAAGACCAGCAGGAAAATCGCCGCGATGCCGATCACCGTCGCCGCGTAGCGCACCGCGCGGCCGCGCGCGACCAGGTCGTCCGGGTCTTCGGGGGCGGGGATGGGTGTGTCGCTCAACGTCTCGTCCTTTAGAATCGGAAATAGATGAAGGCCTGCACGCCCTCGGGGCGCAGCGCGTCGATGAAGAGGATCAGTGCGCCAGCGGTCAGGCCAAAGGCCCAGGCTGGCATCCGCGCCGCGCGCACGGCGACGCCCTCGATCAGGCGCGGCGGGCTCGCGTGCAACGCCAGGCCGAACGCGATCAGCGCCGCCGCCATCGGCGTGACCGCCAGCGTCGAGGGCGCCCAGCGGCCTAGGCCGGCCAGGAAGTCGATCGCGGTGGCGAAGTCGTCCGCGCGGAAGAAGATCCACGCCAGGCAGACGACGTGGAAGGTGACGATCAGCGTCAGCCACTTGGGCGCCGCCGGCAGGCGCCTCGGCCGGAAGTGGCCCCACAGCCGCTCGATCGACAGCACGACGCCATGGATCACGCCCCAGATGGCGAATTTCCACGCCGCGCCGTGCCAGAGGCCGCCGAGCACGAAGGTGATCATCAGGTTGCGGCAGACGAACCAGACCGAGCCGCGCCCGCCGCCGAGCGGAATGTAGAGATAGTCGCGCAGCCAGCTCGACAGGCTGATGTGCCAGCGCCGCCAGAAGTCCTGCAGCGTCACCGCCCGGTAGGGCTGGTCGAAGTTGCGTGGGAAGCGATAGCCGAGCAGCGCCGCCAACCCGATGGCCATGTCGCTGTAGGCCGAGAAGTCGGCGTAGATCTGCACCGCGTAGCCGTAGGTCGCCGCGATCAGGTCGGGCGCGTTGTGGGCGCTCGGGTCGAAGAAGACAGGATCGACCAGCCCGGTCGCCAGCTCGGACGCCAGCACCGACTTCTTGAAGAGGCCCCAGACGATCATCAGGACGCCCAGCGCCGCCCCGCCGCGGGTGATCTGCGGGCCCTTCTCGAACTGCGGGACGAGGTCCGCGCCGCGCACGATCGGCCCGGCGATCAGGTGGGCGAAGAACGACATCAGCAGGGTGACGTGCAGCAGGCTCGCCGCCGGCAGCTTCCCCCGATAGACGTCGATCAGGTAGCTCATCCCCTGGAAGGTGAAGAACGACACGCCGACCGGCAGGATGACCTGGATGATCGGCAGATCGCGGCCCCAGCCCAGCGCCTGCAGTCCCGCCGACACCTGCTCGAAGAAAAAGCCGTAGTATTTGAAGATAATGAGGATGGTCAGGTTGGCGGTGACGCCGGCGATGACCAGCATGCGCCGCCGATGCGGGCTCGCGGTCTGCGAAATCGCCCGCGCCGCCCCCCAGTTCAAAACGCCGGAGACGATCAGCAGCGTGACGAAGCGCCAGTCCCAGGCGCCGTAGAAGATCCAGCTGGCGACCAGGAGGATGATCTTCCGCCACTCGGCCGGCTGGACCACGATCCAGGCGAGCGCGAACAGGGCCAGAAAGAAGAGGCCGAAAGTGAGGGTCGGAAACAGCATGCCCTAGCGCGCGCGCTCCGGGCCGTTCCGCCTGCCGTCCAACTCCATCTTCGCCCCCCGGCGGCGCCGCTTCGCTAGTGCGAAGCCTTATAGGCCGCGTAGGCCCGGTCCAGGTCCGATTCCAGCAGCCCGGCCACGCGGATGCCGCCCGCCGTCGTGTTGTGCACCCGGTCGCCGCGGTCCAGCGGCGGGTCCGCGGTCGCCCAACGATCGGCCGCGCCCGGCCCGCCCATGCGCCCGCCCCAGTCCCAGTAGGCTTCGCCCAGCGACAGGGCGACGCGTTTTTGGATGCCGCGCAGCTGTGCGAGCGCGGGCGGCGAATACCAGGGCAGCCTCGGCTCGGGCGCCCGCAAGGTCGTGCAGCATCGCTGCGGCGCGTCATCCGCGACCGCCTGATCGGCCAGATGCGCCAGCGTCGCCTCGTCGGCCATGCGCGCCAGCGTCGCATCGTCGTCCGGCGACGGCGGCGGCGCGCCGAGGTCGGAGTCGTTCGCCGGCGGCGGGCCGCCCTCGTCGTCGTTGTGCAGCAGGTCCGCGCGGCGCGTCTCAGCGTCCGGCGCGGCCATGACCAGGATGGGCGCGCCACCCGAGAGCCGCTTCAGCCGTCGAATCTGCTCGCGCAGCCGCTCCTCGAAGGTCGCGGCGCTGAAATGGCCCACGAAGCCGTCGTTGGTGCCGAACTCAAGCACGATCAGGTCGGGATGGTAGGCTCTGAGCTCCTCCCCCACCGCCTGGTCGTCGGTGCGCTCGAAGTGCTTCAACTCCGCGCCGACCACGCCGAGGTTGGAGACCGCGACCCCGCCGGCGTCGCTGAAGCTGGCCCACGAGGTCAGCGTCACCGGCCCGCCGCTCGTGACCAGCGTCGCCTGCACTTGCGGCGCGTCGGACGCGAAGGTGTCGCACTCCACCCGCCGACCCGGCGCATCCAGCGCCACCTGCCGCGAGGTCGCGCCCAGCGTGACCGTGTAGGCGCCGCCGCCCTGCCGCGTCTCGGCGCACACCACCAGCCGGCGGAACGCCTCCTGCGGTTCGGCGGTCAGCATCAGCTGGGCGCCATCCACGGTCGAGGTCAGCCGAAAGCCGGAGACGCCGAACGCCGGTGGCAGGTTCGGGTCGGCGCGAAAGGTGCTCTCCACCGTCCAGCCCGGCGACTGGTCCACGTGCACGCCGTGCGGCAGGAAGCCGTCGAACGGGTGGCCCGGCGGCATCACGCCGCGACCGCCGGATCCGAACCGCGTCTGCAGCGCCTCGCGCCAGGGTCCTGTGATCGCATCGCCGGCGCTGTGGCTGTCGCCGATCTGCAGAATGTGCACCGTCCGCCCGCCAGACCGCGCGCGGGTGAGCGCATCGAAAAAGGGCGCCAGCGCCTGGGTCCCACACAGCGCCTGGGCGCAGCCGGCGTCCGGCGAATAGGCCGCGGCGATACTCGCCGCTGCGGCCAACGCGGCAAAGCTCATGTAGGCGGCCCGCTGCTCGTGGCCTGGCTGGCCGCCTGCGTCTGCGCCCCCTCGGCGGCCGCGATCTGACGCGACCGCTCGACGTAGGCCTTGATGCGGTCGACCAGCGGGCCGGTGATGCGCTCGTAGCCGGGGATCGACATGTGGATGCCGTCGCTGGCCCGCATCAGCACCTCTTTGTGCGTCTTCGGATCGACCAGATGGTCGTTGTACTGGCCGCGATCGTCGACGGAGAGCGCTTCGGTAGGGAAGAACGGCACGTCGAGTTTGGCCATCTCGTCGCTATAGAAGGCGTTCATGGCGACGATTTGGCCGTCGAAATCGGTGCTGCGCATCTTCGGCAGGCCGACCCAGTAGACCATCGCCCCCTCGGCTCTGAGCAGGGCGACGTACCGCGCCACGCGCGCCGCGTACGCCTGCTTCCAGCCGGCGCTGAGCAGCGGGTAGACGTGGCCGTTGTCGACGATGCCCTGCGTGTCGTTGGCGCCGAAGCTGATCACGGCGATGTCGATCGGCTGGCTGGCCAGGTCCGACGCCGCCTTGTCCTCCAGGTTGAGGCTCTGGTAGCGGGTGAAGCCGGTGGAGCGCTCGGCGAACTTGATGATGTCGTAGTGCTGGCTCTTCGGAAGCGTCCAGTAGAGCGCCGCCCAGATCCCCTCGCCGAAGCTGTCGCCGAAGACGCCGATGGTGACGTCGTCGCCCTTCGCCAGCGTCTTCACCAGCCGCGGACTGAATGGTTGGGCGCAATCGGTCGCGCTGGAGCCTTGCTCCGCCGCGGCGCAGGCGGCCGCCGCCGACGAGCTCGCGACCGCAACCGTCTGCGGCGCCGGAGCGGGCCCGCCGCCCAGGAGCTTCACGCCGGCGAACGCCAGCCCGATGGTCACCCCGACCGCAATGCCGATGAAGAGGACGAGCGTCCGATCGAACACGAACCCGCCGCCCCCGCGTCGCCCGGGCGGCCGGCCTGCCGCCGGCTCGACCGTCGGCCGGAGCGATGGCGGCGCCGCGATGGCTTCGTCGGGTGTCGCGGCGGTCGCGGCCCTGGGGCCGTTGGCGCGGCGCCGTCCGGGCGCGGCCTGCGCGTCCGCCGGCGGCTTGGCCCCGCCGTCTCCACGCCTGCCCGATCGCGCCATCGATCAATCCCCGACCTGGTGCGGCGACGCCCTCGCGAGACGCGGCGCGCGGCCAACAGCGGCGGTCAACGCGCCCGCTTCAATCGACAAGCGGACCGCTCCGGGAAACGCCGCATCCCGAACACGCGCACAGAACCTTGAAACCCAGGCCGCGAAAGCGGGTTTTCAGCGCCTAGGCAGCGTCGGCGGCCCTGTCAAGCGCGGCTGCCGAGCGGCAGCACGGTGCGCCCGAACGTCGCGTTCGTGGTGATGGCGAAGCTGCCGTAGACGGCCAGCGTCCCGCACAACAGCCCGACCCATCCGCCGTCCTGGGTCAGGTTCGGCTGCTTCAACGCCCCGCCCAGTCCGAGCGCCAGAAAGGCGATCCACAGCGTCGTGAACACGGCGAACAGAAGCCACGAGACGCGGAACGCCGAGACGCTCAGGTACAGCGTCAGCCCGCCCCACAGGAGCAGCGCCACGCCGACGGTTGGCCCCGCTCCGCTAAGGTCGAGGGCGCCGAGATGGCCCAGCATCAGCAGGAGCGCGAACCACCACCAGAACGCGCCGTAACTCAGGAAGGCCGTCATCCCGAACGTGTTCCCGAGTTTGAACTCCATCATCCCGGCGATGATCTGGATCAGCCCGCCGTAGGCCAGCGCCATGGGGATCACCACCGCCTCCCCGCCGGCCGGCAACAGCTTGGCGTTCACCAGGCTGAGCAGAATCGTCGTCAGTCCAAAGCCCACGAGCCCCAGCGCGGCCGGATTGGCCGGCGGCGGCGCAGCCGAATCCGCCATCGACGCCCTCCCCCTGTCTGCGCGGCCCTTGTGCCCAACCGGCCGGGCGCGCGTCGATGCGGATGCTTCGCCCAGCGCCGGGGCGTGTCAAGCGCCAGGGGAAACCGCCAAGCTAGGCGGACAGGGCCCGCGTGGCGCTGGCCAGCGCCTCGTCCTGGGCGGCGCGGCTCGGCTGGCGCTTGGGCATGCGGTTCCAGGCGTCCAGCGCGGCGATCTTGTAGGCTTCGGCCAGCGTCGGATAGTTGAAGGTGTTTTCGACGAAATAGTCGAGGCCGCCCTCCAGGTTGAGCACCGCCTGGCCGATGTGGATGAGCTCGGTCGCCCCCTCGCCGACGATGTGCGCGCCAAGCAGCCGGCGCGTCTCGAGCGAGAAGATCAGCTTCATGAAGCCGGAGCTGAGCCCCATGATGTGGCCGCGCGAGGTTTCGCGGAAGCGGGCGACGCCGCATTCGTAAGGCACCCCGCGCTCGCGCACCTGCTCCTCGGTCATGCCGACGGTGGAAATCTCCGGGACCGAATAGATGCCGTAGGGGAAGAAGGCCGGCGGCGGCGGCGCGGCTTCGCCAAAAGCGTGGCAGGCGGCGATGCGGCCCTGTTCCATCGACGTCGACGCAAGGCTCGGGAAGCCGATCACATCCCCCGCGGCGTAGATGTGCGGGGCGGCGGTCTGGAAGGTCTCCTTGTCGACGGCGATCCGCCCGCGTTCGTCGCATTCGAGGCCGCAGTTCTCGAGGCCGAGCGTGTCGGTCGCGCCCTCGCGGCCGGCGGCGAACAGCACCATGTCGCCGCGCACCTCGCGCCCGTCTTCGAGCGCGACGACGGCCCGCTGGGGGCCTTCGCACCGGGCGCTCTTGGCCTTGGCGCCGAAGCGCAGCACGACGCCGCGGTCGCGCAGGTCGTGCACGAACTCGTCGGCCAATTCGCGGTCGACAAACGGGAGCAGGCCCTGGGTGGGCTCGATCACCGTCACCGGCACGTCGAGGGCCGAAAAGATGGTGGCGTATTCGACGCCGATAACGCTCGCGCCGACCACGACCAGCTGCCGCGGAATGCGCTTCAGACCGAGGATTTCGTCGGAATCCATGATCGTCTCGCCGTCGAAGGCGACGTGCGGCGGACGGTAGGGCCGCGTGCCGACGGCCAGCACGAAGCGCTCGCTGACGCAGCGGACGCTCTCGCCATCGCCCTTGTCGACTTCGATCGTGTGCGGATCGGCGAATCGCGCCTGGCCGTAGAGCGTGTCGACCTTGTTGCGGGCGAACTGGTGCTCGAGAATCTCGACCTCGTGGTCCAGCGTCATCAAGAGGCGCTTCTTCAGGTCCTCGGCGCCGATGTCCTGCTTCACGCGATAGGCGCGGCCATAGAATCCGCGCTCGCGCCAGCCTGACAGATTGAGCACCGTCTCGCGCAGCGTCTTGGAGGGGATTGTGCCGGTGTGCACCGAGACGCCGCCGACCTTGCGGCCTCTCTCGACCACCAGGACCGACTTGCCGAGCTTGGCCGCCTGCACGGCGGCGCGCCGCCCCGCGGGGCCGGAGCCGACGACGATGAGCTGATAGTGAACAGCCGACGCACCCGGCGTCGATGGATTGCGGGTCAACAGGCGCCTCCCTCGGAGCCTCCGCTTTAAGCCGACACGGTTAAGGCGAGGTTTGCCGTGTTGGCCGCTACCGCGCTCAACGCGCGCGGCTTTCTACGCGCGCGATTTGCGCTAGAGAGGTCGGGCTCGCTTGGGGAGCCCGCCGTGACGAGTGTCACGCCAGACGACAGAAGGCCGCGCATCTCGCGCTGGCGGCAGCTGGCGCCGCCGACGGCGCTTTTGCTCGTGCTGGGCGCCATGACGATGTTCATCGCGGTCGACCATCTGGTGCTGACCCGCAGCGAACGGGCCTGGGTCAACCACAGCCGCGAGGTCATCGAGACGACGCAGGCGCTGTTCTCGTCGGCCGTCGAGGTCGAGTCGGCCCAACGCGCCTTCGCCTTCGACGGCGACACGAGCTTCCTCTCCAACTTCGACGCCGATTGCGCCCGCGTCGCCCAGGACGCCGCCGCGCTGCGCGCCCTGGTCAGGGACAACCCCGAGCAGGAGGCGCGCGTCCAGCGCCTGATCGACAGCCTGAACGAACGCGTGGCCATATCGCGCATGCGCGTGGCGCTGGCGCGCGAAGGCAAGGCCGCCGAGGCGCGATCGATGAGCGTCGGCGCCGGCAAGGCGGCGATGGACCGCGCGCGGGCCGCGGTGAACGAGATCATGACCGCCGAGCACAGGCTGCTCGCCGAACGCACGGCGAACGCCAACCGCGACGAGCTGATCGGATTCCTTGTCGCCCTTTTCGTCAGCGCCCTCGCCATCGTTGGTCTGGCGTTGCTCATGGCCGCGATGATGCGGGCGAACCGAAGGCTCGAGCGCGAGGTGGGCGACCGCGAGGCGGCGGAGTCGGCCCTGCGCGCCAGCGAGGCCCGCTACCGCGCCATCTTCGCCAACACCGCCGACTTCCTGTCGGTGATCGACGTCTCGCCCGACGGCGTCTTCCGCATGGCCGAGGTGAACCCTGCCTACGAGCGGGCCACCGGCGCGACCACCGCGGCGGTTCGCGGCGTCGACCTCCGCTTGATGGCGCGCGAGCCGGACGCGACGCGGCTGATTGAACACCTCAAGCGTGTCGTCGGCGCCGGCGCCCCGGTGTTCACCCGCGACCATGTCAACCTGGCCGGCGGCGCCCGCATCTGGGAGTCGATCCTGGCGCCGGTGCGCGATGACGACGGCCGCGTCGACCGCATCGTCGGCTCCTCGCGCGACGTCACCGACCGCGAGGAAGCCCAAGCGCGCCTGCGCCGCGCCCAGCGCATGGAAGCCGTCGGCCACCTGACCGGCGGTGTCGCCCACGACTTCAACAACCTGCTGCAGGTCATCCGCGGCAACCTCGAACTGATCGCCAGCGGCGTGACCGACGAGGAGACGAAGCAGCGGGTGAGCAACGCGCTGCACGGCGCAGATCGCGCGGCCCAACTCACCCGCCAGCTGCTGGCCTTCGCCCGTCGCCAGCCGCTGGAGCCGAAGGTGGTCAACCTTGGCCGCATGGTCACCGATATGGCCGAGATGCTGCGCCGCACGCTGGGCGAGCCGATCGGGGTCGAGACCGTCATCGCCGGCGGCTTGTGGAACACGCTGGCCGATCCGGCGCAGGTGGAATCGACGCTGCTGAACCTCGCGCTGAACGCGCGCGACGCCATGCCGGACGGCGGACGGCTGACGATCGAGATCACCAACGCCGTGCTCGATGAAACCTACGCTCGGCGCGAGACCGAGGTCGAGCCGGGTCAGTACGTGCTGCTGGCGGTCTCCGACACCGGCGCCGGCATGTCGCAGGAGACGCTGACGCATGTCTTCGAGCCGTTCTTCACCACCAAGGGCGAGGAGAAGGGCACCGGGCTCGGGCTTTCGATGGTCTACGGCTTCGTCAAGCAGTCGAACGGCCACGTACAGATTTATTCCGAACCGGGACATGGGACGACGGTCAAGATCTACCTGCCGCGGTCGCGCGCGGCCGTAAGTGCGTCGGAGACGGTTGGCGAGGGTCCTTTGAGCGGTCGGCGCGAGACGATTTTGGTGGTGGAGGACGACGACCTGGTCCGCGCCTCGACCGTCGGCATCCTGCGCGACCTCGGCTACACCTGCGTTCACGCCCCCGACGGGGCCGCCGCGCTGGAGATGATCCGCTCCGGGACCAAAATCGATCTCCTGTTCACCGACGTGGTCATGCCGGGGCCGGTCAAGAGCCAGGACCTGGCGGCGCAGGCGACAGCGCTGCGGCCGGGCTTGCCGGTCCTCTTCACCTCCGGATACACCGAGAACGCCATCGTCCATCACGGGCGCCTGGATGAAGGCGTGCAGTTCCTCTCAAAGCCCTTTTCGCGCGAGGACCTGGCCCGCCGCATTCGCGCCCTGCTCAAGAACGCCACGCCGGTGGTGCTGGTCGTGGAAGACGAGCCGCTGGTGCGCATGGCGGCGGCCGACATGGTCGAGACCCTGGGCTTCACCGCGCTGCAGGCGGCCGATGCCAGCGAAGCGCTTTCCGTCCTCGAACGCGGCGAGCGTGTCGACATCCTGTTCACCGACGTCGGTCTGCCCGGCATGCGCGGTCCGGCGCTGGCGGCGGCCGCGCGCAAGCTGCGCCCGGATCTGAAGGTGGTCTTCGCCAGCGGCTATGGCGAGACCGAAGAGGCCCGCGCCATTCCCGACGCCGCGCACCTGGGCAAACCCTACCAGCACAGCCAGCTGGCCGAAGTGCTGGGCCGAACGACGGCCTCGGCCTAGTGGCCGTGCAGGTCGAGGCCGCCTTCGCCGGGCGGTAAGGCGACGCCGCCGTTCAGCGCGCGCTGCATCATGGCGACATCCACCCAGCGGCCGGCTTTGTAGCCAAGGCCTTCGAACACACCGACCGGGCGGAAGCCCAACGAGCGGTGCAAGGCGATGGAGGCCGCATTGCCGCTGTCGCCGATCATCGCCACCATCTGGCGAAAGCCCAGGGTCTGGCAGGTCTCGATCACGGCGCCGAGCAGGCGCTTGCCGACCCCCTGCCCGACTCGGTCCGGCGCGACGTAGATGCTGTCCTCGACGGTGTAGCGATAGGCCGCGCGCGGGCGGAACGGCGCGGCGTAGGCGAGGCCCGAGACGCGTCCCTCGATCTCCGCGACGAGGTAGGGAAGGCCCAGCGTCTGCACGGCGGCCAGGCGTTCGGCCATATCGTTCGCACTCGGCGCCTCGCCTTCGAAGGTGCCGAAACCGGTCAGGACGTGGTGCCCGTAGATGACGGCCAGCGCCTCGGCGTCGTCGGGCGCGGCCGCCCGGACAATCACGCGGCGCGCTCCCAGCCTCGCTCGACCGCCCAGATGGCGAAGGCGTAGTCGAGCGCGATCTCCTTCAGGTACTCAAACCGTCCCGAAGCGCCGCCGTGACCGGCCTCCATGTTGATCTTCAAGAGGATCGGGGCCTCGCCGGTCGTCGCCTCGCGCAGCTTCGCCACCCACTTGGCCGGCTCCCAGTAGGTGACGCGCGGATCGGAAAGACCGCCGGTGGCCAGCACCGCCGGGTAGGCCTTGGCGGAAATGTTGTCGTAGGGACTGTAGCCGGCGATCAGGTCGTACGCCGCGGCGTCCTCGACCGGGTTGCCCCACTCCGGCCACTCCGGCGGGGTGAGCGGCAGGCTGGCGTCGCTGATCGTGTTCAGCACGTCGACGAACGGCACGGCGCCGATGACGCCGGCCCAGAGGTCCGGCCGCATGTTGGCGATCGCGCCCATCAGCATGCCGCCGGCCGATCCCCCGTAGGCGACGATGCGCCCCGCCCGGCTATAGCCCGCGCCCGTCAGATGCTCGGCGCAGGCGATGAAGTCGCTGAAGGTATTTGGTTTCTTGGGGCCCCGCCCGTCGAGGAACCAGCCCCAGCCCTTCTCGGAACCGCCGCGAACGTGCGCTGTCGCCCAGATCCAGCCGCGGTCGACCAGCGACAGCGCCTGGGTGGAAAAGTGGGCGTCCATCGGGATGCCGTAGGCGCCGTAGCCGTAGAGCAGCATCGGCGCCGAGCCGTCGAGCGGCGTTCCGGCCCTCATCAGCACCGTGATCGGAACGTCGGCGCCATCCGTAGCGGTCGCCGAGAGTCGGTGCGTGACGTAGGCGGACGGATCGTGGCCGGACGGAACCGATTGCGTCTTCCTCAGGGTCCGCTCGCCGCTCGCCATGTCGTAGTCGAACCACTGCCGGGGCGTCGTGGGCGACTCGTAGACGAAGCGCAGCGTGGTGGTGTCGTACTCATAGCCGCCGCCCAACCCGAGCGCGTAGGCTTCCTCGTCGAAAGCGATCGCATGCTCGGCGCCGGTTTCCCGCGCCGTGACGAGAATGCGGTTCAGCGCGTTCTCGCGCACCAACTGCACGCACCAGTCGCGCGCCACGCCGACGCCGACGATGAAGCGGCCCGCCCGCGCCGGGATCCACTCCCGCCAGTGGGCCCGGCCCGGCGCATCGGCCGGCGCTTGCATCACCTTGAAGTCGATCGCGCCGTCGGCGTTGGTGTGGATCAGCAGCCGCCCGTCCCACTCTTCGACCGCATAGCGCAGCCCGGGCGTCCGCGGCTCGAC
Organism: Caulobacteraceae bacterium; assembly: GCA_035294785.1. Lineage (GTDB taxonomy): Bacteria > Pseudomonadota > Alphaproteobacteria > Caulobacterales > Caulobacteraceae > Poindextera. The sequence goes on along the minus strand of DATGKF010000090.1, from coordinate 7,866 downwards.
CACGCGCGGCTCCGCCGTCGGGTCGGCGGCCGGGATCAGTCTGACCTCGGAGGTTTCATGGTCGCCGGCGCCGATGGTGATGTAGGCGTCGGAACTGACGCGCCCGACCGAGAGGAAGAAGCCGTCGTCCGGCTCGTCGTAGACGAGGACGTCCTCGCCCGTCCCGCCGCGCGCCGGCCGGCGAAAGACCTTGGCGGGGCGGCCGTTGTCGTCGCGCCAGATCCAGAACAGCCACTTCGAGCAGGGCGAGAAGGTGAAGGCGCCGGTCGCGCTTTCGACAGGCTCGGGCAGCACCGCGCCGGTCGCCAGGTCCTTGACGAACACGCGGTAGACCTCCGACCCCTGCTCGTCGACGGCGTAGGCGAACAGGGCGTGGTCCGGGCTGTGCTCGGTCCCGGCGACGTGGAAGTAGGCCTTGCCCTTCGAGAGCGCGTCCTCGTCCAGCAGCACGGTTTCCGCGCCGCCGCCGCGCGGTCGGCGCGCGCGGATGCGATGCTGCGCGCCGGGCTCGAAGCGCCAGTAGTATTCGAACGCGCCGTCCGGCGCCGGCACGGAGGCGTCGTCCTCCTTGATGCGGCCGCGCATCTCGGCGAACAGCTGGTCTTGCAGTCCGTCGGTCCCGGCCAGCATCGCCTTGGTGTAGGCGTTCTCAGCTTCGAGATGCGCCTTGATGTCCGGGCGGATGGCCGCGGGGTCGCGCAGCACCGCCTGCCAGTTCTCGTCCTTCATCCAGGCGTAGTCGTCGACCCGCTCATGGTTGAACTGGATGATGCGTTTCGGGCGCTTCTCGGCCTTGGGCGGAACGGGGCGGGTCATGGCCCGCTCCGCATATCAATCCCGCCTCAGGCGGCCAACCTCTGCTTGAGATGATCGCCGACGCGCATGGCGTTGGCGACGATGGTCAGCGTCGGGTTCACCGCCGCCGACGAGACGAAGAAGCTCGAGTCGACCACGTAGAGATTGTCCAGTTCGTGCGCCTTGCAGTCTCGGCCCAGCACCGAGCTCGTCGGATCGGCGCCGAAGCGGGTCGTGCCGACCTGGTGCGCGGTCCCATAAAGCGGCAACAGCGAATCCAGCTCGAAATGGTGCTGCGACAGCGGATGCGCGTGATCGACGAACCCCTCCAGCGCCTGGTGAAGCCGTTTGACCAGCCGGTCGTGGCCCTCGAGGTTGTTGTGTTGGTACTCGAGCGTGATGCGACCGTCCGCGGCAAGCCTGACCCGATTGTCTGGCAACGGAAGATCTTCGGAGATGACGAGGAAGCTCAAGAGGCGGTGCGCCATCGCGTTCATGAACACGTCCGGCACCATCGCCGGCGGCAGCCAGTCCGAGACCTGCCCCTCGAGTGTCTGCCCTGTCATGTACTCGAGCAATTGGATGTGGCCCATCGGCCAGTCGAACCCGCCGTCCGGGTCCTTGCGGTAAAAGTCGTTGACCGCCAGCGTCTTTGGAAATGTCGTTTCAACGGGCGCGGCGGTGAGCGAGACCATCGCGGTCAGCGTGTGGAAGGCGTAGTTTCGCCCCACCTGATCGGAGCCGTTGGCGAGCCCGTTCGGGTGCGCCGCGTTGGCGGAGGCCAGCAATATCAGCGCGGTGTTCACCGCGCCGGCGGCGAGCACGACGATGTCGCCGCTCCAGCGCTCCTCGCCGGCGGCGGTCTCGCAGACGACCTGGGTGACCGCGCGCCCCGCCGCGTCCGTCTCAAGGCGGACGACCTTGCGCCCGGTCAGCAGGGTCACGTTCGGCAGGCCGAGCAGCGGCTCGATGGCGCGCGTGCGGGCGTCGCACTTGGCCTTCACTAGACACGGGTAGCCGCCGCAGGTCTTGCACTTGATGCACGGGCTGGTCACCGGATGGTCGGCATCGAAGTCGACGCCGAGCGGCAGCGAGAATGGCCTCCAGCTCTGGTTCTCCAGATGCGTCTTCAGCTTTTCGATGCCCGGGTCGTGGCGGATGGCCGGATAGGCGTACGGCGGCTCGTCGCCCACTTCCGTCGGATCGACCCCGCGGGTCCCATGCACGCGCCAGAGCCGCTCGGCCTCGGCGTAGTAGGGCGCCATGTCGGTGAGCGAGACCGGCCAGGCCGGCGAGACGCCGCCGGCGTGCTTCACCTCCGTGAAGTCCTCTTGGCGGAGGCGCATGAGGGCCGCGCCATAAAAGGTGGTGTTTCCGCCGACCCAATAGTGCGTGTTCGGAATGAAGGGCTTGCCGCGCCGGTCGTACCACGCTTCCTTGGTCCGGTAGCGCCGCTCCAGGAAGACCGCCTTCGGGTCCCAATTCTCGGCCTCGCGCTGGACGTGCTCGCCGCGCTCGAGAATGAGAATCGACTTGCCCGTGGGCGCGAGCCGCTGGGCGAGCGTGCCGCCGCCCGCGCCGGAGCCGACGACGACGACGTCGAAATGCTGGCTCATGCGCTTTCATCCTCCAGGTGGTAGCGGGCCGAGGCCCGTCCGATGATAGAGCGGACGATGGGCTCCGGCAGCGTTTTGAGCAGCACCGCGGCCAGCTTGTTGTGCGCGCCCGGCACCAGAATCAGCCGCCCCGCCTCGTTGGCGCGGATGGTCGCTTCGACCACCGCCTCGGCCGACTGGGAAAAGCGCCGGTTGTCGCGCGCCATCAGCTCGGCCACCCCCGCCTGCTCGGCGAACTCGGTGCGGGTGAAGCCGGGGCAGACCGCCGTCACCTTCAGGCCCCGCGCGCCGTATTCGGCCTCCAGCGCCTGGCTGAACTTCACCATGAGGCTCTTGGCGCCCGGATAGAGGCTGTTGCCGGCGACGCCCGGCGAGAAGGCGGCCATCGAAGCGACGTTGACGATGGCGCCGCCGCCCCGGCGGAGCATCCCCGGGATCACCGCATGCGCCAGCGCGCAGGGCGTCACCACCATGGTCATGAGGAAGTCCCGTTGCCGGGCCCAGCGCATGCCGACGAAGCTCTGGGCGATGCCGAAGCCGGCGTTGTTGACCAGCACGTCGACCTCGCGACCCTCGGCCGCGAGGGCGGCCATCACCGGCTCGTGCGCCTCGAATCGGGCGAGGTCGGCGGCGACCACCAGGGCCTCGACGCCGTGGGCGGCGCGAAGTTCTGCGGCGAGCGCCTCCAGCCGGTCGACGCGCCGCGCCACCAGGGCCACGTCCAGTCCGCGGCTGGCGTAGGCGCGCGCGAAGGCCGCGCCGAGGCCGGCGGACGCGCCGGTGACGAGCGCCAGGCGCCGCTCGGGGCTGCGGCCGTTGGTCCCAGTCGACGGTTCAACGGCCATGCCTGACAATCCTTTGTGACGACGCAGAGCTTGTGTGCGCCGCCGGCTCGCGTCAAATGGGCGCGAAGGGCCTAGTCGGGGCTATCAGTATGACGATGGATTTTTCCGCGGCGCTCATGCAGGCCACCGTGCAGGTGGAGCAGCGGCTTCCGAACGGCGTCCACATCATCGGGACCGGCTTTCTGGTCGACGACCCGACGCCCGACGGCAGGCCGCGCACGGTGCTGGTCACCGCCAACCACGTCTTCGACCGGATGACCGAGGCCCAGGCGCACGTCGGGTATCGCGTGCAGGGCAAGGACGGAGCGTGGCGCTACGATCCGGAGCCGATCGTGATCCGCGCCCATGCGGCCGCGCTCTGGACCCGCAATCCCGATCGCGACGTCGCCGCCATCGTCGTTAAGGCGCCGGCGGCCTTCGCCAAGGCCGCGATCCCGCTCTCATGGCTGGCCGGCGGCGACACCTACGCCAAGTACGGCATCGGACCGGGCGACGAGATGATGGTGCTGGGCTATCCGCAAGGGCTCTCGGCCGACTCCGCCGGCTTCCCGATCCTGCGCTCCGGCCGCGTCGCCTCGCTGATCGACCCGCCGCGCGAGTCGCCGACCTTCTTGCTGGATTTCAGAGTCTTTCCCGGCAACTCCGGCGGACCGGTCTACATCTCGGAGACCCGGCCCGCGTCGGAGGCGAATCCCGCCGAGCCCGTGCAGTTCGTCACCGGCATGCTGACCCAGCAGGTCGAACTCGGTGACGTCAGGCTGGAGATCGGCATCGTCACAGACGCCCAGTTCATCCGTGACACCATCGCCCTGCTCGACCGGCCGCATGCCGCTCCAGACGCGATGCCCACGCCCGTTCCCACGCCCGGCGCGCCGGTCACGGACGCCGCCGCCGCGGTCGGCGACGCAGTGAGCGACTGAGTCTCGATAACCCTCGGATTTTACATGGGTCCGCTGGTAGCTGGGGGCGGGATCGAACCGCCGACCTGTGGGTTATGAATCCACCGCTCTAACCATCTGAGCTACCCAGCCGCGCGGCGAGCGCCGGGTTATAGGGGCAAGGCCGGCGCCCAGCAAGCGAGGCGGGTTGAGCGCTCGGCGCGCGCGGCCGCACGGCGGCGCGCGGTCAGCCTGGCGTTCCAGCGAGGCGCACGCGCGGCGGTCCCGCTTTGACGCGGCCGACGATCCGGCTCGCCCTGAACCCTCGATGCCTGGCCAGCGCCAGCGTGGCGTCGGCGTTCGGCTCGGCGACCGCGATGAGGAGCCCGCCGGACGTCTGAGGATCGGTGAGCAGGTCGCGGCGCCAATCCTCGAGGTCGCCCCCTTCGTCCACCTCGGCCCCATAGCTGGTCCAGTTGCGTCCCGATGCGCCGGTGCGCACGCCGGCGCGGAGCAGGGCCTCGACGCCGGGCAGGATCTCCGGCGCGGCCGGGTCGAGGACGACGGTGAGGCGCGCGCCCCGCGCCATCTCCAGCGCATGGCCGATGAGGCCGAAGCCGGTAACGTCGGTGACCGCGTGCACGCCCGCCACCCCCGTCAGCTCGGCGCCAAGCGTGTTGAGCTGGGTGGTCGAGGCGATGAGCGCGGCGTAGCCGTCGGCGTCCAGCTTCTGCTGCTTGGCCGCGGCGCTGAGCACGCCCACCCCGAGCGCCTTGGTCAGGATCAACGCATCGCCGGGGAGCGCGCCGCGGTTGGTCATCACCTTGTCCGGATGCACGAGGCCGAGCGCCACCAGCCCATAGATCGGCTCGACGCTATCGATCGAATGGCCGCCGGCGACGGGGATCCCCGCCGTGGCGCAGACCGCCGCCCCGCCCGCGAGGATGGCGCGGATGGTCTCGACCGGCAGACTCTCCACCGGCATCCCCACAAGCGCGAGGGCCAGGATCGGCGTCGCCCCCATGGCGTAGACGTCGGAGAGCGCGTTCGTCGCCGCGATGCGCCCAAAGTCGAACGGGTCATCCACCACAGGCATGAAGAAGTCGGTGGTCGCCACCAGCGCCTGCTCGTCGTTCAGCCGCCAGACGGCCGCATCGTCGCTGGTCTCGGTCCCGACCATCAGATCGGCGAACGCCGCCGCCGCCGGCATGTCGGCCAGGATACCCGCCAGCACGCCGGGCGCGAGCTTGCAGCCGCATCCGCCGCCGTGGGCGAGGTCGGTCAGACGGACGGATGCACGGCCGGCGACGTCTTGCATGTCCAGGGCTCCTCGGGCTTAGGCTCGCCCTATACCAGAGGCGGCGCCGCGCGATCATGTCGGACATCCAGGTCATCGAGAGCGCCGACCGCGAGACACTCGGCCCCTTCGACGCCATCATCGACGTCCGCAGCCCCTCCGAGTTCGCCGAGGACCACGTGCCGGGCGCGATCAGCCTGCCGGTGCTGAACGACGCCGAGCGGGCCGAGGTCGGGACCATCTACGTGCAGGAGTCGCGCTTCCGCGCCCGGCGCATTGGAGCGGCGCTGATCGCCCGCAACATCGCCGGCTATCTGGAAGGCGAGCTGGCCGGCAAGCCGGGCGGTTTTAGGCCGCTGATCTACTGCTGGCGCGGCGGCCAGCGGTCGGGCGCCATGGCCACCATCCTCTCGCAGGTCGGCTGGCGGACGGCGGTGCTCGCGGGCGGCTACAAGACCTATCGCCGCCGGGTGCGCGCCAGGCTCTACGACGACGACTGGCCGTTGAGGCTCGTGCTCCTCGAGGGCCGCACCGGATCGGGCAAGACCGAGATCCTCGGCCGGCTCGCCGCAAGGGGCGTGCAGGTGCTGGATCTGGAGGCGCTGGCCGAGCACCGCGGGTCGGTCTTCGGGGGCATCGGCCGCGCCCAGCCCAGCCAGAAGATGTTCGAGTCCCGATTGCTGGCGGCGCTGGAAAGCCTCGACCCCGAGCGCCCGGTCGTGGCGGAGGCCGAGTCGAGCAAGATCGGCGACCGGATGCTCCCGCCGGGCCTGTGGAAGGCGATGACCGACGCCCCGCGTGTCGCGGTCGCCGCGCCCCTCGGGGCGCGCGCTCGCTACCTCGCGATCCACTATGGCGACGTGGTCGCCGACCGGGCCGCCTTCGACGCGGCGCTCGAGCGCCTGCCGGTTTACCCCGGCCGCAAGGCGCTCGCGACCTGGCGCGCGCTGGCCGACGCCGGCGACCTCGAGGCGCTGGCCGCCGACCTGGTCGGCAACCACTACGATCCGGCCTACGACCGCGCGAACCGCAAGGATCCGCGCCCGCGCCTGGCCGCGCTGGAAATGCCGGGCCTCGGCGCGGCGGACCAGGAGGCGGCGGCAGACGCGATCGTCGGCCTGCTCGCTCAGCCGCTGCTCATGAGCGGCGCCAGCGCCGCCCAGAGCCGCTCGGCCCCCGCCGGCAGGTCGTAGGCGTCGACCGCTTCGGCCTGCGCGAGCACGGCCATCGCGACGGCGCCGGCGCGATCGTCGATGGAGGCCTCCAGTCCGTCAGCCAGCGCCTCCGCGGAGCCGGTCCGCACGAGGCGCCCATACTGGCCATGGCCGAGAATCTCGCGTGGGCCCTCAATGTCCGTCGCGACCACTGGCGTGCCAGCCGCAAGCGCCTCCAGAACAACCAGTCCGAACGCCTCCGTTCGCGAGGGACACGCGCAGATGTCGAGCTGCGACAGGAAGTCGTAAGCGCCGACCCAATGGAGAAACTCGACACGGTCGCTGAGGTTGAGTTGGTCGCAGCGGCCGAGCAGCGCTTCGCGGGCAGGGCCTTCGCCACCGATGCAGATAACGCAGTCCCGGCCGCGGTCGCGGAGCAGAGCGCCCGCGTCGAGAAGGATATCGAACCCCTTCTCCTCGTGCAGCCGTCCAAGTCCGCCAATGATCGGTGGATCGTGCAGCGAGGCGCGAACGGCTCCGCGTTGCAGCTCGACGAAGTTGTCGACGGCCGTTACCCGAACGTCCGGCAGTCTTTGCCGGATGTCGCGGGCGACGATCTGGCTGACAGCGATCACGAGGTCGGCGTCGCGCACGATGGGGCGGGCGCGGAAGTTGTGCATCACCACGGCGACGGGGACACCTGACTTGCGCATCGCCGGGATGGCGACAGCCGCACCGCGCGACCCGTGCGCGATCACCAGGTTTGGGCTGAACCCGTCCGCGATGCGGCGCAGTCGCCAAGCCTGACGCGGGTCGATCGGACTGAGCTGGCGCAGCAGATGGTGCTCCCGACGATCGCTGGCCAGCCTGTACTCAAACCAACTCCCCATCAGCCCCACGGACAGAACCTCTGCCCCCTGAAGGTCGAGAGCGCGCACATAATTGAGCGCCATCGTCTCCAGTCCGCCACCGCCGGGCGCCAACATGACGTTCATGATGCGGGGCGCGGGCATTCGTAACTCACGGAGCCGAATAAAGCGTCGGCCAGGGATAGGCCGCCGGGTCGACGCGATCGAAGGCGGCATCGAACAGGTACGCGGCGACCCGCTGCTCGTTGAAGAGCTCGCGGTAGCGCGCACGCCCTGCGGCGGCGACGGCCATGCGCCGCGCCGGGTCGTTGGCCAGTCGGTCGATCAGCGCGACCAGATCGTCGAACGTCGAAAAGAAGCCCATTTCCTCGTCCGAGAACAGGCTGTCGTACCCGCTCGCCCGCTCGATCAG
>DATGKF010000089.1:0-2311 GCA_035294785.1 Caulobacteraceae bacterium | reverse complement strand
ACGGTCGCCGCCGTCGCCGAACGCATCCGCCACAAGATCGGCTGGACGCGCGGACCGACCGAGTCCGACTACGCGTTCCTGGACGCCTACTACCTGGCGCTGCGCGGGCGCCTTGAGTCGCGGCTGTTGTTCGGCCGCCGGCGCAAGGACAAGTTCGACAGTCCTTAGGGCGCCGTGACCACGAACTGACTGGTAGCGACTGGCGATCGCGCGGCCGGAAGCCGCCGAACGCCGTGAGGGCGGAGGGATCGTGCACAGGAAAGGACGGCCCGGGCTTTGCGTTGTTGGTGGTGGTGAGGGTCGAGCCCCGACCATCCTTGCCTGTGCACGAGCGTGCGCGAGGCGGCTTTGGCGCCGGCGCTGTCGACAGGCGCCGGAACCGGTTTCGAGGCGCACTCTAGCCCCACCCGGAGGCCGCTCAGGACTTTGCTTAGGGCGGCTCGGCCCTAGTCGAACACGGCCGCCAGCGCCTCCGGGCCGATGCCTTCGCGGCCGGAGCGGAGCTCGTAGTAGATCGAGGCGACGCCGGCGGCGCTGACCATGTGGGTCGCCGACGCCACCAGCGGCTGCAGCACCAGCGCGTTGACGGGCAGCACCGTCGGCCCGGCCTCGGCGAGGCTGCCGATGACGGCGAGCACCGCGCCCTGCAGCATCCATGAGCCGAGCAGGTAGATGATCATCAGCCCGAAGATCGCCCACCGATGGCCGCGGGTGAGCTCGGCGCTGCGCCCAAGCGCGCCGAACGGGCCCAGCCGTTCGACCACCCTGACCGGGACCGCCGATATCCAGGCGGTCGCCATCATGATGCCGGGAACCACGAACAGCAGGTAGCCGAAGACCTCGGCGACGGCGACGATGAGGCCGATCAGGAAGAGCCAGAAGGCGTTGCGGACGCCGGTTGCGAGGCATTCGCCGAAGCCGGCGCGGCGGCCGTTCAGGTCGGCGACGGCGCCGTGCACCAGCGCCGCGGTCAGGATCAGACCGCCGACGGCGCTGGCCAGATAGGCGAGGGCGAACACCGATGCGCCGAGCGCGGCCAACTCGTCCCCCGTCGCGCCGGTCGGCGTCGGCGAGGTCGAAGGGCCTTGCGTCGCCAGGCCCAGCAGCCCGCCGGTCAGCGCGCTGGGCACGCCCGCGAGCAGCAGCGAGAGGAGCGCAAACACCGCGAAATTGTGGCCGATGGCCGCGAACGCGCGCTGGATGACGCGGCCGACGTCGAACCGGTACGGCGCGCCGAAAGTGCTCGCCACGCCGTCCCCCCTCGACCGCCGCACGAAACGCAGGCCGCGCAGTCAACCACGCGCGCTCGGCGGGTGTCCAGCGGCCCGGGCGTCAGTGGGCGAGCGTGGCTTGGGCGGCGGCGAGCGCTTGGCGGGCAAGCCGTTGCGCGCGCTCGACGACCTCCTCCTGCGGCAGCTCGGTGAGGCCGCGCGGCCGCGGCAGGCTGACCTGGACCGTCGCGCCCTCGGCGGTGAAGACCGACACGCCGACGACGGTTGGGCTGACGGTGAAGGAAGGCGGCAGGGGCAGGGGTTCTGACATGGCGTTCCGTCCCATTCGGCTCTTGTTGTCGGCCCCTTGGGCGCGCCAGATGCGCCTGCTCGGTGGCGGTGTCGAGGCAAGCTTTCGTGACGATCCGATCGCGAGTCCAGGGCGGGGTTGGACACGCCCGGGTTGAGCCCTAGGCGCCTTGGGCGACCAGCCCTAGACTGGCCGGCGTCAACGAAGGGCGGCCCTCATGGACGCGCTCATCCTGTCGCGGCTCCAGTTCGTCTGGGTCGTCGCGTGGCACATTCTCCTGCCCGCGTTCACCGTCGGGCTCGCGTCCTTCATCGCCTTCATGGAAGGGCTGGGCTATTTCACCGGCCGCGAACTTTATTTTCGGATTTCAAGATACTGGACGCGCATCTTCTCAGTTTCATTCGGCATGGGCGTGGTCTCTGGCGTCATCATGCCGTTCCAGTTCGGCACGAACTGGAGCCGCTTCTCCGACGCCACGGCCAACGTGCTCTCGCCGCTGCTCGCATACGAAGGGCTGACCGCGTTCTTCCTCGAGGCGGCGTTCCTCGGCGTGCTCCTGTTCGGTCGCGACCGGGTGCCGCGCTGGGTGCACTTCTTTGCAGCCGTCATGGTGGCTGCGGGCACGCTCTTCTCGTCCTTCTGGATTCTCGCCGCCAACAGCTGGATGCAGACGCCGGCCGGCTACACGTTCGCGGACGGGCGGTTCTACCCGGCCGACTGGGCGGCGATCATCTTCAATCCGTCGTTCCCCTACCGCCTGGCGCACACGGTTTGCGGCTTCTATGTCACC
>DATGKF010000088.1:0-3969 GCA_035294785.1 Caulobacteraceae bacterium | reverse complement strand
GTGTTCATGGGTCCCTGTATGTTGGCGAAGTGATCTGGCTGATGTCAGATCGCATTGGTCGTAGCGCGGTGGGTCCCTGGTCGTGAGAGATCGCTGCGGGGCGGGCGCGCGACCGCAGTTGTCTTCCGGACAGTCGCTAGGGCGGAGCCTGAAGCGGGCTCCAGCTCGGATACAGGAGCGGGATCAGATGACCATAACGTGTGTGGCCGGCGTGGACGTCGGCCGGGACTTTCTCGACGTGTCTGTGGCGCCGTCGGGCGCGACCTGGCGAGCCGCCAACGCACCGGCTGGCGTTCGCTCTGTGGTGGCGCGGTTGAAGGCGGCAGGGGTCGCCAAGGTCGTGCTGGAGTCCATCGGGACCTATGGCGCGCGGCTGGTGCGGGCGCTGGCCGATGCCGGCTTCCAGGTCGGTGTGGTCGATCCCAAGCGGATCAAGGCGCTGCGTCTGGCCGAAGGCCGTAAGGCCAAGACCGACAGGCTGGACGCGCAGCTGATTGCGCGCTTCGCTCTTCTGATGAACGACGCCGCCCGTCCCGTGCCAAGCGCCAGGACCTTCGAGATCCGCGCCCTGTCCACCCGCCGACGACAGCTGGTGGAGATGATCGCTATGGAGAAGACCCGGCTCAAGCAGACGCTGGACGAGGCCATCGCCGACAGCTGTCGGGCCATGATCGCCCAACTGGCCGTAGAACGCGCGCGCATCGAGGCGAAGCTCACGGCGCTCACCATGGCCAGCCCCGAGGACAAGACCCGCGCCAAGCTGCTGCAAACCCTGCCTGGCATCGGTCCAGGCGTGGCCATGACCCTGATGGCCGACCTGCCCGAGCTCGGCGCGCTCGACCGCAAGGCCATCGCCAGCCTCGCCGGCCTCGCGCCACACACCAACGAGAGCGGACTGAGGACCGGCGCCGGCCACATCCACGGCGGACGACCCTGCGTTCGCACCGCCCTCTACATGGCCGCTCTCAGCGCATCGCGCTGCGAAGCCGGCTTCAAGGCCGAGTACAAGGCCATGCGCGCCGCCGGAAAGCCCGCCAAGGTCGCCCTCATCGCCATCGCAAGGAAGCTCGTCACCGCCGCCAACGCCATCCTCAAAACCGGTCAGCCCTGGTCCGCCAACGCTTGACCTCCAACACAGTCGCCCCGCGTTCCGCTCCGCTCCAGCGGGGGATGACGTTAGGAAACGAAGGCGCAACGATTCGCGCGCTAGCGTCACCCCATGCGCCGCTTCCTCCTTGCCGCCTTTGCACTTGCCGCGCTCGCGGGGCCCGCCGTCGCGGCCGATCCGGCGAACCCGCCCGACGACCACTCGGTCAGCCTCTCGCCGGTCGCCGTCCCCGTCGTCGCCAATGGGACGGTGGTGAACTACGTCTTCGTGACGGTGAAGGTGATGCTGTCGCCGCGCGCCGACGAGTTCGCGCTCCGCGACAAGGAGCCCTTCTTCCGCGACGCGCTCGTCCGCGCGGCCTACCGCACGCCGTTCCTGGTGCCGAACGACTACAACAAGATCGACGAGGGCAAGCTCAAGGCCGCGCTCTTCCAGGCGGCCGTGGCCATCGCCGGCCAGGGCGCAATTCGCGGCGTCGCCGTGATGAGCGAGACGCCGCAGCACTTCGTGCGCGCCCCGAACGAACCTCCGCACTGATTTCACTCAGTTTCCGGCGGCGGTTGCGCAGCCGGCGCACATTTGGCACTTTCCGCGCGCTTTTTCGGGCGCGCCGTAGATCCGGCCGCGCCCGCAACGCCAATCCGGGGAACGGCGGTCAGGCGGGCGCGAGGGCTTTCCGCGCCGGTCGGTCGCCATGCCCCGGGCTTTGAGAAGAAGAACGAAGGGGCGCAAGACAAAATGAGTTCCATTCTTTGGCTGGTCATCGCAGCCGGCGGTCTGGCCGTGGTCTACGGCGCGGCGCAGACGGCGCGGCTGCTGCGCATGCCGGCCGGCAACGAGCGGATGCAGGAGATCGCCGCGGCGATCCAGGAGGGGGCGCAGGCCTATCTGCGCCGCCAGTACACCGCCATCGCCATCGTCGGCGCGGTGATCCTGGTCGCCGCCTTCTTCCTCCTCGGCTGGACGGCCGCATTGGGCTTCCTGATCGGGGCGGTGCTTTCCGGCGCCGCCGGCTTCTGCGGCATGCTCATCTCGGTGCGCGCCAACGTGCGCACGGCGCAGGCCGCCAGCGAGAGCCTGGCCAAGGGCCTTTCGCTCGCCTTCACCTCCGGCGCTATCACCGGCATGCTGGTCGCCGGCTTCGCGCTGATCGGCGTCGCCGGCTATTTCGCCTTCCTCACCGTCGGCCTTGGCCTGAAGGAAGTCAGCCGTGAAGTGGTCGACTCGCTTGTGGCGCTAGGCTTCGGCGCCAGCCTTATCTCCATCTTCGCCCGTCTTGGCGGCGGCATCTGCACCAAGGGCGCCGACGTCGGCGGCGACATGGTGGGCAAGGTCGAAGCCGGCATTCCCGAGGACGACCCCCGCAACGCCGCGACCATCGCCGACAACGTGGGCGACAACGTCGGCGACTGCGCCGGCATGGCCGCGGACCTGTTCGAGACCTACGCGGTGACCACCGTCGCCACGATGGTGCTGGCGGCGATCTTCTTCGCCGGCACGCCCTCGGAAGGAGCGATGATGCTCCTGCCGCTCGCGGTCTGCGGCGTCTGCATCGTCACCTCGATCATCGGCTCCTTCGCCGTGCGGCTGGGCAAGTCGAAGAACATCATGGGCGCCCTCTACCAGGGCCTGATCGTCACCGGCCTCCTGTCGGTCGGCGCGGTCTGGTGGGTCATCCACACGCTCGTCCCCGCGCCCATCAGCGCCAACGGGATGATGGTCGATTCCACGCGCTTGTTCGGCTGCGGCCTGGTGGGCCTGGCGGTCACCGCCGCCATCGTGGTGATCACCGAATACTACACCGGCACCGGCTTTCGTCCGGTCAGGTCGATCGCCGCGGCGTCCGTCTCTGGCCATGGCACCAACGTGATCCAGGGCCTGGCGGTTTCGCTGGAGTCCACCGCGCTGCCGGCCCTCGTCATCATCGCCGGCATCCTCGTCACCTATAACCTCGCGGGCCTCTTCGGCATCGCCATCGCCACGACGACCATGCTGTCGCTGGCGGGCTTCATCGTCGCGCTCGACGCCTTCGGCCCGGTGACCGACAACGCCGGCGGCATCGCTGAAATGGCCGGTCTGCCTGGCGAGGTGCGGGTCTCCACCGACGCTCTCGACGCGGTCGGCAACACCACCAAGGCCGTCACCAAGGGCTACGCCATCGGCTCGGCGGGCTTGGGCGCGCTCGTCCTCTTCGCCGCCTACACCCAGGATCTGAAGTTCTTCTCGGCGCACGCCGGCCAGTACCCGTTCTTCGCCGACGTGAAGGCGGTCGCGTTCGACCTCTCCAACCCCTACGTGGTCGTGGGCTTGCTGTTCGGCGGCCTCCTGCCGTTCCTCTTCGGCGGCCTGTCGATGACCGCGGTCGGCCGCGCGGCGGGTTCCGTCGTCGAGGAGGTGCGCCGCCAGTTCCGGGAAAACCCCGGCATCATGACCTATGAGGTCAAGCCGGAGTACGGCCGCGCGGTCGACATCCTCACCCGCGCGGCCATCCGCGAGATGATCGTGCCGTCGCTGCTGCCCGTCGCTTCGCCGGTGGTCTTCTTCTTCGTCATCTATTGGATCGGCCAGAAGGCCAACGCCTTCTCGGCGCTCGGGGCGATGCTGGTCGGCGTGATCGTCACCGGCCTCTTCGTCGCCATCTCGATGACGGCCGGCGGCGGCGCCTGGGACAACGCCAAGAAGTACATCGAAGAGGGCAACTACGGCGGCAAGGGCTCCGAGGCCCACAAGGCGGCCGTGACCGGCGACACCGTCGGCGACCCTTACAAGGACACCGCCGGCCCCGCCATCAACCCGCTCATCAAGATCATCAACATCGTCGCCCTGCTCCTGGTGCCGCTGCTCTGAAGCGACGCGGGGAC
>DATGKF010000087.1:0-9669 GCA_035294785.1 Caulobacteraceae bacterium | reverse complement strand
TGACCAGGCGGACGGCGGCCGCGCCTGCGCCCAGCAGCGTCGCGGCGGCGCCGCGGGCCGCGCCGCCCGCACCCAGCAGCGCGATCGTCGCCCCGGCGAAGACGAACCCCGGCGCCTGGGCGGCGAAGGCGGCGAGCAGTCCGTCGCCGTCGGAATTGTCGGCCCAGATCGAGGCGTCCTCGCGGAACAGCAGCAGGTTGGCCGCCCCAGCGCGCCAGGCCCGCTCGCTGGCCTCGTCGGCGAGCGTCAGCGCCTGGGCCTTAAAGGGCAGGGTGACGTTGAAACCGGAGATGCTGCCGCCGCGGCAGCCGTTGATGAACGGCGCGATCCAGTCCTCGGATGGGCTGACGGCGACGTAGACCGCATCCAGGCCCGTCGCGGCGATCCAGGCGTTGTGGATCAACGGGCTGAGCGAATGGTCGACCGGCCGTCCGATGACGCCCGCCAGGCGGGTTCGCGCGCCGATGCCGCTCACGCGGGGAGCGCCCCTTCGGCGCGGAGAACCTCCAGGAGCGGCAGCAGCGGCAGGCCAAGCACCGCGAAATAGTCGCCCTCGACCGAGGCGAACAATTGCGCGCCCTCGCCCTCCAGCTCGTAGGCGCCGACCGTGGCCAGCGCCGGGCCTGGATTGCGCGCCAGATAGGCGTCGATGAAGGCGTCGCTGACGTCGCGCATTTCCAGGGTCGTCGTCGCCAGCGTTCGCCAGATGACCGCGCCGCCCCTGGCCAGCGCCAGCCCGGCGTGCAGCGCATGGCGCCGGCCGCGCAGCAGGCGCAGCCGCGCCGCGGCCTCGGCGAGGTCGGCCGGTTTGTCGAACAGGCGCCCATCGCACTCCAGCGTCTGGTCGGCGCCGATGACGAGCGCGTCCGGCCGGCGCCGTGAGACGGCGAGCGCCTTGGCGTCCGCCAGCGCCGCGGCGATGGCCGGCGGCGATCCTGTCAGCCCCGCCTTGACGCAAGCTTCGTCCACACCCGAGCCCGCCGCTTCGAACGGCACGCCGGCGGCGGCCAACAGGCGGCGACGCACCGCGCTGGTGGAGGCCAGGACGATCATGAGAGCACTTCGACCTGGCCGCCGCCGGCCGTCATCACGTTGATCACGGCCGCGGCCGTCTCCTCGACCGAGCGACGCGTCACGTCGATCACCGGCCAGCCATACTTCTCGAACATCCGACGCGCGCGCACGATCTCCGAGCGCACCTGCTCGAGGTCGACATAGGCGCTCTCGCGCTCCTCGCGCAGGTTGGAAAGGCGGTTGCGGCGAATCTGGATCAGCCGGTCGGGCGAGACGGTCAGACCGACCACCGTCGCCCGCTTCAGCTGAAAGAGCTGCGCCGGCGGCTCGGCGCCGGGCACCAGCGGCACGTTGGCCGCGCGCACGCCGCGGTGGGCGAGATAGATGCACGTCGGCGTCTTCGATGTGCGGCTGACTCCGACCAGCACGACGTCGGCCGCCTCGAGATCCTGAGTCGCGTGCCCGTCGTCATGGCTGATGGCGTAGGCCAGCGCGTCCATGCGGTTGAAGTAGTCGTGGTCGAGAGCGTGCTGGGCGCCGACGCGAGTCGAGATCGATGCGCCGAGATAGCGGGCCAGCGAGGCGACCAACGGATCGAGGGCGGCGATGCACGGCATATCGAGGGCCCGGCACCCCTCCTCGAGCTGGGCCCGCAGCGCCTTGTCGACGATCGTGTGCAGGACGACGCCCGGCGCCGCCTCGATCTCGCGCACCACGCGCTCGAGCTGGCGCGGCGAGCGCACCAGCGAATAGATGTGTTCGATCGGCAGGACGTCGTCGAAGCGGGCGCACACCGCTCGCGCCATGGCGTTCAGCGTCTCACCGGTCGAGTCGGAGACCAGGTGAATATGGAAATAGGTCGCGAAGCGCGTCGACTGGCTCATCGCTTCACGGCCGGGCCGCGCGGCTGTTGATACATGGTTAACCAGACCTTAACGCGCGGTGCGCCCCTTGGCGCTTTCGCCGCGAGAAAAGCCGCTCGCGGCCGCTTTGCCAAGGCCGGCGGTGGACAGGGGCGCTAACCGCCCACCCGTCAGACCGCGAGCGGCTCCGGTAGCGCCGCGGTCATCCCCGCCCTGGGACGGTCCGACCGGCGCCCCGAGCGGCGCCCGCTGGCGTTAACGAATCGTTAACCATCGTCAATGGGTTCGGCCTTCATCCACGCGATTCACAGCCACTGGGTCGCACCGTGTATGGCCGCTGCATAGACTTGGCGCCGCCGCGCGCGCACGGCGGACGCCGGCGACTATCCCCGCTTTCCCGCCCTCCAGCCTCTTCTTCCAAAGAGTCTTATCTCTCTTACTGGAGGAGTAGAGGGCTCATCGCCCGAGACGCTTGAGCGTTTGCAAGCGAACCGCTTTATGGGGCCGCATGGCCAATGCCTCGGAACCGAGATTGCTGCGAGCCCTGAACGGCGAGGTGCTGGAGCGCCCGCCCATCTGGTTCATGCGCCAGGCGGGGCGATGCCTGCCCGAATACCGTGCGCTACGCGCGCGGGCGGGCGACTTTCTGAGCCTGTGCTTCGATCCAGAGATCGCATCGGAAATCACGCTGCAGCCGATGCGACGCTTCGCTTACGACGCCGCGATCCTCTTCTCCGACATCGTGCCCATCGCGCTCGCGCTCGGCCAGAAGGTCTGGTTCGAAGCCGGCGAAGGGCCGCGGATGGGCGAGCTGCCATCGCTGGAGTCGCTGGCCGCCGAGGTGGAAGCCTCGACCGGACGCCTCGCGCCGATCGGCGAGACGGCGCGTCGCGTGCGCGCCGTCCTGGAGCCGGAGAGGGCGCTGATCGGCTTTGCCGGCGGTCCTTGGACCGTCGCCACCTACATGCTTCAGGGGCGCGGCGGGGAGGCCGCCCGCGAGGCGGCGCGGGCGCATGCGTCAGTCAATCTGGAGGCGGTTGGCGAACTGGTCGACATCGTCGCCGAAGCAACGTGGCGCTACCTGGCCATGCAGGTGGAGGCGGGCGCTCAGGCGGTGCAGATCTTCGAATCCTGGGCGGAGCATCTGTCCGCGCCGGTGTTCGAGCGGCTCGTCGTGCGCCCGCACACGCGGATCGTGACAGCGCTCCGAAGCGCTGGCGTGACGGCGCCCGTGATCGGCTTCCCGCGCGGCGCGACGGAGTCGCTGGTCGAGCCCTATGTGGAGGCGACCGGCGTGCAGGCCATCGGTCTCGGCACCGGTTTCTCGCCGGCGCTGGGTCGTAAGCTGCAGAAAAGACTGACGGTCCAGGGAGCGCTCGACCCGCAGGCGCTGCTCGCCGGCGGCGCGGTGCTGGACGAGGCGGTGGACGCGCTGCTCGCGGCGTGGGGCGACGGGCCGTGGGTCTTCAATCTCGGTCACGGGGTGCTGCCGACGACGCCGGTCGAGCACATCGGCCGCGCCGTCGAACGCGTGACAGGCTGGCGGCGGGGCTGATGGCGAGGGGGCGGGTCGCGGTCGTGCTGTTCAACCTGGGCGGCCCGGACAGCCTGGATGCGGTGCGGCCTTTCCTGTTCAACCTCTTCGCCGATCCGGCCATCATCGGCGCCCCTGCGCCCGTGCGCTATCCCTTGGCGGCGCTGATTGCGGCGGGTCGCGCGCACACGGCGAAGGCGAACTACGCCCTGATGGGCGGCGCCTCGCCGCTGACTGCAGAGACGGCGGCGCAAGCTGGCGCGCTCGAGACGGCGCTTGCCGGGCGGCTGATGGAGTCAGAGGCGAAGGTCTTTGTCGCGATGCGCTATTGGCGGCCCTTGACGGCGGAGACGGCGGCGGCGGTGCGCGCGTTCGCGCCGGACGAGATCGTGCTCCTGCCGCTCTATCCCCAGTTCTCGACGACGACAACGGCCTCGTCGCTGGCGGCGTGGGCGCGCGCCTACCGCGGGCCGGGCCGTGTCCGCGCCATCTGTTGCTATCCGACGCTGGACGGTCTCGTCGCCGCGCACGCGGCGCGCATCGAGGAGGCCTGGCGCGGCGCGGGCGCCCCCGAAGGGGTGCGCCTGATCTTCTCGGCTCACGGCCTGCCTGAAATCGTCGTCCAGCGCGGCGACCCTTACGCCGCGCAGGTCGAGGCCAGCGCCGAAGCGGTCGCGGCCAGGCTCAGCCGCCCGTTCGACTGGCGGATCGCCTATCAGAGCCGGGTCGGACCCATGCGCTGGCTGGGACCGACGACCGTCGATGAGATCACGGCGGCGGCGAGACAGGGCCTTGGCGTGATCGTGAGCCCGATCGCCTTTGTGTCAGAGCATGTTGAGACGTTGATCGAACTCGACCACGACTATCGGCGCGCCGCCGAGGCGGCCGGCTCGCCCGCCTACATCCGCGCGCCGACGCTCAGCCTCCAGCCGGCCTTCATCGAGGGTCTGGCTGGGTTGATCGTCGGTGCGCTCGACCGGAGCGGCGGCGCGGCGCCCGGATCGGACTTTACCTGCGGCGCGGGCTGGCGGAAGTGTCCGTACCGCGCGGAAGGGGGCGCTGCATGATCCAGGACTCGATCCTGTTCTACAACGTCGTCCGCGGCCTCCACATCATCGCCGTGATCGCCTGGATGGCCGGGATGATGTACCTGCCCCGCCTCTTCGCCTACCACAGCGGCGCCGCAGCCGGCTCCGAGCTGGACGAGACCTTCAAGGTGATGGAGGTCAAGCTGCTGAGAATCATCATCAATCCGGCGATGGTCCTCGTCTTCGTTTTCGGCGGCGCGCTGATCTGGGTTGATCTGGCGCGGATCGGTCCCCACTTCTGGCTCGCGCCCTGGTTCCTGACCAAGATCGTCGGGGTCGCGGCCTTGAGCGCCTGGCATGGCTACCTCGCGGGCGCCCGCCGCGCCTTCGCCGAAGGGCGGAACAAGCGCTCGCAGCGTTTCTGGCGGATGACCAACGAGCTGCCGTTTCTGGCCGCGATCGTGATCGTGATCGCCGCGACGACAAAGTTCGGATTGCACGCCTGAACCCGTCGGCCGCGCTTGACGCCGAGCGCAGGGTGTGGTTCCGCTCTTTACTGAAGCGCTGGTGGTTCGCCGCCGGCCGCGCCCTCTCCTTCATCAGACACTCCGCGCCGAGCCCCAGCCCGCGGAATCCCGTCTGATCCTCCCTTTTGCGCCGAGGCCCTGTCGCGGCGCTTGCTAAGAGGCCCCGTCCCGGCCGTACGCCGGGCGCATCCGGCCGCCGCGAGAGGCGGCCCCATACACCATCACATCAGAGTTCAATATGACCGACATTCAAACCGACACGCTGGCCCCCCGCGACGAGCCGGACCTCATCACCGACGCCGACGTCGACGCGAGCGAGGCTGCCGAAGGGCCGGAAGAGCCCTCGGCAGCGGCCCAGGCGATCGCCGCCATGGGCCTGACCCGCATGTCGCTGCAGGAGCTGAAGGAGAAGCCCGCGGCCGACCTGGTCGCCTTCGCCGAGGCGCTGGAGATCGAGAACGCCAACTCGATGCTCAAGCAGGACATCATGTACGCCATCCTCAGGTCCGTCGCTGAGGAAGGCGTCGACATCACCGGCTCCGGCACCCTGGAGGTGCTGCAGGACGGCTTCGGCTTCCTCAGGAGCCCGGAGGCCAACTACCTCTCCGGCCCCGACGACATCTACATTTCGCCCTCTCAGATTCGCCGCTTTGGCCTGCGCACCGGCGACACCGTGGAGGGCGGGGTCCGCTCTCCGCGCGAGGGCGAGCGCTACTTCGCCCTCGTCAACGTCACCCAGGTCAACTTCGAGCCGCCGGAGAACGTCCGCCACAAGGTGGCCTTCGACAACCTGACGCCGCTCTATCCCGAAGAGCGCTTGAACATGGAGATCGACGACCCGACGCTGAAGGATCGGTCCGGCCGAGTGATCGACATCGTCGCTCCGCTCGGCAAGGGCCAGCGCTGCCTCATCGTCTCGCCGCCCCGGGTCGGTAAGACGATCATGATGCAGAACATCGCCAAGGCGATCGCCCACAATCACCCGGAATGCTACCTGATCGTGCTTCTGGTCGACGAGCGGCCGGAGGAAGTCACAGACATGCAGCGCACGGTGAAGGGCGAGGTGATCGCATCGACCTTCGACGAGCCGGCGACGCGCCACGTGCAAGTGGCTGAAATGGTGATCGAAAAAGCCAAACGGCTGGTCGAGCACAAGCGTGACGTCGTGATCCTGCTGGACAACATCACCAGGCTCGGGCGCGCTTACAACACCGTGGTGCCCTCGTCGGGCAAGGTGCTGACAGGCGGCGTCGACGCCAACGCCCTGCAACGGCCGAAGCGCTTCTTCGGCGCGGCGCGGAACGTCGAGGAGGGCGGGTCGCTGACCATCATCTCGACGTCGCTGATCGACACCGGCAGCCGCATGGACGAGGTGATCTTCGAGGAGTTCAAGGGGACGGGTAACTCGGAAATCGTCCTCGACCGCAAGGTCGCCGACAAGCGGATCTACCCGGCCATCGACATCCTGAAGTCCGGCACCCGCAAGGACGAGCTGATCACGCCCAAGGACGAGCTGGCCAAGATCCACGTGCTGCGCCGCATCCTGGCGCCGATGGGCGCGCAGGACGCCATCGAGTTCCTGCTCGACAAGCTGAGGCAGACGAAGAACAACGCCGAATTCTTCCAGTCGATGGACACGTCACGCCAACAGTGACGGGGGAGCGCCGATGCTGACGATCTATCACGCCCCGAGGACCCGTTCGCTGCGGCTGGTCTGGCTCTGCGAAGAGATGGGCCTGCCTTACGAGGTCAGGCCGGAGACCTTCGGCCAACCGAGCGCGGAATTCCTCGACGCCAATCCGCTCGGCGCTTTCCCCGGGTTCCGCGACGGCGAGGTGCGGATGGGCGAGTCGACCGCCATCATGCAGTACATCACCGAACGCTACGGCCCGACGCCGCTGGCCCTGAAAGCGGATCACCCGCGCTTCGCGGACTATCTGCAGTTCGTCACCTTCGGCGAGGCTTCGCTCGCCGCCTACATGAACCCGGTGATCGCCACCCAGTTCGGCGCGCCGGAGGGCCAGCGCGACAACTTCACTACCGAAGCCGCCAAGAGCATGTTCATCCGTCGTCTCGGCGCGGTCGAGAAGCAGCTGGAGAAGGGCGACTACCTCGCCGGCGACTTCACGGCCGCGGACATCTCGGTCGGCTATGCGCTGGGCCTTGGCGCTGCCTTCGGGCTCACCGACCGCTACCCAAGCACGGTCGCCGATTACCACGCCCGGCTGAACGCCCGGCCGGCGCTCCAGGCGGCGATGACCAAGTAGCAACGCTAGCCGGGCAAGAGCACGGTCGAACCGATCGTCGCCCGGGATTCCAGCGCCTCGTGCGCCCGGCGCGCGTCGCTGAGCGCAAAGGTCTGGCCGATCTCGACCTTGACCACCCCAGAAGCGAGCACGGCAAACAAGGCGCCGGCGCTCTGGTCGAGATCCTCGCGCGTGGCCGTGTAGTCGGCCATCGTCGGGCGGGTGAAGAACAGCGAGCCTGCGCGCATCAGACGGATCGGCTCGACCGCCGGGGCCGGGCCCGATGCGTTGCCAAAGCTCACGAACACCCCACGCCTGGCGAGGCTGGCCAGCGTCCCTTCGAAGGTGTCTTTCCCGACCGAGTCGTAGGCGACCGGGACGCCCTTGCCGTCGGTGATCTCGCGAACGCGGGCGGCGACGTCCTCATCGCGGTAGAGGATGACGTGGTCGCAGCCGTAACCCCGGACGAGCTCCGCCTTGGCCTCGGAACCAACGGCGCCGATGACGACGGCGCCGATCGCTTTCGCCCACTGCACCAGGATCGCGCCCACCCCCCCGGCTGCGGCGTGCACCAGGATCGTCTCGCCGGACCGCAACGGGTAGCAGCGCCGGAGCAGGAACTCCGCTGTCATGCCTTTGAGCATCCCGGCCGCCGCGACCTCGAACGAAACGTTGTCTGGCAGGCGAATCGCCCGTGCGGCGGGCGCCACGGTGAATTCGGCGTAGGCGCCCGCCTGTCCCGCGTAGACCCGGTCGCCGACCGCCCAGCCCTCGACGCCTTCGCCGGTCGCGTCGACGACGCCGGCGCCCTCCTGGCCGAGCACCGCCGGCATGCGCGCCGGGTAGAGGCCGGAGCGGAAGTAGGTGTCGATGAAGTTGAGGCCGATGGCGTGGTGACGGATGCGCAACTGGCCCGGGCCAGGCTCCGGGACCGGCAGGTCGACGGCTTCGAGGACGTCTGGCCCGCCAGTGCGGGCGGCGCGAATGGCGAGCATGGCGTCTAACCCAGGTTTTTCTTGAAGAAATCGAGCGTGCGGCGCGCGGCGGTCGCCGCGTCCGCCGCGTCATAGTGCTCGCCGCCGGGCCGCGCGAAGGCGTGGTCGCGGCCCGGGTAGGCGTGGAGCGTCACGCAGGAGTGGTTCTTCAGCGCGCTGTTGATGAGCTCTTGCGCCGGCTTGGGCGTGAACTGGTCATCCTCGGCGATATGCAGCATCAGCGGATTGACCAGCTTCTCCGCCTCGCCGGTGTAGCGTTCGATGCCGACGCCGTAGTAGCCGACGCTCGCGTCCGCGTCTGTCCGGACCGCGGCGAGGTAGGCGAGAAGGCCGCCCAGGCAGAAGCCGACCACGCCGACCTTGCCGTTGCAGCGCGCGTCGCCGCGAACAGCGCCGATCGTCGCGGCGATGTCGCGAACGCCGGTTTCCACGTCGAAGGCGTTGAAGAGCTCGAAGGCGCGCTTCCACTCGGCTTCCGACTGGTCTGTGATGTCAATGCCCGGCTCGATCCGCCAGAAAAGATCAGGACAAACAGCCAGATAGCCTTGCCTGGCGTAGGTGTCGGCGATGCCGCGCATGACGGCGTTCACGCCGAAGATCTCCTGGATGACGACGACGGCCGGCGCCGGCGGCGCCGAGGGCTGCGCGACGTAGGCCTCGAATGCGCCATCGGGCGTCTTGATTCGTAAGGGCGCTGGCATTTCGGTCTCCGTGGGCGGCGCTTGGCGTTTGCTACTATGCCCGCCGGTCGCGGATGGCCCATAACAAAGTCGTGGGCGCGCTCGAGGCCCTGAGGAGGACCGGCGATGAAGGTGACGATCGAGGTGGATTGCACGCCGCAGGAGGCGCGGGCGGCGCTCGGGCTGCCCGACCTCACCGCGCTCAACGAGAGTCTCGTGACCGAGATGCAGGCGCGGATGAGCGCCAACATGGCGGCGCTGCAGCCCGAAGAGTTGATGAAGGGGTGGCTCGCCTTCGGCGGCGCCGCGCAGGAGCAGTTCGCCAAGCTCATGGCCGCGGCGGCGGGGACCAAACGCTAGCCCGGCGATGGCCGACACCATCTTTGCGTTGGCGAGCGCGCCGGGGAGGGCGGCCGTCGCGGTCGTGCGCCTCTCCGGGCCAGCCGCGCGCCAGGCCCTGGCGACGCTCACCGGCGAGGCGGCGGTGGTTGGCCGCGGCATGGGGGTCCGCTGGCTGCGACGGCCCGACGACGGGGCGGTGCTCGACGAAGCGCTGGTGCTCGCTTTCCCGGGGCCGGGCAGCTACACGGGCGAAGACGTGGTGGAGCTTCAGCTGCACGGCGGGCCGGCGGTCGTCGATGGCGTGACCGAAGCGCTGCTCGCGCTCGGGCTGCGGCTGGCGGCGCCAGGTGAGTTCACGCGCCGGGCGTTCGAGAACGGCCGCTTGGATCTCAGCCAGGCGGAGGCGATCGGCGACCTGGTGGACGCGGAGACGGCCGCCC